>NZ_CP048630.1:323000-646000 GCF_010669125.1 Ancylobacter pratisalsi
ATGCGCAGCTCGCCAAAAAGCGGCATATCGCGGCAAAATTGCTGTTCGACAGGCCCGACCTCAATGCGCTCGACATCGGCTGCGGCTGGGGCGGCATGGGGCTCTATCTCGCCGAGAACGCAGCCGCAAATGTCACGGGCGTTACGCTCTCGCAGGAGCAGCACGGCATCGCCAATGCCCGTGCGCGCGAACGCGGCCTCTCCGAGCGCGCCGAGTTCCGCTTGCAGGACTATCGCGACGTCGCGGGCCCCTTCGACCGCATCGTATCCGTCGGGATGTTCGAGCATGTCGGCATAGGCCACTACGAAGAATATTTCAGCAAGATCGCCGACCTGCTGAAGGACGATGGCGTAGCACTGGTCCATTCCATCGGCCGGTCCGAAGGGCCGGGGATCACGAACCCGTGGATTGCCAAGTACATCTTCCCCGGAGGTTACATCCCCGCACTTTCCGAGGTTCTGCCCGCCATCGAGCGAGCGGGTCTCCTGGTCGCGGATGTGGAAATTCTGCGGCTGCACTACGCCGAGACACTGAAAGCCTGGCGTGAACGCTTCCTCGCCCACGAGGAAGAAATCGAACGGATGTATGATTCGCGCTTCGTGCGGATGTTCGAGTTCTATCTCGCCTCCTCGGAAATGGCCTTCCGCCACCAGGGGATGATGGTGTTCCAGATTCAGTTGGCCAAACGTGAGGGTGTGGTGCCGTTGACGCGCAGTTACATCGCCGAGACGGAAGCCGACTTGCGCGGCAAGGAGCGCCGCAACCGCATCGGGCTGCGGCTCGCCGGCGAGTAGGAAGGGCCTGAGGCGATCAATCAGGGCGGAATCGCGTCAAGTGCGATTCCGCTTTCCACAGGTCCTCCACAGGACAAAATGGTGCGTAGGAGATTCGCCACGGACTCACTCGCCGTGGAGGCGTTAGCTGTTGGCCAACACCAGCGCACCCGGATGGACCATGCTCGATTCCCCTGCCCGCCCCCCGGCGGCGACCGACATTGCCTTTCGTACGCCCCCTCACAACATTGAGGCGGAGCAGGCGCTGCTGGGCGCCATTCTGGTTAACAATGAAGCGTTCTATCGGGTGTCCGACTTTCTGGAGCCCCGCCACTTCTTCGAACCGATTCACGTCGCCATCTATGAAACGGCAAGCGCGCTGATCCGTGCCGGCAAGGTAGCGACGCCCGTCACGCTGAAGACCTTTCTACCGAACGATCTCGACGTCGCCGGCCTGACGGGTCCGCAATATCTCGCGCGTCTTGCCGCCGAAGCGACGACGATCATCAACGCCGAGGATTACGGGCGGACGATCTACGATCTCTCGGTGCGGCGCGATCTCATCAGCATCGGCGAGGAGGTCGTCAACGAGGCCTACGACGCGGCTATCGACGTCACGCCGCAGGACCAGATCGAAGAGGCGGAAAAGCGCCTCTACGAGCTTGCTGAAACCGGCCGCTACGACGGCGGCTTCATGCGCTTCAACGATGCGCTGAAGGAAGCGGTCGACATGGCCAGCCGCGCCTTCCAGCGCGATGGCCACCTCTCCGGCACCGCGTCCGGCCTCGACGACCTCGACCAGATGATGGGTGGCTTGCAATCGTCCGATCTCATCATCCTCGCCGGCCGCCCGGCCATGGGAAAGACGTCGCTGGCCACGAACATCGCCTTCAACGTGGCCGCGGCCTATCGCTCCGAAACCTTGCCTGACGGCAGTATCCGCGCGCTCGATGGCGGCGTGGTCGGGTTCTTCTCGCTGGAAATGTCGGCCGAGCAGCTCGCCACCCGTATCCTCGCGGAGCAGGCCGAGATTGCTTCCTATAAGATCCGGCGCGGCGACATCAACGAGAACGAGTTCGACAAGCTCGCAAGCTGCGCCCAGATGATGCAGACTATTCCGCTCTATATCGACGATACGGGCGGCATCTCCATCGCCCAACTTCGTGCCCGCGCCCGTCGGCTCAAGCGCCAGCGCGGTCTCGATTTCATGGTGGTGGATTATCTTCAGCTGCTCACCGGCTCCTCGAAAAGCTCGTCGCAGGGTCGCGTGCAGGAAATCACCGAGATCACCACGGGTCTGAAGGCACTGGCCAAGGAGCTTGGCGTACCTATCATGGCGCTTTCCCAGCTCTCGCGGCAGGTGGAATCGCGCGACGACAAGCGCCCCCAATTGTCGGACCTTCGCGAATCCGGTTCCATCGAGCAGGATGCCGACGTGGTCATGTTCGTGTTCCGCGAGGAGTATTACCTCAAGAACAGGGAGCCGAAGGAAGGCACCGAGGAATGGTTCAAGTGGGATCTCGAAATGAAAGCGGCGCACGGCGTAGCCGAGGTGATCATCGGCAAGCAGCGCCACGGCCCGACTGGAACGGTCAAGGTCGCCTTCGAAGCCCAGTTCACCCGCTTCTCCTCTCTTGCCCAGGGCGATCGCCTGCCAGAACATTGAGTGCGTCAAAGTGAACATGGACGATATTCCGCAGGCCGAGGCCGGCGGCCTTCTGACCATAGATCTGGCAGCGCTTCAGGCGAATTACCAGGAAATCGCCCGGCGCGTGGCACCCGCGCTGTGCGCGGCGGTGGTGAAGGGCGATGCCTATGGCACCGGTCTGGTGCCGACATCCAAGGCACTCTGGCAAGCCGGCGCACGCACTTTCTTCGTCGCACTCCTCAGTGAGGCAAGGTCGCTGCGCGCAACCTTGCCAGAGGCTGAGATCTTCGTGCTCAACGGGCTGTTTCCCGACACCGTTTCCACCTTCCAGGAGCAGCGTCTCCTACCCGTTTTGGGCAGCCTCGAAGAAATCGCAACCTGGCGCGCCTTCTGCACCCGCACCGGACAGGCCCTTCCGGCGGCCCTTCATGTCGATACGGGGATGAACCGGCTCGGGGTCTCACCGACGGAGGCGATAAATCTCGCTGAGGGACGTGACGAGATCGGTTTTCCGCTGGCGCTGCTCATGAGCCATCTTGCCTGCGCCGATGAACCGGACCATCCACTCTCCGCGCGGCAACTTGAGGACTTCCGAGCCATCGCCGCTCTGTTTCCGGACGTACGCGCATCGTTGGCCAATTCGGCTGGCGCGATGAGCGACCCTGCGTTCCACTTTGATCTGGTCCGGCCTGGCATCGCCGTCTATGGCGGGCGGGCGCGCAGGGATATTGCGCCGCTGCGTCCCATTGTCCGGCTTGCCCTGCGCGTCATCCAGATCCGCCATGTCCATGAAGGTCAAACCATCGGCTATGGCGCCGCGCACACTGCACTACGCCCCAGCCGGATCGCGATCCTCTCGGCCGGCTACGCCGACGGCATTCCAAGGCTCGCGGGCGCCTCCGATCTCAGGCCCGGCGCGGAAGCGATCATAGCGGGCCGTCGATGCCCGCTCGTGGGGCGCATTTCGATGGACCTGCTCGCCGTGGACGTGACGGACGTGCCGGACGCCTTGGTTTCGGCCGGCGATTGGGCCGTGCTGCTTGGCGAAGGTCTCACCCTCGGCGACCTTGCCCGGCACTCGCACACCATCGACTATGAAATCCTGACGTCTCTTGGCAAGCGCTACTGCCGACGCTGGACGTACTGAACCCGCACTTTGCCCTCTGGAGGCAGCGCGGTATGCATGCCGCTTCTGACCGCCTCGATCAACTGCGCACCGTTCTCCAGCCAAGCGGGCGCAACCAGGCCACGGCCGTCAACAAAGATCAATTCGAGCCGCAGGATTGGCCGCTCGGCATCACGGTAGCCTTTTCGGGTCATGACGCTCTTGATGTCTGCCCAGGGCACAAATTTCCCAGACCAAAGGTGAACACCATTCTCGTCAACCTTGTATACAAATTTACGTCGCCATTGTAGAAGAAAAATACATCCTATCCCGAGTGTTGCAGGCAGCAAACACGCAAAGGTTAGTGCAAACCGGCTATTGAGTTGTGCAACGGTTGGCTGCATCAATTGCTAAGCACCCCTATGAAACTGGCTAAATCGATGCATTTTTCGCGCCAATGCATAGCTCCTATTAGTGGTGATGTCCTACACCCCCTACATGGGATGAAAATGACATCGTCAGCCCTTTACCGTTCATACTAGGCATCCTGATGGCCAAACGTGCCTCCTCCTTTGTCTGCCAGTCCTGTGGTGCCGCGCATACGCGATGGCAGGGCCGCTGCGACTCGTGCGGCGCCTGGAACAGCATCGCGGAGGAGGAGAGCACCGGCTCGATGCCAGCCGCTCAGCGTGGAGGTCGTCGTGGGCGACTCGTCGCGCTCGAAAGCCTGGCAGGAGTCAGTGAAGACGCCCCGCGCATCCGCATCGGCATCGATGAGGCGGATCGTGTGGCCGGAGGCGGACTGGTGCCCGGCTCCGTACTTCTGATCGGCGGCGATCCTGGCATCGGCAAATCGACTCTGCTTATCCAGGCGTCGGCGTCTCTGGCGCGACAGGGACACAGGGTCATCTATGTCTCCGGCGAAGAAGCATCGGCGCAGGTACGGCTCCGCGCGGAACGGCTCGGCCTTGCTGGCGCAACGGTCGAACTCGCGGCCGAGACAAATGTCGAGGACATCGTCGCCACGTTGTCGGAGGGGCGTCGGCCGGCGCTTGTTGTCATCGACTCAATCCAGACCATGTGGACGGACAGTGTCGAATCCGCGCCTGGAACCGTGACCCAGGTGCGTTCGTCCGCCCAGATCCTGATCCGCTTTGCCAAGCGGTCGGGAGCCTGTGTCGTATTGGTCGGCCACGTCACCAAGGACGGCCAGATCGCGGGCCCTCGCGTCGTCGAACACATGGTCGATGCCGTGCTCTCCTTCGAAGGCGACGGCGCCCATCATTTTCGCATTCTGCGCGCACAAAAGAACCGCTTCGGCCCAACCGACGAAATCGGCGTCTTCGAGATGACCGGTCTTGGACTGCGCGAGGTGGCCAACCCTTCGGAACTGTTCCTGTCGAACCGCGATCGGGGCGCGCCGGGGACCGCCGTCTATGCGGGCATGGAAGGCACGCGGCCGGTGCTGGTTGAAATTCAGGCACTCGTGGTGCCGACAAGCCTTGGCACACCGCGCCGCGCCGTTGTCGGCTGGGATCCTAGCCGCCTGTCGATGGTACTCGCGGTCCTGGAAGCGCGCTGTGGCATCAAGCTTGGTGGCCACGATGTCCATCTCAATGTGGCTGGCGGCTTCCGTATCACTGAGCCGGCGGCCGATTTGGCCGTCGCGGCGGCGCTGGTCTCCTCCCTCAGTGGCTCGGCCCTGCCGACAGACTCGGTTTATTTCGGCGAAGTCAGCCTTACCGGAGCCGTGCGCCCGGTGGCCCATGCCGCCGCCCGCCTGAAAGAGGCCGCCAAGCTCGGCTTCGCCGGCGCCGTGGCTCCGCAGCCGAAAGCCGTCGCCTCGGAAGCCGGCGAGACACCTCTTGCGGTGGAAACGGTGACCTCTCTTGGGGATATCGTGGCCACGATCGCCGCGCGCGCGCCACGACGGGCCGCTCGTGTCACGCAAGAGGGATGACGCCACCCGCGCGGCGCGCTATACGTCGCGCGGCTTCGCTCGGGAGCCGGATATCTGAAGATTCGGCCCTCTTCTGGAAAGCCGCCTCGGTCACGGTGCGATTGATTTGACTCTTCTCGACATCATCCTCATCGCCGTGATGGTGATCTCTGGCCTGCTGGCGATGGTGCGCGGGCTGGTCCGAGAGGTCTTTGCCATCGCCTCCTGGGTTATCGCCGCAGGCGTGACGCTGTACGGCTACCCGCTGGTTCTGCCCTACGCCAAGCAGCACATCGCCAACGATACCTTCGCCATGGCGGCAACTGTCGGCGCCGTGTTCCTGCTCACGCTCCTGATCGTATCGATCATCACCGTGCGCATCTCGGATCTGGTTCTGGACAGCCGAATCGGCGCCCTCGACAGGACGCTGGGCTTTCTTTTCGGGCTCGCTCGCGGATTCCTGATAATGGTGGTGGCCTTACTGTTCTTCAACTGGTTGGTCCAGAATGAACAGGGTCAGCCGGACTGGATACGCGACGCGCGGTCCAAGGTGGTCTTGCAAAGTGCGGGTGACTGGCTCATTTCCGTCTTGCCGGAAGATCCTGAGAGCCTGATCCGCGAGATCAAGAACTCGAAGGAAGCGGAGCCGATAGAGCCACCGCCGGAGCCGTTTAACCCGGGTCCGGCGACTCCATCGACGCCGACGGCGCCGTAATATCTCCGCGCCTTTGGGACAAAGCCGTCGTGGCGGCGCGTGGATTGCATTCCACCGTAAGGAGCGGGCGCAGCCTTGAACTGCGCAGAGCGGAGCGATGGTCAAATGGCCCATATAGCCGTTGATGACGTGGTGTCGAAATCGGGAAATCCCGACGATTTCTATGATGATTACGGCGATACGCTGCGCGAGGAGTGCGGTGTCTTCGGGATATACGGCCATCCAGATGCCGCCACCATTACCGCGTTGGGACTGCACGCTCTGCAGCATCGCGGGCAAGAAGCGGCCGGCATAACCACTTATGACGGCCAGCGTTTTCACTCCGAACGCCGCCTCGGCCTTGTGAGTGACGCGTTTTCCGATGCCGAGACGATGAAGCGCCTTCCGGGCCAGATCGCCGTCGGTCATGTGCGCTATTCGACCACCGGCGAGACGATCCTGCGCAATGTGCAGCCACTTTTCGCCGAGCTTGACGGCGGCGGCTTCGCTATCGCTCACAACGGAAATCTCACCAACGGCCTGACGCTTCGCCGTCAGCTCATCCGCGACGGGGCGATCTGTCAGTCCACATCAGATACCGAGGTGATGCTTCACCTCGTTGCCCGCTCCAAGCGCGCGCGTTTTACGGAACGTTTTGTCGATGCGCTGGCTGAAATCGAGGGCGCCTACGCTTTTGTCGGACTCACCAACAAGAAGCTCGTCGGCGCGCGGGACCCGCTTGGCATTCGTCCGCTTGTGCTGGGCGAGCTCGACGGCCACCCCATTCTGACCTCCGAGACCTGCGCGCTGGACATAATTGGTGCGCGTCATGTGCGGGACATCGATCCTGGGGAGGTGATCGTTTTCTCATCGGACAAGGTCGAAACGCTGCGCCCCTTTGGAGCCGTCCGGCCGCGTCCCTGCATCTTCGAGTACATCTATTTCGCCAGGCCGGATTCGGTTGTGGGCGGGCGCTCGGTGTATCAGGTGCGCAAGAACATGGGGTTGCAACTCGCGACCGAGGCGCCGGCAGACGCGGACGTTGTCGTGCCTGTGCCGGATTCCGGCGTACCCGCCGCCATCGGTTATGCGCAGGCCGCCAACATCCCCTATGAGCTCGGCATCATACGTAACCACTATGTCGGGCGGACCTTCATTCAGCCGACACAGTCGATCCGCGACCAGGGAGTGCGCATGAAGCACTCGGCGAACCGATCGGTCGTCGAAGGCAAGCGCATCGTTCTCATCGACGACAGCCTCGTTCGCGGAACGACATCGGTCAAAATCGTGCGCATGATGCGTGAAGCTGGCGCGCGCGAGGTGCATTTCCGCATTTCGTCCCCGCCCATCACCCACCCGGACTATTACGGCATCGACACGCCGGACCGTGACAAGCTGCTTGCCGCAACCCACGATCTTGAAGGCATGCGCCGCTACATCGGCGCCGATAGCCTCGCCTTCCTGTCCATCGACGGCATCTACAAGGCCATGGGCTATCAGGGACGCGATCCGGTGCAACCTCAGTTCACCGATCATTGTTTCACGGGCGAATATCCCACCGCCCTGACAGATCGCGTGGGCGAAGTCTCGCCGCGTCAGCTCTCCCTCCTGGCTGAGGCGAGCTGAGACACGCGTAGTTGAGCGGCGGCGGCCAGCCGTTGCATCGGAAGGTCCGATCGTGGACCTTCCGCGCGAACCGTACCCTCCGTGGTATTGATGTGCGCCTCCTGAACACGGGGAAATTCCATGACCGACACTGACCCGGTGCGCACCGCGCGTCCGCTCGAAGGAAGCTACGCCCTTGTAACGGGCGCCACCCGCGGCATCGGCAAGGCCATATCGATTACCCTTGCAGCGGCGGGCGCCCATGTGATCGCCGTCGGTCGGACCTCCGGGGCACTGGAGGAATTGGACGACACCATCATAAAGGCCGGTTCCACCGCCACGCTTGTCCCCCTAGACCTGAAGGATGGACCGGGCATCGATCGCCTCGGGGGCGCGCTTTACGAGCGCTTCGGCCGTCTCGACATTTTCGTGGGTAACGCTGGCGTGCTCGGTCCTATGACGCCGCTTGCGCAGGTCGAGCCCAAAGAATGGGAAGATGCGCTGGCGGTCAATCTCACCGCGAATTGGCGGCTGGTACGCTCGCTCGACCCCCTGTTGAGGCTCTCCGCGGCCGGGCGCGCCGTAATGGTCTCGTCAGGCGCGGCGCACAAGGCACGCGCCTTCTGGGGCACGTATGCCGTCACCAAGGCAGGTGTCGAGGTGCTGGCACGAACCTGGGCCGCCGAGGTCGCCAACATCTCGAAGCTCAAAGTGAACCTCGTGAATCCCGGCCCGATACGCACCCGGATGCGGGCCAAGGCATTCCCGAGCGAGGATCCCGAGACGCTTCCCTCCCCCGAGGAACTCGCGGCAGCGATTTTGCCGCTCTGCCTTCCGGAACTTGAGGAAACGGGCAAGCTCTACGACTTCCCGAGCCGCGCGTTCAAGGAATTCCCGCTACCCGCATGAGGTGCGTCAGCAGCATCGGCAAAACCCGTACGGAGAGACGATCCCGCCTGCGTTGACCGTCCTGCAGGCGGGATCGACCACCAGACATCGATCCGCACCATGCCAAGATTCGCCACCTGGTTCTCGGATGACGAATGTCGCGCCTAGTCCTTCTCCGCGTAAGGATTGTCCTTTTCCCGCAACGTCAGCCGGATGGGTACGCCGGGCAGGTCGAAACTGGTGCGCAGATTATTCACCAGATAACGCAGATAGCTCTCGGGCAGCGCGTCGGCACGTGAGCAGAAAATCACGAAGCTCGGCGGACGCGCCTTGGACTGCGTCATGTAGCGCAGCTTTATTCGCCGGCCCGAAACAGCCGGTGGCGGATGCTCGCTCGTCATCTCGCCAAGCCAACGGTTGAGCGGGTTGGTGGCCACGCGCTTGTTCCAGACCTGATAGGCGGATTGGATGCCGCGCACCAGCTTCTCAAGACCATCACCCGTCAGGCCGGAAACCAGCACCACCGGTGCCCCCTTGACCTGGGGAAGCCAATGATCGGTCTCCTCGCGCATTTTCTTGGCGAAGCCTGAACGATCGGGGACCAGATCCGATTTCGAAAGTGCGATCACGACCGCCCGTCCCTCGCGCTCCACGAGATCGACGATACGCAGGTCCTGCTCTTCAAATGGATGGGTGGCGTCCATAAGGATCACCACGACCTCCGCAAAGCGAGCCGCGCGAAGTCCATCCGCAACGGAGAGCTTCTCAAGCTTGTCCTCAATACGCGCACGCTTGCGCATGCCGGCGGTATCGAAGACGCGCAGCGATACACCGTGGCGCTCCACATCAACGGAAATGGAATCGCGCGTGATACCTGCCTCCGGGCCCGTGAGCAGACGGTCTTCGCCGAGCAGTGAATTGATCAGCGTCGACTTGCCAGCGTTGGGCCGACCCAAGACCGCGACGCGGATACGCCGACCGCCGTCGGGGTCTTCGTCCTCTTCATCACCTTCATCAGGGACGCATACGGCGAGCGCGCGCACGAGCTCAGCCATGCCGTCGCCGTGTTCGGCGGAAATCTCAACCGGATCACCGAGGCCGAGCGAGTAGGCGTCCAGGGTGCCCGCCTGGGAGCCCCTGGCCTCGCTCTTGTTCGCGATGAGAATCGTGTGTTTGCCGGAACGGCGCGCAAGATCCGCGAAAAACTGGTCCGAGGGCGTGATGCCTGCCTTGGAATCAATCAGGAAAAGCAGGATATCGGCGTCTTCGATCGCCGTTTCGGTTTGCGCCCTCATGCGCCCCTCAAGCGACTCCACCTTGGCCTCCTCGAGGCCGGCGGTGTCGATGACACGGAACGACAAATGGCCAAGCCGTCCCTCGCCCTCGCGACGGTCTCGTGTGACGCCGGGCCTGTCGTCAACCAGCGCGAGGCGCTTGCCGACGAGGCGGTTGAAAAGCGTCGACTTGCCGACATTCGGCCGGCCAACGATGGCGAGGGTCATCGTCATGTGAGCAAACGCTGTGCGCTATTGCGCCGGCGCGGCTGGCGCCGCGGCGGGTGCCTCGGGAGGAGGCAAATCATAGGCTGTGGAGTTGGCGGGCTGCGGAGGGGCCGCGTTGTAATCAACGCCCGGAACGCCTTCGGGGAACACTGGAACACGTGTTCCCGGCAGCGGCTTCTCCTTCTCCGCGAACGGATTCATCTTATCGAGGGATTCACAGCTTGCAGCCGTGAGAGCCAGGCAGCCAGCAGCCGCCAAGAACATCAACCGGCGCAGTCGAGATGAGGTCGCAGCCATGCGTTCTTCCTACTGCACTGCCGGCGCAGCCGTGGCCGGCGTCTCTGCTTCTGCCGCCGGAACGGGCGGCGCCGCAACGGCCGGTGTCGCATCGGAAGCGGTTGCCAGCGCGAGGATCAGGTCGGCGCGCTGTCGTAGCCCGGGAGGCGTCTGGCCATCGTTGAGAATCTTGGCGAAGGTCGCCGCAGCGGCCTTGTAGTCGCCAGCCTTGTACTGTGCCAGGCCGATCAATTCGCGGGCGGAATGGCGAAAGGCATCCTCCGGCGTGTCGAGCGTACCCAGCCGGCTCTCGATCTCGGCAAGCGGTGCGGTATCGACGAGCAGCACGGCGGCCCGTACACGCGCCATGTCGCGCATCAGAAAGGGGACGCTGGAATCGGCGGCGATGGCGTCAAAGTCGGCAACCGCACTCGTGCGATCCGAAGCCGCAAGTTCAGTCGCGGCGCGGAAACGCGCGAGCGTGCGATAACCTGCCGTCCCGTCCTTCTCGATCTCGGTGAACGCCGCCTCGGCCTCGCCATGCTTGCCTTCCGTGGCCAGCTTGAGAGCCGCCTCGAAACGGGCACCAACAGCCTGCTCCTGCTCAAGCTTCCACCATTCATAGGTGCGCCAGCCAGCAACGCCGACAACGATCAGCACCGCCGCGGCAATGATGTAGATGCCAAAACGGTTCCAAAGGCGGCTGAACCGCTCGCGACGAAGGTCCTCGTCGATCTCGTGGAAGATGTCGGCCATATCGCGTCCGTGGGCAGGTCGTCAGGAAAACCGGCGAGGCCATGTGAAGTTCGGCAAACCGGCTTGGGAAAAGGCCGCGTAAACTAGCGATGCGGCTTCAACAAGGCAAATCGTGGGGACTTTTGGTGTCGGGGTCGCCATTTCGTCGTCACCCACAGATAGTCGCTTCCGGCACTCACGTCTTCTTGGGGGCGTAGGTATGTTCCGCCGCCGGGAAGCTGCGGGCGCGCACCTCGCTCGCGTAGGCTTCAACCGCCTCCCCTATCGCGGGGCCTATGTCAGCGAACTTCTTGACGAAGCGCGGAACGCGATCGGAAAGGCCTAGCATGTCCTCGAGCACAAGTATCTGACCATCGCAGGCCGAGGATCCGCCGATACCGATCGTCGGTGCAGCAACCTCTTGGGTAATCTGGCGCGCGAGCGGCTCCGAAACAGCTTCGATGACGATGGCGAAGGCGCCGGCATCGGAAATGGCGCGAGCATCCTCGAGGATGATTGCGGCGCTCGCTTCATCACGCCCAAGCGCGCGGAACGAACCGAGCGTGTTGATCGACTGCGGGGTCAGGCCGATATGGCCCATCACCGGCACCCCTCGATCCGCCAGAAACCGCACGGTCTCGGCCATGCGGCTACCACCCTCCAGCTTGATCGCGCCGGCACCGGTCTCCTTCAGCACCCTGGCGGCAGTAGCAAAGGCCTGCTGGGGCGAACCCTCATAAGAGCCGAAAGGCAGATCCACGACCACCAGCGCACGCCTGGAACCACGCATGACCGCCTGCCCCTGCAGGATCATCATCTCGACCGTGACCGGAATCGTCGTCTCCAGGCCATGCATCACATTGCCCAGCGAATCGCCCACCAGCATGAAATCCACATGAGGGTCGATGAGGCGGGCCGTATGGGCATGGTAGGCCGTGAGCGACACGATTGGCTCGCCGCCTTTCCTCGCGCGAATATCCGGAGCTGTGAGCCTGCGAACGACGGACTGGACGGACATTGCGGACAATTTCCTCTTATTTTCTTTGGGCTTAGTCAGCCCATTACCGGCACCCCGACAATGTACGGGTGGAACCAGAATGCGAGGGCCGCATAAAGCACGACACCGCCGATAACCGCAACGATATCCCCTCCCCATCCTGCCGGCGCCAACGGCAGAGGATCCCCGCGCCGCTTGGCCGTGATCCGCATCATGACGGCCCAGCCAAGCATGACGAGCGCAAGCGTCACCGTCGCGGCATCGCCATTGGCCAACAGATGCGCCAGCGCCCAAATTTTCACGGCGACGAGGAAGGGAAACTTGAGCCGCGCCTTGATGTGGCTCGGCGCGAACTGGGCCACCGCGGAAATGCAGGCCAATAACATCAGCAGGAGGGCAAGATGCCTGAGGCCGACGGGAGGCACGTAGAGCTGCGCCGGCCCCGCGGCCCGCCAGTCGCCATAGCCATAAGCGATCAGCAGCACGCCGGCGGCGGCCAGCACGCCGTGGATCGCCTGATAGGGTCCCTTGCCCAGCCGGCCGATGGCCGCCGCCCGCAACGATCGGCGGGCCGAGACGAGATGAATGGCGACGAACAGCACAAGTCCGGCCAGCATTAGGATCATGGCAGCGCTCCCAGGTAGAATCGGCGCGACGCTAGAGTGTTTCCAATCCGGGCGCCATCCACCGGCATCTACGGCGCCTCCCTGTTGGCCTGAGAGGCGCGCCCCAGGGAAACCCGCGCAAACCATAATCTCTCAATATACTCCCGTTCCCCGCCCTTACGTGTAACAGTGCATACGGAATGGGAGAGGGGTTATGAGGCGCCTGATCGCTGCGTTAGCCGGACTAATACTTGTTTCGTTCGCCACGCCCACCTGCGCTCAAGTCGTCGTTGCACATGTCGACCTGTCAACGCAACGCATGGAAGTCTGGGTCAACGGCTGGCGTCAGTATATATGGCAGGTATCCACGGCACGTTCTGGATATCGCACACCCGTGGGATCGTTCAGGCCACAGCGCATGTACAAGCGGTACTTCTCACGCAAGTATTACAATTCGCCCATGCCTTATTCGATTTTCTTTCATGGCGGATATGCCATTCACGGGACGAATGACCTGAAGCGACTTGGTCGCCCGGCTTCGCATGGCTGTATCCGCCTCCATCCCGGCAACGCCTCGACCCTTTATTCCCTGGTGAGCACATATGGCCGGAACAACACCGCAATTGTCATCACACGTTGAATAGGGCCAACACCGAAGCCGATCCGTCGGGTTGGTCCCTGCTACATAGCTGGACCGCAAAGCGGATTGGCGCGTTCCAGTTTCTGGTCGACTACGTGATCGGATTGGGACTTGCGTTCCATGGCGCGTACGTCACCCGCGTCGTGCCACTCCTTGCGGCGGCGGCCCTCTCCCTTTTTCTTTGCGACTTGGCGGCGCTCATCGGCGCCGCCGACAGGCACCGAGGCCGAAGGGCACAGTGAACGTGCACATACGGCTGGCTGAGCTTCCCTGCTGAACGGCAGAACACCGATAAGGCGCCAAACAGTGCTAGGCAGCCTTCTTCACGTCCTTCACGTCGGTAAACACGATACCGGGCCACCGATCGCCAGTGTAGCCGATCATGAATGATGAGGGGCTCAGAAAGACGAGGTCGCCGTCCAGATCATCCGCCGTCGAGAGACGGTTGGCCGCCGCGAAATCATCGAGCTTCTTCGCATCGTCACAGGTGACCCAGCGGGCAAGCTGGAACTCACTGTTGTCGAAGCCGACGTCGAGCCCGTACTCCGCATCCAATCGGTTTCTCAGCACGTCGAGCTGCAGCGGGCCAACCACACCGACCAAAGCAGGCGAGCCATCGGTCGGACGAAATACCTGGACCACGCCCTCTTCCGCCATTTCCTGAAGCGCCTGCCTGAGCTTCTTGGCCTTCATCGCGTCGGACAGCTTCACCCGGCGCAGGATTTCCGGCGCGAAGCTCGGCACGCCGACAAAGTTGATCTCCTCGCCCTCGGTCAGCGTGTCGCCGATGCGCAGGTTTCCATGGTTGGGGATGCCGACAACGTCACCGGCATAGGCCTCCTCGGCAAGCTGGCGGTCCTGCGCGAAGAAAAACTGCGGCGTCGAGAGGCTCATCGGCTTGCCGGTGCGCACCAGCTTGGCCTTCATCCCACGCGTGAGCTTCCCCGAGCACAGCCGTGCGAAGGCGATGCGGTCGCGATGGTTCGGATCCATATTCGCCTGGATCTTGAACACGAAAGCCGTCATGCGCGCTTCTTCGGCTTCGACGCGGCGCTTGTCGGCATCCTGCGCGCGCGGGGGCGGCGCATATCTGCCAAGCCCCTCCAGCAGATCGCCGACGCCGAAATTACGCAGCGCGGAACCGAAATAGACCGGGGTCAGGTGGCCTTCGAGGAAGGACCCGAGATCGAACGGGTTGCAGCCCTCGCGCACCAGTCCAAGTTCCTCGGCGAGAGCACCCTCGTCCAGCGTGACATTGAGCGCGGCAATCTCCGCCATGCTCATCTGTCGGAGCGGGCCGGTCTTGCCCTCGTCGCCGTCGAGCAACCGCATGCCGCCGGTGGCGACGTCCATTGTGCCGACGAAGTCGCGCCCGCGCCCAACCGGCCAGGTCATCGGCGAGGTATCGAGCGCCAGTGTCTTCTCGATCTCGTCGAGTATCTCGAACGGATCGCGGCTCTCGCGGTCCATCTTGTTGATGAAGGTAATGATCGGGATGTCGCGCAGCCGGCAGACTTCCAGCAGTTTGCGCGTGCGCGCCTCGATACCCTTGGCGGCGTCGATAACCATCACCGCCGCGTCGACCGCTGTCAGCGTGCGATAGGTGTCTTCAGAAAAGTCCTCATGCCCCGGCGTGTCCAGCAAGTTGAACACATGGTTCTCGAACTCGAAGGTCATGACCGAGGTCGCCACCGAGATGCCGCGCTCGCGCTCGATCGCCATCCAATCCGAGCGTGTCGAACGGCGGTCCTTCTTGGCGCGCACCTGCCCGGCAAGCTGAATCGCGCCGCCGAACAGCAGCAGCTTTTCGGTCAGTGTCGTCTTGCCCGCGTCCGGATGCGAGATGATCGCGAATGTGCGCCGGCGCGCCACTTCGAGGGCGATCGGCGATGCGGCGGAGTTCGAAAGTGCGTTCATGACCGCCGACATGGCAGGGAAGCGTGACAGGTTCAAGAGGTGCATGGTTTCATGGGGCGCATTTCGGGCGCGTGGCGGCGACGGTGCGCGGCCATCGTCCCTCCCCGACTTCCGGATCCCTCCTCCTGCGAGCTCGGATCGTCGGCACAGGATTGCGATACGTCCAACGGGCGTTCAGGCCGGTCCGAGCCGACTACGATGATATGCTAGCAGGCAAGAAGTAGCCCGGCGCCTCGCTCGTGCTGTCCCGCCGTTCACGCCCGTTCCGCCAGGGTCAGCTTCCGAACGTCGCCGCGTAGATGTCCGGCTTGAAGCCAACGAAGAGCTTCCCGCCGGCATCCAGCACCGGCCGCTTGATGAGCGAAGGCTGCGCCTGCATCAGTCGAAGCGCTTTCGCCTCATCGATATCGGCCTTGTCCGCCTCGGAGAGCTTGCGGAAGGTGGTGCCGGCGCGGTTGAGCAGCACTTCCCAGCCCACCTTGCCCGTCCATTCCCGCAGATGCGCCGCGTCGATGCCCGATGTCTTGTAGTCATGGAAGGCATAGGCGACGCCATGCCCCTCCAGCCAGGCCCTCGCCTTCTTCATCGTGTCGCAGTTCTTGATGCCGTAGATTGTGACAGCCACGCTCATTCCTCAGCCTTGTTCGACGATCCGCGCCACGGCGCGCCTCGTCATAACGCCGGCCAGATGGGCGCGATAGGCGCCGGTGCCATGGATGTCCGCGATCATCTCCTCGCCATCAAGCGCCAGAGAGGCCAGTGCGGCGGGCGTGAAATCGTCCGCGAGCGCTGCCTCGGCCACGGTCCAGCGGAAGACACCGTTCTGACCCGCGCCTGTAATGGCGACACGCACCTCAAGCCCACCTCGCCAGACCAGCGCACCCGCCATGGCATAGCGCGACGCCGGGTTCGGGAATTTGGCGTAGCTGGCCTTACCACCGATCGGAAAGAGGATGCGGAGGATGATCTCGTCCGGCTCCAGCGCCGTCTCGAACAGCCCGAGGAAAAAATCGGACGCCGCAATCTCTCGCCGGTCGGTGACGATGGTCGCCGCAAGGGCGAGACACGCGGCGGGATAATCGGCCGACGGGTCGTTGTTCGCGATCGAACCGCCGATCGTGCCGCGATTGCGCACCGCAGGATCGCCAATCACTCCGGCGAGTTCGGCCAGGACCGGCAATGCCTCGCGCACGAGCGCCGAGGACGCGACATCGGCATGGCGCGTCATCGCGCCAATCACCAGAGCCTCGCCCTCGCGCGATATCCCCTCGAGGCCGGGAACGGCGGACAGGTCGATCAGATCGGTGGGGCTCGCGAGGCGCTGCTTCAGCGTGGCGATCAGGGTCTGCCCGCCCGCGAGCAGCTTGGCCTCGTCATTGCCGGCCAGCAGACCGCATACGGCGTCCAGGTCAGCGGGACGATGATAGGTGAAGGGGAACATGCGCCGACCGCTCCTTGCGTCACTCGGCAGCGGCGGGAATCGCCGCCATTGCCTGCGCACCCGCCATGATAGCGAGCACGATGTTGTGGTAGCCGGTGCAGCGACAGATGTTGCCCTCCAGCTCGGCGCGCACTGTGTGCTCGTCCAAATTCGTCCCGTGGCGCCGGACGATATCGATTCCGGCCATAATCATGCCTGGCGTGCAGAAGCCACATTGCAGGCCGTGATGCTCCCGAAAGGCCTCCTGCATGGGATGCAGACGCTCGCTGGCACCGATCCCCTCGACGGTCAGCACGTTGGCCCCATCGGCCTGAACAGCCAGCACCGAACAGGCTTTCACCGCCACTCCGTCGAGATGAACCGTGCAGGCACCGCACTGGCTGGTATCGCACGCGACATGCGTGCCTGTGAGCTGCAGCTCGTCGCGCAACAGCTGGACCAGCAGTGTCCGCGCGTCGACCGTCGCTGTCACGGGCGCGCCATTTACGTTCATTATCAGGGTCTGCATCGGCTTGCTCCCGGTCGCCTAATGCCTCGTTGCACTGCTACGCTTTCGTGTCCGCCATCCCGGAGGGGACCGGAGAAACCACCTTGCCGAAAGCCCCGAAGAACTCACCGGCGAGCTTTTTGGCGGTGCTGTCGATCAGCCGCGCACCGAGTTGAGCCATCTTGCCACCGACATTCGCCTGCGCCTCGTAGTTCAGTATGGTCGCCTCGTCCTCTTCCACCAGCCAGACCCGCGCGCCCCCCTTCGCGAAGCCGGCAACACCGCCCTGCCCCTCACCTGTGATGCGATAGGCACTGGGAGGCTCCAGCTCGGACAGTGTGACAGCGCCAGCGAAGGTGGCCTTCATCGGCCCGATCTTCAACACGACCTTAGCCGAGAACTCGGTCGGCGAAGCCTGTGTCAATTCCTGACAACCGGGAATGCACTGACGCAGCACGTTGGGGTCGTTCAGCGCGCGCCACACGTGTTCCCGGGATGCCTCGATGCGTTGTGAGCCGGTTAAGTCCATGATTCACCTGATCGTTTCTGGCATGTGCATGCCGGCGGGGGCGTGGCTCCCCCCATTGTTTCATTGCAACCGCCCCGAACCTTATGAGGCGTAAATAATCGGCCTTCGCCGCCGCTGGATCGAGCCCAGCCGGCGCGGGACACAGCAACGCCCGTGCCAAGCGCCGCAGCACGGGTGTTGCGGCGGCATGTTCCCCGTTATCAGCTCCCGGACGCTGCCTGTATGCCCGCATCCGTGGCGCTTGTTGCATAAAATTCACGCACCCCTAAGTGCCAATCATTGTTGAGCAAAAACCCAACATTGATATGGTCACATAGCACACCATACCTGCCGCAGGGAAAGTGCCCCCAAGAAAGCGCGGCAGGACAGCCTTCCCCGAGGCCCCTCGACCTGTGGGGCAACGTCCGCAAACGGCTCCAGAACAGGGAGACTGACATGTCCAAACAGGGTTTTCTCCGGTCCGCGCAGCTCGCCTTGATGGCGAGCAGTCTTGCGACAGGCCTCCTCGCGACAGTGCCCGCCCGGGCGCAGGACGCCGAAACAATCAAGATCGGCGCGCCGCTCGCCCTCACAGGTGGCCTTGCCGATGAAGGCAAGAAGCAGGACATCGTGTGGAAGATGTGGGTCGAGAAGGTCAATGACGCCGGCGGCCTTCAGGTCGGCGACAAGAAAATGAAGGTCGAGCTGATTGAATATGACTATCAGTCAGAAGGTCAGCGCGCCGGACAGCTCGCAGAAAAGCTGATCAATGACGACAAGGTGCAGTTCTTGTTCGCGCCCTTCGGCTCTGGTCATACTAAGATCGTGGCCGGTGTCGGCGAGCGTTACCAGATTCCGACCATCGCCTGCGTCGCTTCCTCCGAATCCGTCTTCGACCAGAGCTTCAAGCACCTGTTCGGCACCTTGTCGCCGAATGGCGGCATGACGACCGCCATGGTGAAGTTCTTCAAGGAGAAGTTCCCGGAAACCAAGACCATGGCGGTTCTGGGCCGCGACGACGTGTTTCCGAAGTCGATGGCGGAAGGCATCGCCAAGGCCGCGGAAGCCGAGGGTCTGACCGTCGCCTACAAGGAACTCTATCCTGTCGGCACCATGGACCACGCCGCTGCGCTCTCCTCCATCAAGGCGACCAACCCGGACTGGATCTACGTCACCGGCTACACCCAGGACCTCATCCTGGCGCGCAAGCAGATGCAGGACCTCGGTGTCACTGCACCGATCGTCACCATGGTCACCGGCCCGTCCTACAAGGAATTCACCGAGGGTCTGGGCAAGCTTGCCGATGGCGTGACCTCATCGAGCTGGTGGCACCATGCCACGAGCTATGAAGGCCAGGGCGTGTGGCCGACGACCGCTGCCTTCTATGAGGCTTTCAAGGCCAAGACCGGCGGCGACCCCGACTATGTCCACGGCTCGTGCGCGGCTGCCGGCGAAGTGATTGCCGACGCGGTCAAGCGGACCGGCTCGCTGGACAAGGCCAAGGTACGCGACGCGATCGCCGCGACGGACATCCAGACCTTCTACGGGCCCATCAAGTTCGGCCCGAACGGCATGAACCTCGTGCGCGAGCTGCCGATCATCCAGGTCCAGGACGAGGACATCAAGGTCCTGGCCCCGGCCAACATCAAGAACGCCGACATGATCGCGATGCCCAAGTGATCGGGCATCGGGCTAATGGGCTTTGTGTGAGCAGACCAATGCAATGACGAACCAGACCGGATGCCGCTACCAGCGGCATCCGGTCCACCCTATCGGAGGACGTCGCCTTGCCGCTCTTTCCCTCACTGCCTGAAGATGCCTTGGTCAAGGACATCTACCCGCTCAACCCGCCGCTGTTCCGCGAATGGTGCAAGGTCGAGGAATCGATCATGCGCGGCCCATCCGTGTTCTCGCCGGGTGAGCGCGAACTGATGGGCGCGTATTGCTCCCAGCTTAATTCCTGCAGCTACTGCCACTCTTCCCACTGGGAGGCTGCCAAGCTTTTCGGAATAGACGAGGCCGTTTTCGACCCCTTGATGAAGGACATCGAAACCGCGCCGATCGATGACAAGCTCAAGCCGGTCTTCCGCTATCTGAACAAGCTGACGCTGACGCCCTACAAAATGGTGCAGTCGGATGCCGATGCGGTCCTGGCCGCGGGCTGGGACGAGCGGGCGCTTCAGGACATCATTCTGGTGTGCTGCTGCTACGCCTTCATGAACCGCCTCGTCGACGGTCACGGATTGCCTTCCGATCCCGAACTATTCGCCGCGCGTGGCCAGCGCCATTTCCGCGAGGGCTATGTCGCCCAGTATGCCGAGGAGACCTCATGACCGCGCCCCTCGCGAAGCCAATCGGCGTGTGACCCGATGGCCATCTATTTCCAGACCATTGCCAATGGCCTGATGCTCGGCGCGCTCTATGCCTGCCTGGCGGTCGGCTTCTCGCTCGTGTGGGGCGTGTTGAACGTGATCAACATGCTCCACGGATCGTTCATCATCCTCGGCGGGTACATCACCTACTTCGCGTGGCACTTCTACGGCATCCATCCGGTCGCGATGCTGCCGGTGGTTGCCGTACTCATGTTCACCCTCGGCTTCGTCCTGCAGCGTGTCGCGATCAACCGCGTCGTCAGCGCGCCCGTTTTGACCACGCTGACACTGACGTTCGGGCTGGACATGATCCTTTACAACGTGATGACCTACTGGTTCACGGCCACCCCGCGACGCATCACGCTGGATCTGGGCGCGGTGAACCTTGGCTCCGTCGTGCTTCCCGTCGACCGGCTGCTCGGCACCGCCCTCGCCCTGCTCCTGACCTTCCTGCTCTATGCGGTCATGCGCGGCTCCAACATCGGCCGCGCCATCGTCGCGGTGCGTATGGACCGTACCGCCGCTGAGCTGATGGGTATTCGCACGGACCGCATCTACGCGATCACCTTCGGCATCGGCGCGCTCATGGCCGGCGTCGCCGGTGTTGTGTTCGCGATGGTATTCCCGATCACCACGAATGTTACCGGAACCTGGCTCGGCAAGGCTTTCGTTGTCTGCGTCGTCGGAGGCCTCGGCTCGGTGCCGGGCGCTCTGGTCGGCGGGCTTGTTCTTGGCCTCGTTGAGAGCTTCGCCGGGTTCTGGTTCGGCCCGCAGCAGGCCATGACCGCCGGCTTCGTACTCATGCTCATCTTGCTGCTCACCCGTCCGACCGGATTGGTCGGCGTGAAGGGCTACGAATGAAACCGCTCACGCTCTACGGCTCCATCCTCGTCGGCCTTGCCGTGCTCGCGACGACACCGCTCTACGCCGACAACTATGTGCTGCGCACGGCGGCGATGGTCGCGATGTACGGGGCGCTCGCCACCTCGTGGAATTTCATCGGCGGCTTTACAGGCTATCCCTCCTTCTCGACGGCCGCGTTCTTTGGCCTTGGCGCCTATGTCGGGGCGCTGTGCCAGCGTCACGGCATCCCGATGGTGGTATCCTGGGGCATCGCAACGGTTGCGGTCGCCGTTTTTGCGGCGCTGCTCGGCGGCATCATCCTGCGCCTGCGTGGACACTACTTCGCCATCGGCTCCATCGCCGTGGTCGAGCTGTGCCGGCTGATCGTCTCTTCATGGTCGAGCCTCACCGGCGGCGGAGACGGCCTCAACGTTCCTCTGATCCACGCATCTCCGGAAGAACTGATGCGGTTCTTTCTGTACGTGATGCTGGGCATTCTCGCCGCCAGCCTTGTGGTCACGATCATTGTTGATCGCTCGCGTCTCGGCTTCGGCCTGCGCTGCATCCATCAGAACGAGGATGCGGCTGCCATGGTCGGAATCAACACCACGGCCTACAAGATCGCCGCTTACACGCTCTCCGCCGTGTTCTGCGCGACCGCCGGCGCGGCTTACGCCTCCTGGACCGGCTATATCGATCCGACCGATTCCTTCCAGATCGTGATGACGGTCAAGGTGACGGTCATGGCCATCCTGGGCGGGGCCGGGACCATCGCCGGGCCGGCGCTGGGAGCGGCGGCTTTCGTGCTGCTCGAGGAGGTGTTCTGGGCGAACTTTATCGACTGGAACCGCGCCATTCTCGGCGTCGTCATCGTGCTGCTGATCTTCTTCCTGCCCGGCGGCCTGCTCAGCCTGCGCACGCGCCTGCGCCGCGCGACGGGAGGTGCCGCATGAACGACCCCATTCTGCGACTGGAAGGCGTATCGAAGACCTTCGGCGGGCTCAATGCACTCACGGACGTGTCGTTCTCGCTCAATGAGGGCGAAGTGGTCGGCCTAATCGGCCCGAACGGCGCCGGCAAGACCACGCTGGTGAACGTGGTCACCGGCAATCTGCGCCGCAGCTCTGGTCGCATCATGTTCGAGGGCGAGGATGTCGGCACGCAGAAGCCTTACCAGGCAGCGCGGTGCGGGCTCGCGCGCACCTTCCAGATCGTCCAGCCTTTCCCCCAGATGACGGTGCTGGAGAATGTGACCGCCGGGTCGCTGTTCGGCGGCGGTGCAGGATCGCTCGGCGACGCCCGCGACAAGGCGCGGGAAAGCCTTGAATTCGTGGGGCTCGCCCCCTTGGCCGATCGGCCGGCAGCCAACCTCGCTCTGGCCGCGCGCAAACGGCTGGAGCTGGCCAAGAGCCTGGCCATGAACCCCAAGGTGCTCATGCTCGACGAGGTGAACGCCGGGCTGAACTCCTCCGAGATTGACGGTGCGCTCGACCTGATCCGCAAGATCGCCGATCGCGGGGTCACGGTTCTCATCATCGAACATCTGATGAAAGTGGTGCTCTCCCTGTCCAAGCGTCTCCTCGTGCTGCATCACGGCCAGCTCATCGCCGACGGACCGAGCGCGGAGATCGTCGCCGACGAGCGTGTCATCGAAGCCTATCTCGGCCAGAAGTTCGCGGCTCGCCTCAAGGAGATGCATCATGGCTGAACCGCTGCTGTCGCTTGAGGGCGTCACCGCCGGCTATGGCCAGATCCAGGTTCTGTGGGGCATGGACCTCGTCGTGTACCCCGGCGAAGTCGTTGCGCTGGTCGGCTCAAACGGCGCGGGTAAGAGTACCTTGCTGCGCACCATTTCGGGCCTGCTGCGGCCGAATTCCGGCTCCATCCGCTTCGACGGGGCGAACATCGGTGGCGAAAGGCCGGATATCGCCCTGAAGGCGGGTATCGCCCATGTGCCGGAAGGCCGCCGCCTGTTCCGAGGCCTCACCGTGCGCGACAATCTCATGCTGGGCGCCTATCTGCGGGCCGACAAGAGCGAGATCGCGCGGGACCTCGAATGGGTCTTCGAGCTGTTCCCGATCCTTCGTGAGCGTCAACGCCAGGATGCGACCACGCTTTCCGGCGGCGAGCAGCAGATGTGCGCAGTCGGGCGCGGAATCATGTCCCGCCCGCGGCTTTTGATGATCGACGAGCTCTCCCTCGGTCTTTCCCCGCGCATGGTGGAGCACCTCGGCGAAGCCTTGATCGCTCTCAACAAGGCAGGACAGACCATCCTCCTCGTGGAGCAAGACGTCATGACCGCCTTCGACCTCTCGCACCGCGCCTACATCATTGAAAACGGGCGTGTCGCGCGCGGAGGCATCTCGGCGGAACTGGCCAAGGATCCGACGGTCAGCGAAGCCTATCTGTCGATTTAAGGCGCGCGATATGAATAAGAATTTGCACAATTGGTACTATCATTAGTATCATCGAAAATCGCTGATGCGTCTTGCCTCGCTCGCTGCCCGGAAAGCTGCCGCATGAACCCGTTCGACATCCCCACCCACATCGCCGACGACAGCATCCACGCGCGAACCGTGGCGCATCTGCGCGAGCGTGGGATCGTCCTTCCGACCTTTGCCCAGCTTGCCGCGCCGGACACGATTCCGGGAGCCACTCGGCAGATGGCCGAAGCAGCGGACAAGGAAGCGCCCGATCCGCGCAACCTGTTCGGCGTGCACTGGTTCAACAATGCGATGACCGTGGCCGGCCGCAGCGTTCCCGCCTTCACCGAGCTGCCGCGCTCCGTCACCGGCATTGCCGCCCGCATCGTGGTGATGCAGGGCCGGCATTTCCCGATGATCCATGCGCACAAGGTGCTGGCGGCCTATGCGTGTCTGGCGCCGCGCCTGGTGACCGGCATGTTCGACCCCACCCACCATCGTGCGGTTTGGCCCTCGACCGGCAACTACTGCCGTGGCGGCGTTGCCATTTCGCGCATCCTCGGCTGCCGCGGCGTCGCGGTGCTGCCGGGCGGCATGAGCGCGGAACGCTTCAACTGGCTGGAGCAGTGGGTCACCGATCCGTCGGACATCGTCCGCACGCCGGGCACAGAGTCCAACGTGAAGGAAATCTATGACGCCTGCGCCGAGATGGCGAAGGACGAGACCAACTTCATTCTCAACCAGTTCTCCGAATTCCCGAACTACCTCGCTCATTACGCCATGACCGGCGCCGCCGCAGGCGCTCTGTTCGAGGCGCTGAGCGTGGGGAAACCGGACTTGCGCCTCGCCGCCT
Organism: Ancylobacter pratisalsi; assembly: GCF_010669125.1. Lineage (NCBI taxonomy): Bacteria > Pseudomonadati > Pseudomonadota > Alphaproteobacteria > Hyphomicrobiales > Xanthobacteraceae > Ancylobacter > Ancylobacter pratisalsi. The sequence goes on from NZ_CP048630.1 coordinate 347,252, forward strand.
TCGTTGCGGGAACGGGTTCGGCGGGCACGCTGGGTGCAGGCGACCGGCTGAAGGAACAGTATGGCACCCGCATCGTCGCCATGGAGCCGGAGGAGTGCGCCACGCTGCTCTATAACGGCTTCGGTGAGCACAACATCCAGGGCATCGGTGACAAACATGTGCCGCTGATCCACAATGTCACCAATACCGACATCGTGGTGGGCGTGTCGGATGCGGCGACCGACGATCTGGCACTGCTTTTCGGTTCGGAAGTCGGGCGTGCCTATCTCGCCCAGAGACGCGGCATCGACGCCGCCACCATCGAGGGCCTTGCCCAGCTTGGCCTTTCCGGCATCGGCAATGTCCTGGCCGCGATCAAGACCGCCCGCCGTCTCGACCTCGATGAAAATGACGTCATCCTGACGGTCGCGACCGACGGCGCCGCGCTTTACGAGAGCGAGCGCGCCCAGCATCTCGGCCGCAAGGGAAATGTGTACGACCAGGTGGATGCGGGTGAGGCCTTCGGACAGCACCTGCTGGGCGCGGGCGCCGACCATGTGCTCGAACTCGATCACCGTGATCGCCAGCGCGTGTTCAATCTGGGCTATTACACGTGGGTTGAGCAGCAGGGCATCTCGGTCGAGGACTTCGACCGTCGTCGTCATCAGAGTTTCTGGCGCGGCCTGCACGAGAACCTAGCCATATTTGACGAACTTATCGTCCGCATGAACCGCGATGTCGGCATCGCCAAGGCGGCGTGAGGAGACTGGCGTGACCCCCTTAGCCTATTCCGACTTGCGTCAGCGCACCCGCGAGCGCGATCGCAGCCTGCGTGACAAGGTGACGTCGCTTGAAGAGGCGGCGAAGCTTGTCGGCAATGGCGACCACCTCGCCGTTGGAGGCTGCACGGCCTCACGCACGCCCTTCGCCATGATCTGGGCTCTGGTGCGGGCGCAGAAGCGCGACCTCACGGTCTCGCGCTCCATCATGTCCACCGAGGGAGACATATTTTACGCCTCCGGCCTGTCGACGCATCTCATCACCAGCTGGTTCAGCCAGGGCATCGTGTGGGGTGTCTCGAAGGTGATGCGGGCCTATACCGAGAGCAAACGCGCCCGGTTCGAGGAGTGGAGCCACATGGCGATGGGCCTGCGCTACCGCGCGGGCGCGATGGGCGTGCCATTCCTTCCGATGCGTTCGATGCTCGGCTCGGATGTACTCGGCCAGGTGAGCGGTGATGGAGCGGGACCGGCAGATCCGTCATTCGCGGCGGCCAAGACCATGGAGTGCCCGTTCACGGGCGAGACCCTGCTGGCGGTGCCCGCGCTCAATCCGGACGTCGCCATCATTCACGTCCAGCGCTGCGATGCCTATGGCAATGCTCAGCTCGATGGCCTGACCTTCATGGACATCGATATCGCGATGGCCGCCAATCGGGTCATCCTCACCACCGAGCGGGTGGTGTCCAACGAACAGATCCGCCGCCATCCGGACCAGACAAAGATCGGCTTCTTCACCGTCGACGCCGTCGTCGAAGTTCCCTTCGGCTGCGCCCCGCACGAGTGCTACGGACTCTATGAGCCGTTTTACAGCCACATGGACCTGTACGCCGAGATGACAGGGCGCGACGCCGAGGCGGGCGCGAAGGCCTATCTCGAGCGCTTCTATCACGAGCCCAAGGACTGGGCCGACTATCTCAGTCGTATCGGCATGGCGGAACTGCTGGACGCCCAGCGCCGCGGGAGTGGCATCTATGACGATTGAAGCCGCGCGCACCGGCCTCGCCGGCGCCCTCGCATCCCGGAGCTACACCGCCTCGGAGTTGCTCGGGGTGATGAGCGCACGCCTGCTCAAGGATGGGCAGACCGTCTTCGCCGGCGTTGGCATTCCCCTGCTCGCCGCCATTCTTGCACAGAAGACTCACGCACCTGGGCTAACCATCCTTTTTGAGGGCGGAGTCATCGGTCCGTTCGTGGAGGCGGGCAAGCTGCCGCCTTCCACCAATGAGCAGCGCTGCACGCGCCGCGCCAACATGCTGGTGTCGATCACCGAGGTGCTGCTGATGCTGCAGCGCGGCTATGTCGATGTCGGGTTCATGGGCGGCGCGCAGATCGACCGCTATGGCAATCTCAACTCTTCCTTCATTGGCGACCCGGCCAACCCAAAGATACGGCTGCCGGGGACGGGCGGTGGCAACGACATCGCCAGCCTCGCGGATATGATCGTCGCCATGAAGCATGAAAAACGCCGCTTCGTGGAGAAGGTCGACTTCATCACCAGCCCGGGTTTCATCAATGGTGGCAGGACGCGCGCCGAGGCCGGCCTGCCGGCGGGCGGCATGTTCCGCGTGGTGACGGACCTCGGCATTCTTGGGTTTGACGAGGAGAACCGCGAAATGATGGTGCTCGCCCTTCATCCCGGCGTGACCGCGGCGGACATCAAGGCCAATACCGGATTTGAACTGCCAGTGCCGGCGGACGTTCCCACCACCGAGGCACCCGCGATGGAAGAGCTCGCCATCCTGCGCGAGCTTGACCCGGAACAGCTCTACACGGCCTGAAGGCCACCTCTTAACGTGCAGCGGAGACGATCATGAGTGGCCCGGCCTACGGCGTGGCGATGCGCAACTTCACCCGGTTTCCCGAGATGCCGGACGCGGGAGCGCTGATCGATTACGGCGTGCGGATGGAGGAACTGGGATTCGAGTCGCTCTGGGTCTGGGACCATATCCTTCTGGGTACCGACCCGAACTTCCCCATCATCGACTCGCTGGCCCTGCTGACCGCCGTCGCGGCGCGCACGAAGAGCATCAAGATCGGCACCGGCGTACTGGTCCTGCCACTACGCAATCCGGTGACGCTCGCCAAGCAACTCTCCTCAATTGACCTGATTTCCAATGGTCGGCTGATGCTCGGCGCCGCGGTTGGCTGGTACAAGCGCGAGTTCGACGCCGTCGGCATTCCCTTTGAGCGTCGCGGCAAGATCATGGACCGCAACCTCGATATCCTGCGCCAGCTCTGGACGCAGGATTCAGTCACCGGCCAATGGGATGAGCTGAACCTGCGCAATGCGGTCATGTTCCCCAAGCCGGTGCAGAAGCCGCACCCGCCCATTCTCATCGGCGGGTATGTCGACGTGGTGCTCAAGCGCGTCGCCAAGCGCGGTGATGGCTGGCTGACCTATTTCTATACGCCGGAAGGCTACAACGAGGCTTGGGCGAAGATTTCTGCCTTCGCCGAAGAGGAAGGCCGCGATCCCGCCTCGCTCTACAGCCTCAACCAGTTGCCCATCTATGTTGGCCCGCGTGATGTCGGCATGCCGAAGATGACCGAATGGTTGAACGCGGAATGGGACCTCTCGAAGGGCTCGCTCTCTACCTTCGACAGCGCCATCGTCGGCACGCCAGCCGAATGCGCCGAGCAGATTGCCAGGCACGTCGAGACCGGTGTGAAAAAGATCGTCTTCGTGCCGTATCGGTACGAGAAGGAACAGGTCGATCTGCTGGCCCACGAAGTGCTGCCGCTACTGCGCAAGTGAGTGGCCGGCACGACCCGTTGCAGAGAACGCCGGCTGCAAGGCCGGCGTTTTTCGTCTGGGGGCATGCGGCGCCGCAATGAGCGAAGGAGCGCGGCGGTTAGTCGCCGCGGCCAGGCGCCGCTTGGCTGCAGCCAAAGTCTGTCGGGATGTCGCATACCCCTTGTTGGGGACAAAGCCCTGAAGCTGTCTTCCGTCGCCTCCCCCCGCGTTCATCCGCATCACCCGCGCGGAACGCATCACCACAACTGAGACCGGCGGCCGCGCCGGGACCGGCCGTTCAGCCTCGGGCGGCGCGACTGCCGATCTTAGCGAACTTCCCGGCCGCGGCTTCCACGCGGGGTTTCAACGCCTCAGCGGCGTAAGAGCGCTGCTTCTGCCGCGACGGTGCATCGCCATAGGCCGTCGTGCGCTGGCGCGCGAGGCGTCCGGCCGCGCGGATAGCCGCCTCCATCCGGTCTGGCGGGAACTCCTGACCATGAGAGCCCCCAGCGGCACGACTGATCGATTCATCCATCAGCGTGCCGCCGATATCGTTCGCCCCCGACTTCAGGGCGGCGACAAGGCCGCCCTCACCGAGCTTCACCCAGCTGGCCTGAATGTTGGGAATCAACGGGTTGAGTACCAGCCGCCCGACCGCGTGCATCAGCAGCGCCTCACGCCGGCTGGGGCCCTGCCGTGTGCCACCCTTCAAATAGAGCGGCGCCTCCATGTGCAGGAAGGGCAGAGGGACAAATTCGGTGATGCCACCGGTTTCCGCCTGAAGATGGCGCAGCCGCAAAAGATGGCGCGCCCAGTGCCGATAGTGCTCCACATGGCCGAACATGATGGTCGAGGTCGTCTTCAGTCCGACACGATGTGCCGCGGCGACGGTCTCCAGCCATTCGGCTGTGTTGAGCTTGTCCGGGCAGATCACAGCGCGAACCTCGTCGTCGAGGATCTCAGCTGCGGTTCCCGGCAGCGTGCCCAATCCCGCCTCTTTCAGCCGCAGCAGGAACTCCGGGACCGGAATGTCGAGCGTTGACGCCCCATGCCGCACTTCCAGCGCTGAGAACGCGTGAATGTGCATGTCCGGTACCGCCTGCTTCACGGCCCGGACGATGGCGAGGTAGGTTTCCCCCGAGAAATCCGGATGGATGCCGCCCTGCATGCAGACCTCGGTCGCCCCACGCTCCCAGGCTTCGCGCGCACGACGCTGGATCTCGGCGAGGTCGAGCTCATACGGCTTGCCGCGCAGATGTTCGTTCTGCTTGCCCTTTGAGAAGGCGCAGAAGCCGCAGCGGTAGGCGCAGACATTGGTGTAATTGATGTTGCGCGTGACGACATAGGACACGGTCTCGCCCACCATGCGCCGCCGCAACTCGTCCGCCGCCTCACCCACGCGCAAGGCCTCGTCCCCGCGCGCCTCGAACAGCCGCACGATCTCGGGTTCGGACAGTTCGTGCCCGTCGAATGCCCTGTCGAACAAGACGTCGAGATGCCGGCCCTCGCCTGCAATTGCGGGACTCACAGGCCATTCGATGACGGTCTCGTCGAAATCCTCGCCCTCACCGACCCGCCAGCCGCTCTCATGGGCGAACCCGCCGGCATCGGCGCGGTGTAGCGCATGAGGTCTGATGGCTTCGTCGAGCCAGCTTCCTGCCGCGTGGAGAAAGGCAGGATAGACAGCGAGCCTAGGCGCCAACACCTTGCCGGCCCTAGCCGTCGCATTGGCGAGCGCGGCAAGCGCGGGCCAGGGCGCTTCCGGGTTCACGTGGTCGGGGGTCACTGGAGAGACCCCGCCCCAGTCGTTAATGCCTGCGTCGATGAGGGCCTTGAGGCCCTCCGGCTGAAGATTGGGTGGGGCCTGCACCGAGACATCGGTACCGAGGATCAACCGCGCCACGGCCACGGTCCACAGATGATCTTCCAGAGTAGGCTCGGGAGCGCCAGCCATCCGGGTCCCGACCTTGGCACGGAAGTTCTGGATGATGACTTCCTGCACATGCCCGTGGCGCTCATGGCTGTCGCGGATGGCAAGCAGGGCGTCGATCCGTTCCTCGCGGGTCTCGCCAATGCCGATGAGCAGGCCGGTCGTGAAAGGCACGCGAGCCCGACCCGCCGCCTCCAGCGTCGCCAGACGCACCAACGGCTCTTTGTCCGGCGAGCCGAAATGCGGGCCTCCGCGCGCCGACAGCCGCGCCGACGTGGTCTCGATCATCATGCCCTGTGAGGCGGAGACGGAGCGCAGAACACGCAGCTCATCCTCGCTCATCACACCGGCATTGAGGTGAGGTAGCAAGCCCGTCTCTTTGAGAACCAAGCCAGCCATGGCAGCGAGATAGTCGAGCGTCGAAGTATAGCCCAGTGCCGCGAGTTCCTCGCGCACCACCTTGTACCGAAGCTCAGGCTTGTCTCCGAGGGTGAACAACGCCTCGTCACAGCCAACGCGCGCGCCCGCGCGCGCGATCTCCAGCACCTCCTCCGGTGTCAGGAAGGCCCGCTGCCCCTTACGGGGCGGATGGGCAAAGGTGCAGTAGCGGCACACATCGCGGCAGAGCTGGGTGAGCGGGATGAACACCTTGCGCGACACCGTAACGGTGCTACCAAAACCGGTGTCGCGTCGCCGCGCCGCCGCATCCATCAGTGTGGGCAGATCGACCCAGTCCGCCAGCGCCCGTGCCTCGGCCGAGGCAAGTCTCGCCCCGGCAGCCGCCGCCTCCAGCCGTTGCCGCATTGGCTTCAGCCCTTCATCATCTCAGGTATCGTCACCAACTCAACACCCGCCTTGCGCAGCGCCTCGCAGCAAGACTGCGCCACCGCAATCGCGGTGGGCTCGTCGCCATGGATACACAGCGAATCGAATTTGGTCGGCATTTTCTTGCCGTTGACGGAGATGATCTCACCATCCAGCACCATGCGGACCGTACGTTCGGCGGCGAGCTTGGGATCCTTGATGACCGCACGCGGATCGGTGCGGGTGAGCAGATTGCCCTCGTCATCATAAAGCCGATCGATGAACGCTTCGCGCGCCAGCGGCAGGCCAAGGTCGGTCGCCGCCTTCTCCATCTGGGACTGCGACAGGGCGAGATAATAGAGGGAAGGGTCCACGGTCTTGATCGCGCGACCGATGGCCATCGCGTAGTCACGGTCGATGGCGCACATATTGTTCAGCGCGCCGTGTGGCTTCACATGGGTCACCTTGATGCCCGCATAGGCCGCCATGCCGGCGAGCGCGCCGAGCTGATAGGCGACGAGGTATTCGAGATCGTTGGCGTTCATGCGGATCTGCCGGCGCCCGAAGCCCCATACATCGTTAAAACCTGGATGGGCGCCGATCGAGACGCCGCGTTCCTTGGCCTTCAGGCAGACCTCGCGCATGACCGTCGCGTCGCCGCCATGCTGGCCGCAGGCGACGTTCACGCTCTGAACGATGCTCAGGATCGCGTCGTCATTGCCGATGTTGTAGTGCCCATAGCCCTCTCCCATATCGGCATTGATGTTGATGCGCACCGCCACGAGCCCTCTCCTTATTGCTGTACGTTCGCGATATTAACATCTTAAATAATAATGGATTTCAAGATCAAACGTACTAACATTAGTACGATTGCCGCAACGGCCGGTAGCGGCCCGCGCGCGCGCCGACGCAGGCGGAGGAGCCATGACCGGATCGACAGAGCCGACGGACAGGCGCATTGGCGCGCTCGCGCGCTTTCTGCCCGTGGGTGACACGGCATTCGCGGTGGAATTCGGTGACCGTATTGCACCCGAAATCAATGCCCTGGTCCACCGCGCCGCCGCCGTACTGGCCGAGGCCGCGCCCGAAGGCATGGTCGAGACGGTGCCGAGTTTCCGCTCCCTGCTGGTGAACTATGACCCACGCGCAACGTCGGCCGCCACGCTTCAGCGCGTTCTCGGCGACCTCGATCTCGGCGAAACCGTGCAGGGCGAACTTCAACGCATATGGCGGATACCCGTGCTTTATGGTGGTGAAGCGGGGCCGGACCTCGACGCGGTAGCATCGGCCACCGGTCTTTCGAGCGATGAGGTGATCACCCGCCACTCAGGCGAGGTCTACCGGGTTTACGTACAGGGGTTCCTGCCCGGCTTCGCCTATCTGGGAGACATCGTTCCCGAACTCGATCTGCCGCGCCTCACGACGCCCCGCGTCCGGGTACCGCCGGGGTCGGTCGCCATTGCGCAGCGCATGACCGGTATCTATCCGGTAGCCTCGCCGGGCGGCTGGCGGCTTCTCGGCAATACGCCGGTTCGGCTGTTCGATCCTACGCAGTCGCCACCGACATTGTTCGCGCCGGGCGATGGCGTGCGGTTCGTGCCGGTCGATGCGCAGAGCCACGCTGCCATCCAGCGGAAGGTGGCAGAAGGCGCCTATGTGCCTGACCAGGAGGGGGCGGCATGACGGTCCGCCTGCGCTTCACCCAGCCCGGCCCTCAAACCAGCGTGCAGGATCTCGGCCGCACGGGCTTCCAGGCCTATGGCGTGCCGGTCTGCGGTGCGTTGGACCCGGTTGCGCTGCGCCTCGCAAACGCGCTTGTCGGCAATGCTGAAACCCTCGCCGCGCTCGAATGCCGGCTCGCAGGCCCCCATTTCACCGTGGAAGGCGGCACCGCGCGGCTCGCGGTTGCCGGCGCCGACGTGACGATCGATGTGACGTTTGAGGGTGAGACGCGGCGCTTTCCTGCCTGGAGAGCGATCGACGTGCCCGCCGATGCGAGCGTCCGCGTTGGCGCCCTTTCCAGGAGCGGCTGCGCCGTGCTCGCCGTGGCGGGTGGCATCGAAGTGCCCGTCGTCCTCGGCTCACGCGCCACCGATCTCAAGGGCGGCTTCGGCGGATATCAAGGGCGCCCTGTGGGCAGCGGTGACGTCCTGCCGGTCGGCCCGACTTCGCCCCATGGTCGCTGCCTCGAACTACCCTCCCCGCCAGAGCTGTCCGCCTCCGGGCCGTTACGCGTCGTCCTCGGACCTCAGTCGGAAGCGTTCACGGAAGAGGGAATCGCAACGTTCCTCGGTTCGACCTACCGTGTCTCGCGCGATGCGGATCGCATGGGCATGCGGCTCGATGGCCCCCCGCTCGCCTTCCGCGTCAGCGCCGACATCGTGTCCGACGGTATCGCCAACGGGTCGATCCAGGTGCCGGGCTCGGGACTGCCCATCGTTCTGCTCGCCGATCACCAGACCATCGGTGGCTATGCGAAGGTCGCGACCGTCATCTCCTCGGACCTGCCTGCCGCTGGACGCCTTCTGCCAGGGGCGGAACTGCGGTTCACCTCCGTGTCGGTGGAGGAAGCGGAGGTAGCGCGCCGTACTCTGGAGGATGACATCTCTCGGCTGATAGCCTCATTCGTCCCGGTGCGGGAAGCCGCGCATGTCGACGAGGCTGCCCTGCTGACCGAGAATCTGATCTCGGGCGTTGTATCCGCTTGGGAAAGCGAATAACCGCGCCGAGCGCGGGATAGGATTGCGTGATACTGAAGATAGAACGTTCTGACTGATTCCGACGCCATGGCCGAGGCGACAGCCACAACCACGGCACCTGGGAAACCGATATTGCCGATGCTCAAGGATTCCGTGGCCGCACTGGCCAGTCCCGACTACCGCCGCAGCCCGGTGCCCCGCTATCTGCAGATCGCGGGCGTTATCCGGCGCCGTATCGAAGACGGCGTGTGGAAGCCCAATGAGAAGATCTCGACGCTTCAGGAGCTGGAGGCGGAGTTCCGCGTCGCCCGCGTCACGGTTCGGCAGGCGGTGGAAGTGCTCCAGAGCGAGGGTCTGGTTCGGCGTATCCAGGGCAAGGGCACCTTCGTGTCCGGCTCGGTCGAGGAGAAGCGCTGGCTGAAGCTGGATCTGAAGTGGCACTCGCTGGCCGGCACCATTGGTGCCAATGTCCCGCGCTTCCTACCCGTGACGACCACTCCGCCGCCCCCGCCCATCCGCGCCGAGGATGGGACCGCGGCCCCGCATTATCGCTATCTCGAAAGCGTTCAATCCCGCCGCGGCCAGCCCTACTCCTTCGCCAAGGTCTATTTCGACGAACGGCTCTACGCGCTGGCTCCCGCCCGCTTCGATCGGGAGCCAACCATCAGCGTGGTGGCCACGCTCGAAGGGCTCAAGGTGCGGCGCGCGCGGCAGAGCTTCATCGTTGGAACGGTGGAGCCACGGGTCGCCAACCTGCTCGCCACCGGCATCGGCTTCCCGACCGTAGAAGCCCACCTTGCGGTGACGGATGAGAACGACGTCGTCATCTATATTGCCGACATCATCTACCGCGGCGATTGCGTGCAGCTCGACGTCGACCTGCTGCGCTGAAGGCGCAAACCTCAGTCGTCTCAGTCTTTTGCCGTGTGTTCCGCGGACCGCGATTCATCCACTTGAACGTGGACTCCTGCGAACCCCGGGGCGCTGCTGCCGGCCGCGCCTGACGGGCGCACGCAGACGAGACAGCACTTTAGGAGCGTCCATATTTCCTTTTTGAGACATGCGGATAGGCTGAATCGCTAGCGATTTGATTCAGGCCTCTCCGACAGGAACCGGACAATCTGATTCAAGCGGGAAGGCCCTATCAGCCCACTTCATGTGGTGCATAAGCCGAAGGGTCCACCAGTGCCGGGCGACCCGGCAGGTCGAGCGAAGAAACGCGCGGAGTGCCCTGGGCGATCACCCGCCCGCGACGCACCACAAAAAGCCGGGTGGCCTTCAGGCGGATCGCCTCGATCGGATCCGCCGCCTGGAGCACCACGAGATCCGCGTTGCAGCCTGGCGCCAGCCCATAGCCATCAAGTCCCATGATGCGGGCCGGGTTTGTCGTCACCGCCTCGAAGCACCACGTCATTGCCTCGCGTGAGGTCATCTGCCCCACGTGCAACGCCATGTGCGCCACTTCCAGCATGTCCGCCGAACCCAGCGAGTACCAGGGGTCCATCACGCAGTCATGGCCGAAAGCCACATTGACGCCAGCTTCACGCAGCTCCGGCACACGAGTCTGCCCCCGCCGCTTGGGGTAGGTGTCATGCCGCCCCTGAAGGGTGATGTTGATGAGCGGATTGGCAATGGCGTGGACGCCGGCCTCCACCATCAAGGGAATGAGCTTGGAGACATAGTAGTTGTCCATGGAGTGCATGGAGGTGAGATGCGAGCCGGCGACACGTCCGTGAAGGCCAAGCCGCTGGGTCTCGTAGCTCAGGGCCTCGATATGACGGGACATCGGATCGTCGGTCTCGTCGCAATGGATGTCGACGCGCAGGCCGCGCTCGGCCCCGATCTCGCAGAGCGCCTTGAGCGAGGCTGCACCATCCGCCATGGTGCGTTCGAAATGAGGGATGCCGCCGACGACATCGACGCCCATGTCGAGTGCGCGATTCAGGTTTCCGATCGCGTTCGGCGATCGGTAGTAGCCATCCTGCGGGAAGGCGACGAGCTGAAGGTCGATATAGTCCTTCACCTGGTCCTTGACGTCGAGAAGCGCCTCGACGGCGAGCAGCCGCTCGTCGCAGATATCGACGTGCGAACGGATCGCCAGCAGGCCCTGGCTTACGGCGAGATCACAGTAGCGCAGCGCTCTCTCGATCACGGCATCATGTGTCAGCTGGGGCTTGAGTTCGCCCCACAGCGCGATGCCCTCCAGCAGCGTGCCGGACCTGTTCATCCGCGGCAGGCCAAGCGAGAGCGTGGCATCCATATGGAAGTGGACATCGATGAAAGGCGGCGCCACCAGTTGGCCGGCGGCGTCGATCACCCGCCCCGCTTCCGCCTCGATCCCGGGCTCGACCGCGACGATGCGTCCGGCCTCGCAGGCGATGTCGACACCGGAACGGCCATTGGGGAGGCGGGCATTGCGTATCAGGAGATCGAGGCTCATCGCTGACCTTTGAAATAGGGCTTCATGAGAGCGCGCGGATAGTCGGCACGACGAGCCACCAGAACTAGCGCGGCAATTGAGAAAATATACGGCAGCATCAGGAAGATCTGGCTTGGCACCGCTCCCCCGGTAATGGTCTGGAGGCGAAGCTGGTAGGCGTCCAGCGCCCCGAACAGCAGGGCACCGACCAGCGCCTTGCCCGGTCTCCAGGAGGCGAAGACGGTGAGAGCGATACACACCCAGCCGCGACCGTTGATCATGCCGAAATAGAAGGCGTTGAACGCGGAGAGCGTCAGGAAGGCACCCCCGAGCGCCATGAGCGCCGAGCCGGCCATTACCGCCCCGATCCGCAGGCCGGCCACGGACAGCCCCTGCGCTTCCACGGCCTCTGGATTGTCACCCACCGCCCGCAACGCGAGCCCAAGCGGAGTCCGGCCGAGGATGAACGCCAGCCCGCCGACGCAGGCGAAGGCCAGCACGGTGAAGGCGGTCTGCTGCCCGAGAATCGGCCCGATGAAGGGGAGATCGCCTAGAATTGGCAGGTCCAGCGGCGCAAAGGGCTCGATGCGTGGCGGCGTGCCGACATTGGGAAACGCCACGCGGTAGCCGAAATAGGCCGCCGAGGTCGCCAGCAGCGTGATCCCGATCCCGGTGACATGCTGCGAAAGGCCCAGCGGCACCGTCAACAGACCGTGCAGCAGGCCGAACCCCGCTCCCACCAGCGCCGCGACCAGCACGCCGCCCCAAAGTGGCAGGCCGAGATAGACGGCGAGCCAGCCGGACATGGCGCCAGCGACGAAGATGCCTTCGATGCCGAGATTGAGCACGCCCGCCCGCTCGCAGAGCAGCGCGCCGAGCACGCCGAAGATGAGCGGCGTGGCGATGCGGATGGTCGCCGCCCAGAAATTGGCCTGGAGGAGAATGTCCAGCGCGTCGAGCATCAGGCGGCCTCCCTGCGGACCATGACAAGGCGGAAGCGCGTCAGCAATCCCCCGATCAGCACGCTCAGAAGCGAGAAAGATACAACAAGATCAGCAAGATAGTTGGAGACACCGATCGTCCGGCTCATGCTATCCGCGCCGACGAAGACGCCCGCGATGAAGATGGCGGAGGGTATGACGCCCAGTGGCGACAGGTTGGCAAGTGTTGCCACGACGATGCCGGCATAGCCGAAACCGGGTGACAGGTCGGAGGTCAGGTAGCCCTTCAGACCGGCCACTTCGCTGGCGCCCGCAAGGCCCGCCAGCCCGCCGGAAAGCAGGCCGACCAGCACCATCGAACGGCCGACGGGAAGGCCGGCATACCGCGCGGCGCGGGCATTTTCGCCGACCGCCCTTATGCGGAAACCCCAGACGGTACGGGACATCAGCACGTGCAGGAGCAGCGCGGCGGCGATGGCGATGATCAACCCCCAATGCAGTCGCAGGCCGGTGATGAGCTTTGGAAGCGTCGCTTCGTCAAGCACGGGTGCCGATTGCGGCCAGCCGAGGGCCATCTCGTCCTTCATCGGACCTTCGAGCATCATCTGGACGATGAGGAGGACGATGAAGTTCATGAGGAGCGTGACGACGACTTCATCGGCACCGAAACGGGATTTGAAGAACACGGCTACCAGCAGCAGCGCAGCCCCGGCCAGCGCCGCGGCGAGCAGCACCAGTGGGAGGAGCACATAGGAGGGCGCCTCGATCAGTCCGGCACCGAGCGCCACCGTCGCGAGCGCCCCGGCATAGAGCTGCCCCTCGGCGCCGATGTTCCAGAGCTTGGCCCGAAAGGCGACGGCCGCAGCAAGGCCCGTGAAGATGAGTGGCGTGGCGCGGGTCAGCGTTTCCGCCAGCGCGAAACCATCGCCCGCCGCGCCCTTTGCCATCAGCAGGAAGGCGTCGAGGATCGGCGCACCGGACAGCGCCAGCGGCACGGCCGTCAGCAGCAGCGCCGCCAGCCCCGAGCCGATGGACACGGCGACGGTGAGCCATAGCGGCGTGCGCTCGCGCGGAACAAAGCGGATCATCGGCGGCGGGCTCCCTTCCGGGGCGGCGTGAATGCGAGGGGGGTGCTTGGCGAAACGATACCGGCGCATCGACGCGCTCCGGGCACCGGTTGACGGCCGGCCTGCGCCAAAGGTGGGTGAGACCTCCCGAGCGTCACGCCGCGGCCCCTCCGGCTTGACCCGCCATCATCAACCCGACGGTGCGCACATCGAGGCCCTCGGCCTCCATGGCCGCGGACAGGTGGCCGGCATGCACCACCGCAATGCGATCCGACAGCGCGAAAAGTTCGTCGAGGTCTTCCGAGATCAGCAGCACCGCCGCCCCGCGTTCGCGCGCCGCGATGAGGCGGCGGTGAACGTCGGTCGTGGCGCCGATATCGAGACCGCGCGTGGGCTGATGGGCGAGGATGAGCCGCGGCTCGCGTTCCAGCACCCGCGCCAGAACCACCTTCTGCATGTTCCCGCCCGAAAGCGCGCGGATGGCGGCGTCCGGCCCCGGACAGCGCACGTCATAGGCACGGATGGCCTCGGCCGTGCGTGCGCGGATGGCGGCGCGGCGGAGGAAGCCGAAGGACTGGTTTTCAGGCTCGGAGATGGTCTCGATCACGAAATTCTCCGCGACACTGAGGGCGCCGACGGTGCCGTCGCGATGTCGGTCCTCGGGAATGCGCCCCACACCGGAGGCGACCCGCCCGGCGGGATCCGCCCCGGCAGCACGTGAACCGGCCAGCATCATCTCCCCGGACCGAACGCCGACAAGGCCGGCGACAAGGGCGGCAAGAGCCCCCTGCCCGTTTCCGGAAACGCCGGCAATGCCGAGAATCTCGCCGGCCCGCACGTCAAGGTCCGCGCCCTCCAGACGATCGCGCTGGCCGGGCTTGCCCACGCTCACACCGCGCAGGCTGAGCACCGCCTCGCCTGGCCTCGCGGGCGGACGCTCGCGCGAGGGAATGGCGCGGCCCACCATCAGTTCGGCAAGTGTCGAGCGATCCGCTCCGGCAGTCGGGCGGTCGGCCACCTTGGCGCCGCCACGCAGCACCACCACGCGCTCGCACAAGGCCAGCACCTCGTGCAGCTTGTGGCTGATGAAGATGACGGCCAGCCCGCCCTGCGCCAGCTTGCGCACGGTGGCGGCCAGCCCATCGGCCTCCTGCGGGGTGAGAACGGCGGTTGGCTCGTCCAGGATCAGCACCCGCACGTCGCGGTAGAGGGCCTTCAATATCTCGATGCGCTGCTGTTCCCCGACCGAGAGTCGCGCCACCGGCACGTCCAGATCCGCACTGAGCCCGCTTTCCGCGATCAGCCGGTCCACCTTGGCCCGCGCTTCGCGGCGCTTCAGTTTCGCGCTCCAGAGCGACTGGGTGCCCAGCACGATATTCTCGAAACCGGTGAGGTTCTCGGCCAGCGCGAAGTGCTGGTGAACCATGCCGATGCCCGCCGCCAGCGCCGCTTCCGCTGAGCCGCCGGGCAACGGGGTGAGCTGACCATCCGGCCCGGCGATGTTCACCGTTCCCTCATCGGCGATGTAGTGGCCGAAGAGGATGCTCATCAACGTGGTCTTGCCGGCGCCGTTCTCGCCAAGGAGTGCCACGATCTCCCCCGCGCGCACGTCAAGGTCGATACGGTCATTGGCCGTCAGCGGACCGAAGCGCTTGGTGATGCCGTTGAGCGACAGGACGAGGGGACGCGTATCTGGGCGCATGACGAGCCTTTGGTGGAGCTTCCCGAACAGGGAAGACATCGGGCACGAAGCCGGTTGTCGGGCGAACCGTCGCGAAGCGTCCACTCGCCGCTTCCAACCAACGCCAACCCTTGAGGCATTGCCCCGCCACCCAACCCGGCGATTGCCGCACTGGGTGGCGGGAGAGAGGGCCGCAGCCCTGCGAATGCGCTCCCGCAAGCGGGTCGCTCACAGGAGCGATCCGCTCACATCGTCGATTTGGGCTCGGCGTCGTTCACGTTGACCCGGAACAGGCCGTCCTTGATCTCCTTCTCCTTGACGAGAACGACATCGATCACCTCGGGCGGGACCAGCTTGGGATCCAGCGGGGCGAGGCTGGCGCCGCCATGGGCCATGTAGCTGAACGGACCGTAGTCCTCGGCGGTGAAGGTGCCGTCCGTGACCGCCTTGATGGCACGGTCGATGGTGGGCTCCATATGCCAAAGCGCGGAGGCGATCACCGTGCCGGGATAATCGGCGGACGTGTCGATGACGTTGCCGATCGCCTTGATGCCGCGCTCCTTGGCGGCGTCCGACACGCCGAAGCGCTCCGCGTAGAGGACGTCCGCGCCCTTGTCGATCTGCGCGAAGGCGGCCTCCTTGGCCTTTGGCGGGTCGTACCAGCTGTTGATGAAGGTCACGAGGAACTTCACGTCCGGGTTCACCGCCACGGCGCCTTCCATGAAGGCCTGCATCAGCCGGTTCACCTCGGGAATGGCGTAGCCGCCGACCAGGCCGATGACGTTCGACTTGGTCATCTTGCCCGCCACCATGCCGGTGAGGAAGGACGGCTCATGAATGAAATTGTCGAACGCCGAGAAGTTCGGCTTGGTCGGCCCGAAGGACGATCCCATCAGATAGGCGACAGCGGGATAGTCCGCCGCCACCTTGCGCGCCGGGCGTTCCACCGCGAAGACCTCGCCGACCACGAGGTCGGCGCCTTCCTGTGAGTACTGCCGCATGACGCGCTCATAGTCGGTATTGGCGACGTTCTCGGAGAATTTGTAGGTGATGTCGCCACGCGCCTCGGCGGCCTTCAGCGCCTTGTGGATGCGCGATACCCACTGCTGCTCCACCGGCACGGTGAAGATCGCGGCGACCTTGATCGGCTTTTCCTTCGCGGCGAACGCCTCGCCGCCGAAGGTGGTGAGGGCGAGCGCGCCGGCGCCGAGCGCCAACAGCTGCCGCCGATCAAGCTTGCCTGATGAGAAAAGAGGCAGGCCTTCGGACTTGTCGACCATCTTTAGCATCTCCCGAACATGTGGCGGTGGCTTGCGTGGACGCGGACCGCGTGAACCCTATCGCATGCGAGCGTCGTGCCAATTTCGAACTGTTCAGTCCGAAAAGTCACGACCCTTTTTCTCCCGCTCCCAAACCGCGCGAAGATAGCTCTGGATAAAGTCCGGCATCGCCGGGCTGAGGCCTTCCGGACCGTGCACGATGACGGTGCCGTCGATCTCCGGGCGCGGCTGCCGGGCGATGAAGGCGTGGATGCGCGCAGCCAGCGCCACCGCGCTCTCGTGCGCAACGAAGGGACGCAGCAGCGCGATCCGCACCGGGTCGCACACCGCCAGCCACCCTGCCGCGGGGGCGACATCGGACACCGTCAGCCCGGTTTCCTCGGCAAGCTCGCGCAGCATGCTGGCTTCCATATCGACCTGCCCGTCCGCCGTGACATCGGCGGGCTCCGGCGTGCCGGTGGCGAAATAGACGCGGCCGGCATTGAGGGTCCAGGGCGCCTGGCGCACCAGCACGAAGCCGCCATCGCAACCGCGCAGCGCGGCGGCGCCGAAGGCGTTGCGCAGGCCCGGCGCGGTGCTCTCGCCATACAGCACCCAGAGCAGGGTGGCGAAGTCCGTCTCGACGAAGCGGCCGGAAAGGGCGCGGCTCCCGATGGTGGCGTCCGCCAGCATCAGGATGCGACCGTTCCACAGCGAGGGACGGTCGCGCCGCATGCGCGCGAACTGGGCCTCGATCGCCGCCCGGTGACGCCGGGAATATTCCGGAGGCACGGGATCGAAGGCGAGGTCGAGCCGGTCGAGCTCGACGATCTCGCTCATCAGGCGCGGCGCCGACGCGGGCGCTCAGACATGGATGGTGCCTTCGGAGACGATGATCGCACCGCCGCCAATGGTGACCGCGATAAGCTCGCCCTGCTCGACCTCCATGCCGAGCCGCACCAGGCTGGGGCGCCCCATCTCGACTCCCTGAAGGATGTCGAAGGCGTGGAAGCCATCCTCGGGCGCCTCACCGGTCATCAGGACCGCCGCAAGCGAGGCGGCGGCGGAACCGGTCGCGGGGTCCTCGTCGATGCCCATATTCGCCGCGAACATACGCGCGCGCAGATCGCCTTCGCCATCCTCGTCGCGGCAGAACACATAGACCGAATCCGCCTCACCGCCGAAGGTGCCGATGAGGCGCGCCGCGCTCGGGCTGATGCGCGCCAGCGCCGAACGCGAGGCCAGCGGAATGCAGACGAACGGCACTCCCGCCGACGCCACCACGGGCTGGTAGTTGTCGAACCCGATATCGGAGGTGTCGAGGCCCAGCGCCTGGGCGCAGGCTTCCCGGCTCATGGGCTCGGCATCCGTGATCTCGGGGATGCGGGGCACGGTGAACGTGGCCGCCCCCGACCGCTCGCCACGCAGATTGACGTGGCAGGGGATGGCGCCGACGTTCTCTTCCAGAACGAAATCGGTGCTGTTCTCCACCTTGTCCAGCAGGGCAAGCAGCACGGCCGCACCGACCGTGGGGTGGCCGGCGAAGGGCAGCTCGTGATTGACGGTGAAGATGCGCAACCGGGCGCGGCTGTCATCGTCCTCCGCCTTCATGACGAACACCGTCTCGGAGAGATTGAACTCGCGGGCGATGGCCTGCATCTGGTTGCCGTCGAGCCCGTCGGCGTCGAGCACGACGGCGAGCGGGTTGCCCGAAAGGGTCCGGTCCGTGAAAACGTCGAGGGTGACGAAACGGCGTGCCATGGCGCTCACAACTTCTCCGGCGTGAAGACGCGCGAGGGCGTCACGAATTCGTCCTGAGCCGCCACGGTCAGGATCTCCCGCGAGCCGGCCGCAGCGGTGCGGGCAAGCAATCCATAGGCCGACGAGGCGGCCTTGGAGAGCGCCTCGGCGGCGGAATGCGTTGACTTCCAGTGCACGAAGAACAGTGCCGCGATGGCATCGCCCGCGCCGTTGACCGAGATGTCGAGCTTGGGCGTGCGCACGCGGAACGTGCCGTCGGGGCCGGACGCCATCAGGTCGATCGAATCCGCGGGCGTTTCCTCGGTGTGGAGGCTGGTGACCAGGATGACGCGGGGGCCGGTGGCGTGCACCGCCGCGCAGGCGGCCTGGGCGTCCGCGAGCGTTGTGGTGGTGCGCCCGGAGAGAAAGTCGAGCTCGAACTGGTTCGGCGTGATGAGGTCCGCCGCCGGCACCGCCCGCTCGCGCATGAACTCGGGAATGCCGGGACGCACGAACACGCCGCGCCCGACATCGCCGATCACCGGATCGCAGCAATAATGCGCGGCGGCGTTGGCGGCCTTGACCCGGCCCACCGTGTCGAGGATCGCGTCGCCGATCTCGGCCGCCCCCATATAGCCGGACAGCACGCCGTCGCAGCGCGGCAGGACATTACGATCTTCCATGCCGCCGACCAGTTCGCGGATCAGATCGGCGCCGAACACCTCACCACGCCAGGCGCCATAGCCGGTGTGATTGGAGAACTGCACGGTGTGGATGCCCCACACCTCATGGCCGAGCCGCTGCATTGGAAACATGGCGGACGCATTGCCGACATGTCCATAAGCCACCCAGCTCTGTATCGACAGGATATTCATTTGCACGCGCCCCGACCGGTTGGAACGATCCGCGCTTATCGCGCGCGACGCAAGGGCTCAAACGAAAATCGGTGAGCAAATCCATAACGTTGCTGCATGGATGTCGCACCAGCGCCTTCACCCTGCATCGGCATCGGCGTGTTTCATCGCCTCTTGCCCGCCGCTTCACCCCATGCGAGAGGCAGGGACATGAACGAGATGCTCTCCGCCGTCGCCCTCGCCCATGCCATTCACGCCGGGCGCCTCAGCCCCGCCGACGTCGCCGAACGCTGCGCGCAGACCATTCGCGCATGCGAGCCGGACATTCGCGCCTTCGCGACGCTCGACCTCGACACCATGCTGGCTCGCGCGCAGGAGCCCGGCCTCGGCCAAACGCCGCTCGCCGGCCTGCCGGTCGGCATCAAGGACGTGCTCGACACCGCCGGTCTGCCGACCGAGCGGGGCTCTCCGATCTATGCCGGCTATCGACCGGCGGCCGATGCGACGGTGGTGCGCATGGCGCTGCGGGCCGGGGCGGTGATCCCCGGCAAGATGACGACGACCGAATTCGCCTTCATGAAGCCCACACAGACGCGCAATCCGCGCCGCCTCTCGCACACGCCCGGCGGCTCCTCGGCCGGTTCGGCGGCGGCCGTGGCGGCGGGCATGCTGCCGCTGGCGCTGGGCACCCAGACCGCCGGCTCGGTGATCCGCCCGGCCTCGTTCTGCGGCGTCACCGGTTACAAGCCGTCGTTCAAGCTCATTCCGGTGCCCGGCCTCAAGGTCTTCGCCTGGTCGCTGGACACGATCGGCCTGTTCGGCGCCCACGTTGCCGATGTCGCCTTCGGCGCCGCGGCGATGACCGGGCGCGACCTGATCCCGGAGGAGAGCGATGAGCTCCCCCATTTCGCGCTGGTGAAGACCGCTCGCGCGGACCAGGCCTCGGCCGACGCTCACGCCGCGCTGGAGGCGGCCGGGCAGGCTGCCGTGAAGGCCGGGGCGCGGGTGAGCGTGATCGAGCTGCCGCCGGAAGTGGAGGCATTGGACGAGGCGCAGGGTGTGATCCAGTCCTATGAAGCGGCGCTGGCGTTCGCCGATGAGTGGGACCGGCACCGGGACGGGCTTTCCGACCGGCTGGCCAGCTACCTCGCCGACGGAATGACCATCGCGCCCGAGGTCTACGACGCGGCCCGGCGCACCGCCCGGCGCGGACGTTACGCGCTCGCCGACCTGTTCGCCGGACATGACGCGCTCCTGACCTTCTCAGCCCCCGGCGAAGCGCCGGAAGGACACGCCACCACCGGGTCCCCGGTGTTCAACAAGCTCTGGACGTTGAGCGGCGCGCCCTGCGTGAACGTGGCCGGCCTGACCGGCGCAACCGGAATGCCGATCGGGGTGCAGGTGGTCGGGCGTTTCGGGCGGGACAAGGCCATGCTCGGCGCGGCCCGCTTCCTCGAACGGGCGATTACCGATGCCTGAAGATGTTATGTAATCGAATACCAAGATTACATAAAGGAATACCAGTTTTCGTAACCCCCTTGACCGCGCGTCAATACGCGCGGATTGTCAACTTCAGATTGCGCATTTTCCTCTGAGAAAATCCAGTCCTGTGGGGGTATCTGACATGCGTATTAAGTCTCTTCTTCTGGGCGGCGCGGCGAGCGTCGCGCTCGCGTTGCCGGCCTTTGCTGCCGATATGAGCTATCCTGTGAAGGCTCCCGTCGTGGCGGTGGTTCCCGCCTTCACCTGGACCGGCTTCTACCTCGGCGCCAATGTTGGGTATGGCTGGGGTGATGGATCCACGTCCTGGGACAACTATCTCGGCCATTACTATTCCGGCTACGACGGATACAGCTACAATGGCGGGGTCGACCCCGAGGGCTGGTTCGGCGGCTTCCAGCTTGGCTACAATTACCAGTTTGAGAACAATTTCGTCCTCGGCGTCGAAGCCGATTTCGATTTTGGCTCGCTTGAAGACAAGCTGAACTACTATGCCTACCAGGCCACTCCCGGCGGGCCGGCCGAGGCATACGGCACGGTCAACACCAAGATCGAGGCGTTCGGAACCGTGCGCGCCCGGCTCGGCTACGCCTATGACCGGCTGCTGCCTTATGTCACCGGCGGTCTGGCTTGGGGCAATGTGAAGGCCTCCGGAAATCTGAACAGCTATCTCAACGGCGTGTATCAGCCCGGACTGTCCGGCTCTGCCTCGACCAGCGAAACCCTCTGGGGCTGGACCGTCGGCGCGGGCGTGGAATACGCGTTCACCGACAACTGGACGGCGAAGATCGAATATCTCTACGCCGACCTCGGCGACATCAACTGGGATGGCGCCTCCAACACGAACATCGACGCCAAGCTCCAGACCGTGAAGCTCGGCATCAACTACAAGTTCTGAGCCCGCCTTTCACAAGGGGTGTGCTGACACGAAAAGGGCGGGGAACGGGCGATTGGCCTGTTTCCCGCTTTTTTCGTTTCGGTGTCCTTCGTCTCGGTATCCGTCGCAGCACCGGCGTCGCGGCGCCTTCCCGCCTTTGCAGGCTCACTCCACGCCGACCAGATTGGCCACAGCGCTCCAGATCGCGTCCTTGGCGCCGACGGCGGGCGGCGGGGCGATGATGATCGCGGGCTTGGGGTTCTTCTCGCCATCGGGCATCAGCCAGGCAAACCAGATCTCGCCATCGGTGTAATACGCATCGCCACCGCCATTGCGCCCGAACAGGGTCGGGCCGAGGCCGGTGACCTGATAGACGGTGCGCACGGCATCCGCCGCCTTCAGATCATCGATCAGCAGGTCGCGCACCGCGTCGACATCCGGGCCGATGTGATGGGTGACGGCCGCGGTGTAATGGCTGAGGCCGACACCCCGATCATAGGTGGCCGAGCCGAGCCAGACCGGCTCGCGCTCCGCACCAACGTCCAGCACTTTCCAGAACCGCACATGGTCGCGTCGGTCGGCGCTTTTCCCGACCTCCTTCTCGAAGGCGAGGTCCTGCATGCGGCCGTCATAGAACAGCGGGCTGACCGGCGCCTGCGGATCGGCGCGACCGAGCACGACGGACCCGACAATGGCCACGCTGGATTTGAGCGTCACCGGATCGGCGGGACGCCAGCCCGCCGCCACCATGGCGCGGATGACATCCTCCTTTGTCCCCACCAGACCGACGTCGATGGGATCGCCGGGAATGCCCTGCTTCGTCTGTGTCACCATCGGCATGTGCCGGATGCCCGGCTGACGCTCGTGATGGGTCCACAGCCGCGGCAGTATGATGTAGGCAGCAGCGGCCCAGACGAGAAACGCGGCGAGAACCCAGTGCCAGACCCGCCGCGTCTTGGTGTGCCCGCTTGCCACCTGCTTTGCTCCGAAGGCGCTATTCCGCCGCGACGGCTTTGTAGCTCAGCGGGTCGTAGTTGAGAACCGGCGCCAGCCAGCGCTCGGCTTCTTCCACGCTCATCCCCTTGCGCGCGGCATAGTCCTCGACCTGGTCGCGCTCGATGCGCCCGACACCGAAATAGGACGCCTCCGGGTGGGCGAAATAGAGCCCCGACACCGCCGCCCCCGGCCACATGGCGAAGCTCTCCGTCAGCTCCACGCCGATGCGCGGCGTCACGTCCAGCAGTTTGAACAGCGTCGCCTTCTCGGTGTGGTCGGGCTGGGCGGGGTATCCCGGCGCCGGGCGGATGCCGCGATAGTCCTCGTGGATCAGCTCGGCATTGCCCAGCGCCTCGTCCGGCGCATAGGCCCAGAATTCCCGGCGCACGCGCTCATGCATGCGCTCGGCGAAAGCTTCCGCCAGGCGGTCCGCCAGCGCCTTGAGGAGAATGGCCGAATAGTCGTCATGGGCGGCCTTGAAGGCCTCCGAACGCTCGTGCTCGCCAAAGCCCGTCGAGACGCAGAAGCCGCCGAGATAGTCCGGCAGGCCGGTCGACTTCGGGGTGACGAAATCGGACAGCGCCAGATTGGTGCGGCCCTCGCGCTTCGCCATCTGCTGGCGCAGCGTGTGCAGCGTGGCAATTTCCCCGGCGCGGGTATCGTCCCCGTAGAGCACGATGTCGTCGCCGACCGCGTTGGCCGGCCAGAACCCGACCACGGCACGGGCGGTGAGCCACTTTTCGGCAACGATCCTGTCCAGCATCTTGCGGGCATCGTCGTAAAGCGCGCGCGCCGCGGGGCCGACCTTCTCGTCGTCCAGAATCGCCGGGAAATGGCCGGTGAGCTCCCAGGACTGGAAGAACGGCGTCCAGTCGATATACGGCACCAGCTCGCCGAGATCGTAGCTCTCGAACACGCGCGTGCCGAGGAAGGTGGGCACCGGGGCGCGGTAGCTGTCGAAATCGAGCGCCAGGCGGTTGGCGCGCGCATCCTCCAGCCGCACCCGGACCTTGCCACGATCGGACCGGGCGTGGGCATCGGCGAGCTTGGCGTATTCGGCGCGCACATCGGCCACGTAGTCGGCGCGGGTGTTGTCGTTGAGCAGGTTGGAGACCACGCCCACCGCCCGGCTGGCATCGGTGACATAGACCGCCTGCCCGCGCACATATTGCGGGGCGATCTTCACCGCCGTGTGGACGCGCGAGGTCGTCGCGCCGCCGATCAGCAGCGGCACGTTAAAGCCCTCGCGCTCCATCTCGGAGGCGACATGCACCATCTCGTCCAGCGAGGGGGTGATGAGACCCGACAGGCCGATGACGTCGACGTTCTCCGCCTTGGCGATCTCCAGGATCTTCGCGGTCGGCACCATCACGCCGAGGTCGATGACCTCGTAATTGTTGCATTGGAGAACGACGCCGACGATGTTCTTGCCGATGTCGTGCACATCGCCCTTCACTGTCGCCATCAGGATCTTGCCGGCGGAGGAATCCTCCGAGCTGCCGGTGTCGAGCTTCTCCTGCTCCATGAAGGGCATGAGATAGGCGACCGCCTGCTTCATCACGCGCGCGGATTTCACCACCTGCGGCAGGAACATCTTGCCGGCGCCGAACAGGTCACCGACCACGTTCATGCCGGCCATCAGCGGTCCCTCGATGACGTGCAGCGGCCGGGCGACCGACTGGCGCGCCTCCTCCGTGTCGACCTCGACGAACTCGGTGATGCCGTTGATCAGCGCGTGGGCGATGCGCTTTTCCACCGGCCAGGTGCGCCAGGTGAGATCGGCCTCCCGCCGCTCGCGGCCGCCCCCCTTGAAGCGCTCGGCAAGGGCCAGCAGGCGCTCGGTGGCGTCATCGCGGCGGTTCAGCACCACGTCCTCGCACGCCTCGCGCAGCTCGGGCTCGATCTCGCTATAGGGCGCGAGTTGGCCGGCATTGACGATGCCCATATCCATGCCGGCGGCGATGGCGTGATACAGGAACACCGCGTGCATGGCCTCGCGCACCATCTCGTTGCCACGGAACGAGAAGGAGAGATTGGAGACGCCGCCGGAGATGTGGGCGTAAGGCAGCTGCTGGCAGATGGCGCGGGTCGCCTCGATGAAGGCGACGCCGTAACCCGCATGCTCCTCGATGCCGGTCGCCACCGCGAAGATGTTCGGATCGAAGATGATGTCCTCGGGCGGGAAACCGACCTCGTCGACGAGGATGCGGTAGGCCCGCCCGCAGATCTCCACCTTGCGCTCATAGGTGTCGGCCTGGCCCTTTTCGTCAAAGGCCATGACAACCACTGCCGCGCCATAGGCGCGCACCAGACGGGCGTGATGACGGAAGGCGTCCTCGCCCTCCTTCATCGAGATCGAATTGACGATGCCCTTGCCCTGGATGCACTTCAGCCCGGCTTCGATGACGCTCCACTTCGAGCTGTCGACCATCACGGGCACGCGGGCGATATCCGGCTCCGCGGCGAGCAGGTTGAGGAAGGTGACCATCGCCTTCTCGGAATCGAGCAGGCCCTCGTCCATGTTGACGTCGATGACCTGCGCGCCGTTCTCCACCTGGTCGCGCGCCACGGCGAGCGCGGCGGCGTAGTCACCATTGGTGATGAGCTTGCGGAAGCGCGCCGAGCCGGTGACGTTGGTGCGCTCGCCGACATTCACGAAGGGAATGATCGGCGTCAGCTCGAACGGCTCAAGACCGGACAGGCGCAGGCGCGGCTCGATCTCGGGGACCACACGGGGCGCATGCGGAGCCACGGCCTGCGCGATCGCCCGGATATGGTCCGGTGTCGTGCCGCAACAGCCGCCGACAATATTGACCAGCCCCGAGGCCGCGAAGTCACCGACGAGGCGCGCCATCGCCTCCGGGCTCTCATCATAGAGGCCGAACTCATTCGGCAGGCCGGCATTGGGATAGGCGCAAACGAGCGTGTCGGCGATCCGCGACAGCTCGTCGATATGGGCGCGCATCTCCTTGGCGCCGAGCGCGCAATTGAGGCCGATGGAAAACGGCGCGGCGTGGCGCAGCGAGTTCCAGAACGCCTCCGGCGTCTGGCCCGAGAGCGTGCGGCCGGACAGATCGGTGATGGTGCCGGAAATCATCACCGGCACGCGGATGCCGCGCGCCTCGAACAACCGCTCGATGGCGAAAACCGCCGCCTTGGCGTTCAGCGTGTCGAAGATTGTCTCGATCAGCAGCAGATCGGCGCCACCGTCGATCAACGCGGCGGCCTGCTCTCCATAAGCGGTTGCCAGCTCGTCGAAACTCGTGGCGCGGAAGCCGGGATCGTTGACGTCCGGCGAGATCGAGGCGGTGCGGTTCGTGGGCCCGATGGCGCCGGCGACGAAGCGGCGTCGGCCGTCCTTGGCCTCGGCAAGCGTCGCGGCCTCCTTGGCGAGGCGCGCACCCTCGAAATTGATCTCATAGACCAGGCTCTCCATGCCGTAATCGGCCATGGCGATGGTGGTGCCGGAGAAGGTGTTGGTCTCGACCAGATCCGCACCTGCCAGGAAATAGGCGAGGTGAATGTCGCGCACCGCGTCCGGTTTGGTGAGGTTGAGCAGGTCGTTATTGCCCTTGAGGTCCCGACCCCAGTCGGCGAAGCGCTCGCCGCGATACCCTGCCTCATCCAGCTTGAGCTGCTGGATCATCGTGCCCATCGCGCCGTCGAGCACGAGGATGCGCTGCGAGGCGGCATGCCGGAGGGCGTTGAGGGTCTCGGTCGGCTGGACGGTCATGGGGGCACTCATCTTGTCAGGCGCGAGGATCGCTGCATTACGGCAGATGGACACGAAGCAATTGTGATCAGTGGCCCTTTTCGAGCCGTTGGCAGCGTTTCCCGAGGGCTTGGGGAACCACTCGGCCCCGGCCGCCACGAAGCGGCCGAGGTCGGATTAGCCGTGCATCAACCGCATCGGCGTGTCGATCCTGCGATCGAGGCGCCTGGCGTTCGCTTCGATGCCATCTCTCACCGCCGCGCGGATCGCCCGCACCGGCGCCAGGATGAAGGTGTCCGGCTCGCTCATCGCGGAAATCTCCAAGGGATCCTACTATATAGGCACGCGAGTAGTTTTACCTACGCCGCCGCCTGTCCGCTCCCCTGCCCGGCTCCCGCGTCCCTCGGCGGGCGCAGGCCCAGCAGGTGGCAGATGGCGTAGACAAGGTCGGCGCGGTTGAGCGTGTAGAAATGGAACTCGGTGACGCCGCGATCAAGCAGGTCGAACACCTGTTCGGCCGCCACGGCCGCGGCGATGAGCTTGCGGGTCTCGGGATCGTTGTCCAGCCCCTCGAAGCGCCCCGCCAGCCAGGACGGCATGTAGGTGCCGGTCTTGGTGGCGAAGTTCACCGCCTGCTTGAAGTTCGTCACCGGCAGGATGCCGGGCACGACCGGCACATCGATGCCGCGCGCGCGGACCTTGTCGAGATAGCTGAAATACAGGTCGTTATCGAAGAAGCACTGGGTGATGGCCCGCGTGGCGCCCGCATCGACCTTTGCCGCGAGAATGTCGAGATCGGTCTCAAAGGATGGGCTTTCGGGGTGCTTTTCCGGATAAGCCGATACGGAGACTTCGAAATTCGCGATACGCCGCACGCCGGCGACGAGATCCGCCGAGGTGGTGTAGCCCTCCGGATGCGGCTCATAGGCCTGCCCGACACCGCCGGGCGGATCCCCCCGCAGGGCCACGACATGGCGCACGCCCGCTTCCCAGTAGCCGCGCACGACCTCGTCGACCTCGTCCTTCGAGGCGGAGACGCAGGTGAGATGGGCGGCCGGGGCCAGACGCGTCTCACTGACGATGCGCTCCACCGTGGCGTGGGTGCGCTCGCGGGTGGAGCCGCCCGCGCCATAGGTCACGGAGACGAATTTCGGTGCCAGCGGCGCGAGGCGGGTGATGGAATTCCACAGCGTGGACTCCATCTCCGGCGACTTCGGCGGAAAGAACTCGAACGAAACCGAAATCGGCCGACCGCCGGCGCGGCGGCTGCGGCGCTCGATATCCGACGACATCAGGCGACCTCCCTATTGTGTTGGTTGGTGGCCAGCGCGGCGCGTGCATCGCGGGCGAGCCAAAGAGAAACGGTAAGTTTTCCATCAGCTTGCGGGGCAAGCGAGCGGTGCGACTGGAGAACAAGACCCGCCTGCGCGAGCCAGTTCTCCATGATTTCCGGCGCGAAGCCGAGACGGCGATGGGCGTGCTGGTCGCGCAGGAATTCAAGCTCGTGGGGATCGAAATCCACCACCAGCAGGCACCCGCCCGGCCGCAGCACCCGCGCCGCCTCCTTCAGCGCCCGCGGGGCGTCCTCAAGAAAGTGCAGCACCTGATGAACGACGACGACGTCGAAGGAATCGCGCGGCAGGGCGAGGTTGTAGATATCCCCCTGGCGCACCGTGGCGTTGCGCACGCCGGCGCGCTCCAGATTGGCGCGG
The DNA here is from genome assembly GCF_010669125.1 of Ancylobacter pratisalsi. NCBI lineage: Bacteria > Pseudomonadati > Pseudomonadota > Alphaproteobacteria > Hyphomicrobiales > Xanthobacteraceae > Ancylobacter > Ancylobacter pratisalsi. The sequence continues at coordinate 374,938 of NZ_CP048630.1, forward strand.
GCGACGCTCAGCATGTCCGCCGACAGATCGATGCCGACCCCGCGCTCAATGACCGGCGCGAACAGCTCCAGAACCCGGCCCGTGCCGGTTCCCAGATCCAGAAGCGACGATATTTCAACGCCTTGAAGAGATTCTTGAATCGCGCGCTCGACCTCCTCCTCGGGGGCGTGCAGGCGGCGAATCGCGTCCCACTCATGGGCATGAGCGCGGAAATAGGCCTGTGCGTGGGCGGCGCGGGCGGTGCGCACCGCCTCCAGCCGCTCATGATCGCGCAGCAGGATGTCGTCATCCGGCGCCATCAACCCCAGCAGGGCCTCGGCGAGCGGGGCGCCCGGCGCATCGACCGCGCGGCGGTAGAACACCCAGCTCGCCTCACGGAACCGCTCGACCAGCCCGGCCTCGGCCAAGAGCTTGAGATGACGCGAGATTCGGGGCTGCGACTGGCCCAGGATTTCGGTAAGCTCGGACACGGTCAGCTCGCCTTCGCCCAGCAGGGCGAGCAGGCGCAGGCGCGTGTCCTCGCCGGCCGCCTTGAGGCCGTCGAGCAGGCGCGCGAAACTGAGTGAGGTGGGCGACATCCGGCTTCCCGTTTAGATATAAAGATATCTTTATGTCTATTTTCGCCGCCACGCAAGGCGTGTTGTCCCCCGTGGTCGATGAGGCGCGTGGGGCGGACGATGAGGACGACGAGGACGAGAATGGACGATCAGAGCGACACGACCAAGGAGCCGGACCCCGATTCGGACTCCGACGGCGGCGCGGTGGCGCCTTCCGACTTCGGCATTCGCCCCGGCGAACGCGTCCATCCCCTGCCGGCCGTCACCGATGCCGGACTGCATTTCATCGGCCGGCTGCGCACCCCGTGGACCGAGCGCGCGGGCTGCCCGAAGAACGGGCGCGAGAGCGAGGCGGTGTGCACGGTGGAACTCGACCCCGCCTTTGTGCCCGCGCTCGACGGACTGGAGGGGACCACGCATCTGTGGCTGCTGTACTGGATGGACCGCGCCCCGCGCGAGCTTCTGGTTCAGGTGCCCCGCCAGTACGGCAAGGGGCGCGGCACTTTCGCCCTGCGCAGCCCGGCACGGCCCAACCCCATCGCCATGAGCGCGGTGCGGCTGCTCGGCATCGAAGGGAACCTTCTGACGGTCATCGGACTTGATTGCCTCGATGGCACGCCGCTTCTCGATATCAAACCCTACTTCGCCTCGACGGACTGCCATCCGGAGGCAGTGGTGGGATGGCACCGCGAACGTCGTGAATATTTCGTTAAGTGAACTGTGGCATACATGCATCGGGTATGCACTGGGTGCATATCGCACCCGTTGGATACCCGATCCGGTCGTAGTCTGGTCTTGAACCTGCCTTGATCCTGCGTCATCTCCTCATGGAAACGCTCAACGCTAACAGTTCCTGCTGCAAGTAAGGCATGATGATGGTCGTTCGCCCTGGTCTCGTCTCCGCTGTCGCGCTTACCGTGCTTTCGTCGGTCAGCGTCGCCAGCGCCCAATATTACCCGACGGAGCAGGCGCAGCCGGGCTATGACGCCTCCGGCGCCGCCGCTCCGCCTGAAAACGTGCAGGTGCCGGCCGCCATCGATCCCTATGGCGCCGCGGCCACCGGCCAGCCCGCGCAGCAGGGCTATGCCGAGCCGTCCTATGGCCAGTCGCCCACGACGGTCGCCAACGCACCTGTCGCCAACGCGCCTTATTCCAATCCGGCGAGCCAGCCGGCCGGCTATCCGCCCGGCGCCTATTCCGGCCAGCCGCCGGCGGGGATGCTCTCGCCTTATGGCTCGACGCTTTCCGTGCGCACCGATGCGCCGGCGCAGGCCACCTACGTGCCGCCCGCCACCACCGGCAGCGTGCCGCGCGCGGACCTGAACAACAGCTACGGCACCAACGGGTCCAGCGTCGCGATGCTGCCTCCCGAGGACCAGCCCGAGGAAGGCCCGGCGAAGGAGCTGCCCGCTTACCTGAAGCGGCAGGTGGTGGACTACGTGACCACCCAGCCCCCCGGCACCATCGTCATCGATACGCCGAACACGTTCCTTTACTACGTGCTGCCCGGCGGCAAGGCCGAGCGCTACGGCATCGGCGTCGGCCGCGAGGGCTTCACCTGGTCGGGCACCGAGAAGGTCAGCCGCAAGGCGGAATGGGCCGACTGGCGCCCGCCGGCGGAAATGATCGAGCGCCAGCCCTACCTGCCGCGCTTCATGGCCGGCGGACCGGGCAACCCGCTCGGCGCGCGCACCATGTATCTGGGCTCCACGGTCTACCGCATCCACGGCACCAACCAGCCATCGACCATCGGCCAGTTCATGTCCTCGGGCTGCATCCGCATGCTCAATGAGGATGTGGAAGACCTGTATGATCGCGTGAAGGTCGGCACCAAGGTCGTCGTCATGCCGGGCAATCCGCCGGAGAAGCCCGCCGAAGAGGCCGAGGCGACCCCCGCGAGCACCACGGTGAGCGCGGCCCCGGGCTTCGCCGTCCAGTGAGCCTTCAGCGCGTCCACGGCCTCTGAGGCGGGACGCGCAGCGCGACATCCGTGCCGGCGGCGATCTCGCCGGCACGCTCCACCCAGGCGACCAGTCCGCGCCGCCCCGCGGCCGCTTTGACGAATGCCGTGTCAAAGTCAGTGCCGCCAGAGACCGCCCTCGCCACCGCCGCACCGGCCTGACGACAGGGCGCATTCTCCCCTTCCACGACCAGTGCCGCCCCGCCCGGAAAATGCAGCCGCGTTCCCGGTGGCAGCTGCGTGAGACGTGGCACGCCCTCGATCACAAGATTGGCGCCGATCCATTCCGGACGGAGCACGGCAATCTGAAGCCGCCGCGCGATCTCGGCCAGCTCATCGGGCGCGACCAGCGAGAGCTGGCGGCAATTGCGGATCTGCACGCCCCGCGGGTACCACGGCACGCGCGAATCGGCCGGCCGCGCGTAACCGGCGTGGCGATCGCCGCTCACCCCTTCCAGCGTAACCGCCAGGGCGGGCACCTCACGGGTCATGAAGCTCTCGCCATCGGCAATGAGCGTGCGCGCCAGACGGGCGGAAAAGCGCTGCGCGGGCACGGGTACCGGCGCGCCGAACAGGTCGAGTGTGGCGGACATGGGCGGCTTTCCTCAAATGATCCTTTACCCTTAGGGCAAATCCGAGTGCGCGCGCATGATGGCGGCGCTAAGATACCGCGTCTCCATCAGCCCCACCCGGAACCCCCTGAGTGGGTAGAGCGTTGTGCTCTACCGGCGTGGCGCCAGTCAGATCGAGGTCGACACCGATGTCCACTCCCAGTGATTCCCTGTCCCAGACCCCGGGCGGCGCCTTTGCCGGCCACCTGAAGGAAGTGCGTGCCAAATGGGGGTGGTTCGTCGCCCTCGGCATCATCATGATGCTCGCCGGATTCATCGCGCTCGGCAGCGCCTACACGCTCGCCTTCGGAACGCTGTTCTCGGTTTATTATATCGGCGCGATGATGGTGGTGGGCGGCATCGCCCAGATTTTCCACGCCTTCGCGGTGAAGGGCTGGGGCGGCTTCTTCTTCTGGCTGCTCGACGGCATTCTCTATCTCGCCGCCGGCGTGATCGCTTTCCTCCACCCGATGATGGCCGCGGCCATACTGACGCTGCTGCTCGGCATCTCGCTGATCGTGGGCGGCATCTTCCGCCTCATCGCCTCGTTCCAGATGCGCCCGGCCACCGGCTGGGGCTGGCTGCTGTTCTCGGCCATCATCGCGATCATTCTCGGCATCGAGATCACCGTGCAATGGCCGATCAATTCCATGTGGATTCTCGGCCTTTTCCTCGGCGTGGATCTTCTTTTCAACGGATTCACCGTGCTGATGCTGGGGTTGGGCCTGAAGAAATGAGCGAGATTCCGTGAGGCAGGGCATCGGCAGACTTTCGATCCCTCTTGAGAAGCCGGCCGAAGCCTCCCCGGGAGCGCTGAGGCCGGCAGGCTCGACAGGCGATGCCCCCTCGCCCGCCGGGGCGAGCGGACGGGACCTGCGCCTCGATCTGTTCCGCGGCCTGGCGCTGTGGTTCATCTTCCTCAACCACATCCCCAACAATGTGGTGAACTGGATCACCAACCGGAATTTCGGCTTCTCCGACGCCACCGAGATCTTCGTCTTCATCTCCGGCTACACCGCCGCCATGGTCTATGGCCGCGAACTGGACCGTTCCGGGGTCATGGTGACCTCGGCGCGGATCCTGCGGCGGGCGTGGCAGCTCTACGTCGCCTTCATCTTCCTGTTCGTGATCTACCTTGCCGAGATTTCCTACGTCGTGGGCAGCGTGTCCAACCCGCTCTACGCCGAGGAGATGGGCGCGCTGCAGTTCCTGGCCGAGCCCAATGTCGCGCTGGTCGAGGCGCTGCTGCTGAAGTTCCGCCCCGCGAACATGGACGTGCTGCCGCTCTACATCGTGCTGCTGGGCTCCTTCCCCCCGATCCTGTGGGCGCTGAAGCGCAAGGCGGACCTGACGCTCTTCGCCTCGTTCCTGCTCTGGCTGGCGACGACGCACTGGGGCTTCAACCTGCCGGCCTATCCCGACGACCGGATGTGGTTCTTCAACCCCTTCGCCTGGCAGTTCCTGTTCACCTTCGGCGGCTGGTGCGGGCTGGGCGGCAGCGACCGGCTGGGCTTCCTGGTGCAGTCGCGCGCTGTCGTGGCGGCGGCGGTCGCCTATCTGCTGGTGTCGCTGCTGGTGGTGGTGAGCTGGTGGTGGCACCCGCTCGAAGGGCTGGTGCCGGAGGCGGTGGGGGCGATCATCTACCCGATCAGCAAGACCGACCTGTCGCCGCTGCGCCTGCTGCATTTCCTGGCGCTGGCGGTGGTGGTGGTGCGGCTGATCCCGGTGGACCTGCCGGCGCTGCGCTCGGCCTGGCTGCGGCCGATGATCATGTGCGGGCAGCATTCGCTGGAGGTGTTCTGCTTCGGCGTGTTCCTGTCCTTCGCTGCCCATTTCGTGCTCAATGAGCTCACCGGGACACTGCCGATGCAATTCGCGCTGAGCGGGCTCGGGATCGTCCTAATGATATCTCTCTCCGCGCTGCTGTCGTGGTATGGTCGGGTCGAGCGCGAGATTGCCGCGCGTAAATATCGCTGATCGACGCGGTTCGCTGTGAAACGCTGGATACTGGGTGCTGTTCTCGCCTCGACCTGGGCCCTGACGGGCGGCTCGCTCGCGCAGGCCGCCAAGGAGCCGGTGTGCGCCGCGCCCTCGGCGCTGACCCAGGCGCGCTACGCGCTGCCGCGCCTCGCCAAATCGCTCCGTACCAAGACGCCGACCACCATCCTCGTGCTCAACAGCGCGAAGGGAAGCAAGCCGGGTTCGGGCAAGGACGCGATCGCGCGCAGCTTTCCCAGCTTCATCGAGGAAACGCTGCGCGAGCGCTATCCCGATGGCGGGATCGTGCTCACCACGCGCAGCCAGCCGCGCGCCACCGCGCAGGCGATACTCGCCGTCCTGCCCAAGCTGCTGGCCCAGACCCGCCCCGCGCTGATGATCTGGCAGACCGGCACCTATGACGCCATTCTCGGCGCGGACACCTCCGCCTTCTCCGATGCGGTGGACGCTGGCGTCGATCTCGCCCATGCGGCGGGAACCGACGTGCTGGTGGTCAGCCCGCAATATTCCCCGCGCACCGCCTTCGCCTTCGACGTCGCGCCCTACACAAGCGCCCTGCACTGGGCGGCGCGCGCGGCCCAGGTGCCGTTCTTCGACCGCTACGACATGATGCGCTTCTGGGACCAGGAAGGCATCTTCGACTTCGACGCCACGCCCCCCTCACCTTCGCTGTTCGAGGATGTCCATCGCTGCATCGGCCGGCTCATGGTCGGCATGATCGTGGATGGCGTCGAAATGCGAACGCTCGGTTCACGCTGAGGCTCCCCGGACACTCCATGCGCCCTCCTCGACGCTTCGCAATGAACACCGTGGGGCTCTGCGCCCTGCTCGCCCTTCTGCTGCTCGCGAGCCCGCCCGCGCGCGCCGCCGACGACATGCCCATCGCCTGCCCGCAGACCAAGGCGACGCAGTCGAAGCTGATCCGTCCGCTCGCCCGCACCGCCGCCCGGCTGCGCGCGGGCCAGCCGGTGGTGATCGTCGCCATCGGCTCGTCCTCCACCGCTGGCGCGGGCGCCTCCAAGGCGGAAGCGAACTACCCGAACCGGCTGCAGGCCCTGCTGCGCGCGCGCTTTCCCCACGCCGACATCACCGTGGTCAATCGCGGCGTCAACGGGCAGGACGCGCCGGAGATGCTGAAGCGCTTCGACACCGACGTCGCGGCGCTGAAGCCGACGCTGGTGCTGTGGCAGGCGGGGGTGAACGCGCTGTTCCGCGAGAACGGGCTGGCGCGGGCGGGAGACCTGCTCCATGAGGCGATCGCGCGGGTGCGCGCCATCGACGCCGACATCGTGCTGATTGACCCGCAATACGCCCCGCGCGTGCTGGGCGATGCCGACAGCGGACCGATGGTGAAGCTGATGGACGACATCGCCCGCGAGGACGGGGTGGACGTCTATCACCGCTTCGCGCTCATGCGGGACTGGCACGAGAGCGCGGGGCTGCCGTTCGAATCGTTCCTGTGGAAGGACAAGTTCCACATGAACGACTGGAGCTACGACTGCTTCTCGCGCGATCTGGGCCGCGCGGTGACGGCCAATATCGATTCCCAGCAGCGCTCCGCGGATGTGTCGCCCGGCGTTTCGATGCCGGTCACGCTATCCCAGCCCGCCGCGCCGGACCGGCTGCTCGGGGCCATGGTCCAGCCCTGAGATTCAACGCCGGGGGCGTCCGACGCGCCTCACCCGGCCTTACGCGATCACCAGCGCCAGCGCGAAGCCGTCATAGCCCTTCTCGCCCACGGTCTGCAGGGCGGTGGCGTCGACGCGGGGCTCGCGGGCGAGCCATTCATAGGTCGCGCGCACGCCCTTCACCCGCGGGTCGGCGTTCGCCCCATCGATGACCGCGCCCTCGCGCACCACATTGTCGGCGACGATGACCGTGCCGACGCGTGACAGGCGCAGCGCCGCTTCCAGATAGGCCACATTGCTGGGCTTGTCGGCGTCGATGAAGACGAAGTCGAACGGGTCGGCGCCTTCCGCCTCCAGCGCCGCGAGGCTGTCGCGCGCGGGACCGACGCGCAGGTCGACGCGGTCGGAGAAGCCCGCCGCCGCGATGTTCGCCCGCGCCACTTCGGCGTGGTGCGGCTCGTATTCCAGCGTGACGAGGCGGCCATCCGCCGGCAGCGCCTTCGCCAGCCAGAGCGTGGAATAGCCGCCGAGCGTGCCGACCTCCAGAATGTGCCGCGCGCCCATCATGCGGGCGAGCAGCATCAAAAGCTTGCCCTGATTGGGCGCGACATGGACTGCCGGCAGGCCGGCGGCCTCGCTGGCCGCCAGCGCGCCATCGAGCGCGGGATCGGGCGGCACCAGATGTCCGCCGACATAGGCGTCGACCGCCTCCCACAGGGCGGGACCGAACGATGTCATGCTTCTTCCTCGGCTATTCGTCGCCCTTGCCGGAAAACGCCCCGCCAAAGCGCTTGATGACGGCTTCGCGCGCGGCGATGACGCGGCGCTGATAGTCTTCCGCCATCGGCTCGGTCAGCACGCTCTCCAGCCCCGCCAGCAGGGCCCAGAGCGCGGGAACCTCGGATTCGTCCTCGACGAATTCGACCAGGGTCTCGCCGTCGGCGTCATCGACGTGGCGAGAGAGGAACTCAAACAGAACGACCGCCACCGACCGGTCGATCACGAGGGTGATTTCGTCGTTTGCCACCGCAGCCATGTGCGTTCCCCGTCAACGTGCCATTTCTCCATCCTATCGAACCATGTCGGTTTGAACACAAGCGTGCTGATGATCTTCCCCACCGCGCCCACGGGGGGTTGCTTTCGCGCGGGCGGCGTGTTGTCGCTCACCAGCAAGCAAGGGAGACGTGACATGCCGGCTGCGGATGAACTGAAGACCGTGCGGGATTTCGTGCGCTATGCGGTCAGCCGCTTCAACGCCGCCGATCTCGCCTTCGGCCATGGAACCTCCACCGCGCTCGACGAAGCCGCCTTCATCGTGCTGGATTGCCTGCACCTGCCGGTGGACGACCTGACCCCCTGGCTCGACGCGCGGCTGACCAGCGAGGAGCGCACGCGGCTCGCCGACATCATCGAGCGCCGCTGCGACAGCCGGGAGCCGGCGGCCTATCTGCTGGGGCGCACCTATATTCACGGCATCATGTTCAAGAGCGACCGGCGCGCCATCGTGCCGCGTTCCTTCATCGGCGAACTGATGGCGGGCGATCTGTTCAGCGGCGCCGGCTTCTCGCTGATCGAGGATCCTGATTCGGTGGGCCGGGCGCTCGACCTGTGCACCGGCTCGGGGTGCCTCGCCATTCTGGCCGCCATGGTGTTTCCCGGCGCGCAGGTGGATGCCGTCGACATCTCGCCCGAGGCGCTGTCGCTGGCGGCGGAGAATGTGGCCCTGCACGACATGGGCGAGCGGGTGAGCCTGATCGAGGGCGACCTGTTCGACAAGCTGACCGGGCGGCTCTACGACCTCATCATCACCAACCCGCCCTATGTCGATGCCGCCACCATGGCCGACCTGCCGGCCGAATACCGCCACGAGCCGACGCTGGCCTTCGCCGGCGGCCCGGACGGGCTCGACATCGTGCGCCGCATCCTCGCCGAGGCGCCTTCGCACCTGACCGCGCGCGGCGGCATCGTCTGCGAGATCGGGACCGGCAAGGAAATCCTGGAGGCCGAATATCCCCATCTGCCCTTCCTCTGGCTCGACACCGAGGAGAGCGAGGGCGAGGTGTTCTGGCTCTCGGCGCGCGATCTGGGCGTGGGCAAGGATCTGCGGATCATCAGCCGCATGCCGCGCTGAGCTGCGCCGATGGACGGGGATAAACCGGTCCCCGTCGAAATGACGCCACGGACGGCTGATGACCTCGCCCGGCCCGCAACCTGCGCGAGATTCCCGATGCGTCACGTTTCTGCTGCCCGTATCACCGCCCTTTCGGCATTGGCCCTGATGGCCTGCTCCCCGCTCTCCACCTCGGCCGGGGCGGGCACGCTGTGCACGGCCCTGGCCGACGCTTCGACCGGCAAGGTGCTGATGCAGGAGGGGCCGGATTGCGCCGGGCGGGTGACGCCGGCCTCGACCTTCAAGATCGCCATCGCGCTGATGGGCTATGATTCCGGCATCCTCACCGATGCGCACCATCCCAGCTGGCCGTTCAAGCCCGGCTATGCCGACTGGCGTGAACAGTGGAAGCAGAACACCGACCCGACCTACTGGCTGAAGGAATCGGTGGTCTGGTACTCGCAGGAGATCACCACCAAGCTCGGCATGGAGCGCTTCCGCCGCTATGTGACCGGCTTCGGCTACGGCAATGAGGACGTGTCCGGCGAGAAGGGCGAGAATAACGGGCTGACCCATGCCTGGCTCAGCTCCTCGCTCGCGATCTCGCCGCTGGAACAGGTCGGCTTCCTTTCGCGCATGCTGCGCGGCGAGCTGCCCGTATCAAAGGAAGCGGTGGCGATGACCGGCGCGATCAGCCGTTTCCCCGACACGCCGAATGGCTGGCAGGTGCACGGCAAGACCGGCATGGGCTTCGCGCGCGACAAGGCCGGCAAGCCGGTGCGCGGCAAGCCCTATGGCTGGTTCGTCGGCTGGGCGACAAAGGACGGGCGCAGCGTGACCTTCGCCCGGCTGGAGCGCGACCCGGCGCGGCAGGAAACCCCAACCAGCTTCCGCGCCCGCGACGCCATGCTGGCGGCGCTGCCGGGCCTGCTCGACACGGTGGAATGAGGCGCGCGGCGCGGCATTTCACCCGCGCTTCATGTGCTCCAGCACCTGCGCATCCGGCCAGCAGTCGAGCTTGAGGCCGTTGGCCTTCTGGTAGGCGCCGAGGGCCGAGCGGGTCTTCATGCCGGCCTTGCCGTCCACCTTGTCGGTGTAGAGCCCCTTGGCCGCCAGCTTCTTCTGCATGAATTCGAGGTCGCGGGTCTTCACCAGCGTGATGTCCTGCCAGTCATGGGCGAAGGGGCGGTCATCCTCGATGCGGTCGGCAAGATGGCCGACATAGAGCACGTAGAGGTCGGCGAAGTTGTAGCTCTTCAGCACGAAATAGTTCGCCGGGGTGAGGAAGGCCGGACCATAAGGCCCCGCCGGCATGATGATCGAGGCCTTGTCGCGCAGCGCCGAGGACGGGATGGTGCGCCCGTCCGCCACCTTCACCCCGCGCTTCAGCCACTCGCCGATCGGAGCGGCCGCATCGGGCTCGGCCAGCGTGCAGTCGAAGCCCGCCGGCAGGGTGACCTCATAGGCCCAGCGCTTGCCGGGCTGCCAGCCCTCCTCGCGCAGCAGGCTCGCGGTCGCGGCGAGCGCTTCGGGAACCGAGGTCCAGATGTTGGCGGTGCCGTCGCCATTGAGATCGACGCCGTATTTCAGGTAGCCGGTGGGCATGAACTGGGTGAGGCCCATGGCGCCGGCCCAGGAGCTTTTCATGTCGGCGCGGCGGACATGGCCCTGGTCGAGGATCTTCAGCGCGGCGAGGAACTCGGCGAAGAATACATCCTTGCGGCGGCCGACATAGGCCTGCGTCGCCACCACGCGCAGCGCGTCATAGTTGAGCTTGGCCGCGCCATAGGAGGTCTCGCGCGCCCAGATGGCGAGCAGCACCGGGCCGGGGACGCCGAAGCGCTTCTCCAGCGCCGCCAGATCGCCGCGATACTGCGCCGCCAGCTTGCGCCCGCGCGCCGCATAGGTGCCGATCGCCTTGTCGGAGAGATAGGCGGCGGGGGTCTGCACGAATTCAGCCTGCCGGCCCGGCGGCTTCGGCTTGCCCGGAATGGCGAGGTCGGGCAGCGAATAGTCCGGCTCCAGCCCCCTGGTCTCGCGCTCATAGGTGGCGTGGGAAATGCCCATGGCCTGCGCGGCCGGCCATTGCGCGGCGAGCCAGCGGTCGAAGCCGGCATCGGCAAGCGCCGGCGCACCGGAGGCGAGGAGAAGGCCGAAGCCCAGCACAAGGCGCCGCATGTTCATGTCACCGCAATAGCGCAAATGGCGGGTACTGTGAACCGCGGGCGGAGCGGATGACGCGGTGCCCTGCGTGCGCCGAGCCAATTGAACCCGGACGCGAACCCTGTCGCGAAATGTCATTGAAGGCGGACACGTTCGTTCATTGCGATCGCGAAGGCGTCGCATCTGGGTTGCCGCGTGTAAATGGTACTGATTTACTGCGAGAGAATTCGGTTCGATTGAAGTGACGTCTACGGCAGGGGGAGCCTCATCTGTCATGTTCAAGCGTCGGGATTTTCTGATCGCCAGCGCTGCCGGTGCGCTACTTCATCCGACAGCGGCGGCCCTGGCCCAGTCCGGCGCGGCAGGCGACACGCCGGCACCGGCCAGCGGGACGCAGGCAGGTGCCGGGGCGTGGGATGACGGGCTCGCCCACCCCATTCCCTATACGCCCCCGCTCGGCACCGGCAAGGAACGGGGCCTCGTGCTCGGGGGCGGCGGGGCCTATCTCGCCTCATGGATGGTCGGCTATTTCAAGTCGCTGCATAAGGCGGGCGTCGATCTCGCCACCGCCGACATCGTGGTGGGAACCTCGGCCGGCTCGTTCCTCGGCGCCGCGCTCACGGGCGGGCATATGTGGCGGTTCGGCAGCGAGCTGAGCTTCTTCGGCGAGTTCCCCTCGCTCTTCGCCAAACTCATCCCCACCATGGCACCCAATGAAAGCCAGCTGCGGGCGCGGCACCTCGCCACCACCGCCGTGGAGGCCGACCCGGCCACGATCCAGGGTATCGGGCGCGCGGCGATGGCGGCACGCAATGCCGCCGGACCGGACAGCTACCCCACCGCGGTGGAGCGGCTGATCGGCGAGACGGCATGGCCCTCGCCCGCGCTCTACACCACGGCGAATGACTGCTACACCGGCGAGCGTCTCATCGTCTCCCCGCTGTCGGGGATCGAGGTGAACCATGCCTGCGCGGCGAGTTCCTCGCTGCCGGGCTCGATGGGGCCGACATGGCTCGGCAACCGCCTGTGCATGGATGGCGGCATCTGCCAGACCAGCACCCATTGCGACGTGGTGGCCGGCGTGAAGAAGGCACTGGTGATCTCGCTGACCGATGGCAGCGCGGGCGCCGCGAAGGTCGGGCTGCGCACCTCCAGCCTTCCCAACACGCTCCAGCAGGAGGTGGCCGACCTCAAGGCTGGGGGAACCGACGTGGTGCTGAAGGTGGTCGGGCTGCTGCCCGGCGTCACCCATGTCGACAGCATCATGGACCCGAAGTGGATCGCGCCCTGCATCGCCAATGGCGAGGAACGCGGGCACGCCGATGCCGCCGAGATGAAGGCGTTCTGGAACTGAGCGAGGGGCGGGAACAGGCCCCTAGCGCACCGCCACGATGAACAGACGCGGGAAGCGCAGCAGAACCTTGCCGTCCACGCGCGGGGGATAGGCCTGCGCGATGCGGGCGGTGTAGTCGGCGAGGAAGGCCGCGCGCTCGGATTCGTCCAGCGGTGCGAGATAGGGCCGCAGCGCCGTCGAGGCGAACCAGTCGGCGATGGCCGGCGCCCCGGCGAGGGGATGATTGTAGTCGCAGTGCCAGATGTCGACGTGACGGGCATGGGGCCTGAGCAGGTCGTAATAGGCACCAACCGAAGGCAGCACGTCGCGCGCCGCGCCGGCGAGCTTTTCCGCCCACGGGCCAGCGACGGCGGTCTCGGCCATGAGCCGGTGCGAGGGCTCCTCGACATTGTCGGGCATCTGCACCGCCAGAACCCCGCCCTCCGGCAGCGCCCCGAGCAGGCGGGCCAGCACGGCCGGATGGTCCGGCACCCACTGGAACACGGCATTGCCGAAGATGAGATCGGTCCCGGCCGGCGGCTGCCAGGTCGCCACATCCGCCACCTCGAAGCGGGCGGTAGGCAGGCGCTCGCCCGCCTGCTTCACCATGGCGGGCGAGGAATCGATGCCGATGACTTCCGCGTCCGGCCAGCGCCGCGCGAGCAGCTCGGTGGAGTTTCCCGGCCCGCAGCCGACATCGACCACCCGGCGCGCCCGCGCCAGCGGAATTTGCGCCAGCAGATCACGCGGCGGCCGGGTGCGCTCATCCTCGAAGGTCAGGTAGAGGGCGGGGTTCCAGTCTTCGGTGGCGGTGCGCATGCGGAAGATGTCCTCGTGGCGCAGATGGCGAGGATGGCGCCAAAAGCGGGAGGCGCCGCGAGCGGTCGGCGAGCGGAGATCAGACAGCGGGGGCCTGAAACAGAATCGGCGCAGAGAAGCTCCGCGCCGATCTGAATATCACGATGCGAGGCACCTGATCGCGCCTGCGCTCAGCGCGCGCCTGGCCTCAGCGGATGAGCTTCTTGTGCTTCATGCGATGGGGGATGATGCTTTCCACGCCGAGGCGACGCTTCTTGTCTTCCTCGTAGTCGTGGAAGTTGCCCTCGAACCACTCGACATGGCTGTCGTCCTCATAGGCGAGGATGTGGGTCGCGATGCGGTCGAGGAAGAAGCGGTCATGCGAGATGATGACCGCACAGCCGGCGAAGTCTTCCAGTGCTTCTTCCAGCGCGCGCAGGGTCTCGACGTCGAGGTCGTTGGTCGGTTCGTCGAGCAGCAGCACGTTGGCGCCCTGCTGGAGGATGCGCGCGAGGTGGACGCGGTTGCGTTCACCGCCCGAAAGCATGCCGACCTTCTTCTGCTGGTCGCCGCCCTTGAAGTTGAAGGCGCCGCAATAGGCGCGCGAGTTGATTTCGCGCTTGCCCAGATACAGCACCTCGTGGCCGCCGGAGATTTCCTCCCAGACGGTCTTCTTGTCGTCCAGCGCGTCGCGGTTCTGGTCGACATAGCCGAGCTGCACGCTGTCACCGATGGTGATGGTGCCGGCATCGGGCTTCTCCAGCCCGGTGATCATGCGGAACAGCGTGGTCTTGCCGGCGCCGTTGGGGCCGATGACGCCGACAATGCCGCCCGGCGGCAGCTTGAAGGACAGGTTGTCGATCAGCAGCCGGTCGCCGAACGACTTGGTGAGGCCGTTGAACTCGATGACATTGTTGCCGAGGCGCTCGGACACCGGGATGACGATCTGCGCGGTGGTCGGAGCCTTCTCGGACGCCTTCTTCACCAGCTCGTCATAGCGCTGGATACGGGCCTTGTTCTTGGCCTGGCGGGCCTTGGGGGACGCGGCCATCCATTCCTGCTCGGATGCGAGCGCGCGCTGGCGGGCCTCGTCCTCGCGGTTCTCCTGCTGCATCCGCTTGGTCTTCTGGGTGAGCCAGGAGGAGTAGTTGCCCTCATAGGGGATGCCGCGGCCGCGATCGAGTTCGAGGATCCAGCCCGTCACATTGTCGAGGAAGTAGCGGTCATGGGTGACGATCAGGATCGCGCCCGGATAGGTGCGCAGATGGCCTTCCAGCCAGTTGGTGGTCTCGGCGTCGAGATGGTTGGTCGGTTCGTCGAGCAGCAGCAGCTCGGGCTGCGAGAGCAGCAGCTGGCACAGCGCGACCCGGCGGCGCTCACCGCCCGACAGCCGGGACACGTCCGAACCCTCTTCCGGGCAGCCCAGCGCGTCCATCGCCTGGTCGATCTTGCTGTCGAGGTCCCACAGGCCCTGACCTTCGATCTCGTCCTGGAGCGCGGTCATCTCGTCCGCGGTCTCGTCCGAGTAGTTCATGGCGAGTTCGTTGTAGCGGTCGAGGATCGCCTTCTGCCTGGCGACGCCGAGCATCACGTTCTCACGCACCGACAGGGCGGGATCGAGCTGGGGCTCCTGCGGCAGGTAGCCGACCCGCGCGCCTTCCGCGACCCAGGCCTCGCCGGAGAAATCGGTATCGAGGCCGGCCATGATCTTCAGCAGCGTCGATTTGCCCGAGCCGTTGGGGCCGAGAATACCGATCTTGGCCGAGGGGTAGAAAGACAGGTGCACGTTGTCGAGCACCTTCTTGCCGCCGGGATAGGCCTTGGTCATCCCGTGCATGTGGTAGACGTACTGATAGGAAGCCATTTCCAAATCCTAAGCGTTCGAGCGATGCCGAGGACGAGCCGCCGATCGGGCCGCCAGAGGGTGGCCGCAACGCCGGGCCGTCACGTCGAGGCCGTGATACCGATGAGAGGTCGCGCGCTATGTAAACCGCAGGCCGGGCAGCGGCAAGACCGGAGCGCAACAACAAGGCCGCCGCGTGGCCGGCCGAGCCGGGCGCGCGCCCCCCTGGCCCCTGCCAGCCCCACGGAAAGGCGCCGGCGCGCGGCGGAGGCCACACCAGGAAACCGTCGATGGTAACGGAACGGTTCGCCCAGCCCCGCATTATCAATGACTGACACGAAAATCTTACCCCGATACCTCACAACTTCGGCAGAACCCTTTAAGTCTTTAAATGGCGAGAGCTAGGACGGCACCAGGACACGGCATGCAACCTCTCCCCCGGGCCGATTGGGCCCTCTTTCTCGATATTGACGGCACATTGATCGAACACGCCGATCATCCCGAAGGCATCCGCGTTCCCGCGCATCTTCCCGAGCTTCTCACCGGCCTTCAGACCTCGCTTGACGGGGCGGTGGCGCTGGTCTCCGGCCGCAGCATCGACTGGATGGACCATCGCCTGGCCCCGGCGCGTCTGGCCGCCGCCGGCCAGCATGGTGGCGAGATCCGCCTCGCGCCGGACGCGCCCTCCGTGCCGATTCCCGTTCCCGCATGGCGCAAGCCGCTGGAACAGACGCTGGTCCGCGAACTGGCCCTCTGGCCGGGTGTCTATGTCGAGCGCAAGCCGCTCTCGCTCGCGGTGCATTTCCGGGCCGTGCCCGAGCATGGCGACGCGATCATGGCCAGGGTCGAGGAACTCGGCACGCGGATGGACCCGTCGGTCGAATTCCTCAGGGGACGCTGCGTGCTGGAGGTGCGCCAGCGCGGCTTCAACAAGGGCACGGCGGTCGACACGCTGATGGCCAGCACGCTGTTCTCCGGGCGCACCCCGATCTTTCTCGGTGACGACATCACCGACGAGGATGGCTTCCGCGCCGCCCGTGCCGCGGGCGGGCTCGCCGTCGCCGTCGGGCCTCGCCCGACCTCGCAGGCCGATTTCCGCCTCGCCACGCCCGAAGACGTGCGCGCATGGCTCGGCCGTTTTCCTCAAGCTCTGGAGCGTATGCCCTCGTGAGTCAGAACCTCAACCTCGCCGCCATCGGCAACGGGACCATCGCAGCGCTGATCGACAAGAACGGACGCATCAACTGGTGCTGCTGGCCGCGGATCGACGGCGACCCGATCTTCTCCGCCCTGCTCGGCGGCGAGGAGCCCGAGGCGGGCTTCTTCGACGTGCTGCTCGACGGGCAGGTCGCGGCCACGCGCACCTACCGCCACAACACGGCGATCATCGAGACGGTTCTGGAAAACGCCGACGGGGCCAAGCTGCGCATTGTCGACTACGCGCCGCGCTTCAAGCTCTATGACCGCATGTACCGCCCGGCCATGCTGGTGCGGCGGCTGGAGCCGATCTCCGGCACCTGTCGCGTCACCATTCGCCTGCGCCCGCATTTCAACTGGGGCGAGCAGCGGCCGAAGCCGGTGCGCGGCTCCAACCACATGCGCTTCTCGGGCGAGGACTTCACCCTGCGCGCCACCACCGACCTTCCGATCGTCTATGTGATGGAAGAGCGCCCCTTCGTGCTCAGCCAGGCCGCGACCTTCGTGCTGGGGCCGGACGAGCCCTTCGCCTCCAGCGTCGCCGACACCACGCACAGCTTCGAGAGCCGCACCCAGGACTATTGGTCGGAGTGGGTGCGCTATCTCTCGGTGCCTTTCGAATGGCAGGACGCGGTGATCCGCGCCGCAATCTCGCTGAAGCTCTGCGCCTTCGAGGAAACCGGCGGCATCGTTGCCGCGCTCACCACCTCGATCCCGGAAGCACCGAACACGGTACGCAACTGGGATTACCGCCATTCCTGGCTGCGCGATTCATACTTCACCGTCCGCGCGCTCAACCAGCTTGGCGCGACGCGGACGATGGAGGACTATATCCGCTACCTCACCACCATCATCGCCTCCGAACCCTCCGGGCGGCTGTCGCCGGTCTATTCGATCGTGCCCGGCACGCATCTGGAAGAGCGCTTCGCCCCCGCCCTGCCCGGCTTCCGCGGCATGGGTCCGGTGCGGGTCGGCAACCAGGCCGCCGAGCAGGTGCAGAATGACGGCTACGGCCATGTCGTGCTGGCGGCGGCGCAGATGTTCTTCGACGAGCGGCTGCCCAAGCGCGGCGACAAGGCGCTGTTCAACCTGCTGGAGGGCGTGGGCGCCCGCGCGGCGGAGTTCGCCTTCGAGCCGGATGCCGGCCTGTGGGAACTGCGCGGCAGGCGGCGGGTGCATACCTTCTCCGCCGTGATGGGCTGGGCCGCCTGCGACCGGCTGGCGCGCATCGCGCGGGTGCTCGACCTGCCGGACCGGGTGACCTTCTGGGCCGATCACGCGAACGATATTCGCCAGCGTGTGCTTGCCTTCGCCTGGAGCGAGGAGAAGGGCAGCTTCGTGGACGCCGATGTCGACGGCCAGCTCGACGCCTCGCTGCTGCTGCTGGCCGAACTGGGGTTCGTGCGGCCGGACGATCCGCGCTACATCGCGACGGTGGAGTGCATCGGCCGCGACCTCAAGCGCAACGGCTACCTGATGCGCTATGCCAATGAGGACGATTTCGGCCTGCCGGAAAGCTCCTTCACCATCTGCTCGTTCTGGTACGCCTGCGCGCTCGACCTGATCGGCCGGCGCGAGGAGGCGCGCGAGATGTTCACGAGCCTGCTCGCCCGCCGCAACGAGGCCGGTCTTCTTTCGGAAGATATCGACAACCAGACGCTGGATCTGTGGGGCAACATTCCCCAGACCTATTCCATGGTCGGACTGATCGACACGGCGATGAGGCTTTCGAAGACCTGGGAGGAAGCGTTCTGGCGCGGCTCGTAATCGTCTCAAACCGGGTGACCTCACCAAAGGAGCGCGCCGCGAAAGCCGGCGGGCTCGCCGTCGCGCTGCGCGAGGCACTGGGCAAGCGCGGCGGGCTTTGGTTCGGCTGGAGCGGGGAAACCGAGGTCGGCGCCTCCGCCGAGCCCAAGGTGTTCCGCTCAGGCCGCATCACTTACGGCCTGCTGACCCTCGACCCCGAGGACCAGCGCGCGCACTATGCCGGCTACGCCAACGGCACGCTCTGGCCGCTCTGCCATTACCGGCTGGGGCTGGTGTCGTTCCGCCGTGCCGACTGGGAAGGCTATCGGCGCGTCAACGAGCATTTCGCCCGCGCGCTGCTGCCCATGCTGAAGCCGGACGACATCATCTGGGTCCACGACTATCACCTGATCCCGCTCGCCAGCGAGCTGCGCAAGCTCGGGTTTGAGGGGCGGATCGGCTATTTCCACCACATCCCCTGGCCGACGCCGGCGGTGTACCTGTCCCTGCCCTCCCATGCCGCGCTGGTGCAGGACCTGTCGCAATACGACCTCGTCGGGTTGCAGACCGAGAGCGACGTGCGCGCGCTGCTCACCTACATCTCGTCCGAGGTGCGCGGCTGGCTGGCGCCGGGCGGTTTCGTCACGCTGGGCCCGCGCCGGTTCCGCGTCGCCGCCTACCCCATAGGCATCGACGCCGAGGCATTCGTGGAGGATGCGCGCGCAGCCGTCGGCAGCGAGGAGATGAAGCGCCTGCATGCCAGCCTCGCGGGTCGCGCGCTGGCGGTGGGCGTCGACCGGCTGGACTATTCCAAGGGGCTGCCGAACAAATTCGCCGCCTTTGGCGAGCTGCTGAAAAGCTGGCCGGAACACCGCTCCACGGTGACGATGATGCAGATCGCGCCGGTGAGCCGGGGCGAGGTGGCGGAGTATCGCTCGCTGCGCCGGGAGCTGGAGGAACTCGCCGGCAGCATCAACGGCGAGTACGCCGAATTCGACTGGGTGCCGCTGCGCTACCTGAACCGCCCGTTCCAGCGCGCGACTCTGGCCGCGATCTACCGCACCGCCCGGATCGGGCTGGTGACGCCGCTGCGCGACGGCATGAACCTGGTGGCAAAAGAGTATGTGGCGGCGCAGGACCCCAAGGATCCCGGGGTTCTCGTGCTCTCGCGCTTCGCCGGCGCCGTCGACGAGATGAGCGGCGCGCTGATCATAAACCCCTACGATGTGGAGGGCATGGCCGAGGCCCTGCACACCGCGCTGCTGATGCCGCTGGAGGAGCGGCGGGAGCGCTGGCGCGCCAATATGGACAAGGTGGAGAGCAACACCATCCACCATTGGTGCGAACACTTCATCAGCGAACTGGCAACCGCCAATGAAACCGCTCCGGACCCGCTGCCGCCGCAGTACCAGGCAAGCCGGGCCTGAGAAAAAACGCATCCGGGGGAAGACGAGAATGTGGCAGGTGCCGGAAAGTCCAGCCAATGAGGCGGCGCGTCTGGAGGCGCTCGCGGCGTTCGACATTATGGATACCCCACGCGAAAAGGGGTTCGATCGGCTCGCCTGGCTGGCGAAACGCATCTATGCCGCCGATGTCGCGTTCGTGAGCTTCATGAGCGCGGAACACCAATGGATAAAGTCGGTCACATCCTCCGCAGTGGGCACCTCGATCGGGCGGCAGAAGTCCATCTGCCAGGTCATGGTCGCGACCGGCGAACCGTTGGTCGTGGGCGACCTGCGAACCGACGAGCGCTTCGAGGGGCATCCGACGATACCGCAGATGACGCTGCGCTTTTATGCCGGCGTGCCGCTGCGCGTGGAGCCGGATCTTGTCATCGGCACGCTGTGCATCATGCGCCACCAGGAGGGGATCGAACCCGGCTTCGACATCGAGCCGCTGGAGGCGCTCGCGGCGATCGCGGTCGACGAGCTGGAGCTTCGCCGTCTCAACCGCGAGCTGAACCAGCTGAGCCGGGTCGACGGGCTGACCGGCCTCTCCAACCGGCGCGCCTTCGACGAAGAGCTGGTCCGCGCCGAACTGCGCTGCAGGCGCACCGGCGAGGCGCTATCGGTGATGGTCGTCGACATCGACCACTTCAAGGCGCTGAACGACGGCGCCGGCCACGGCGCCGGCGACAAGGCGCTGCGCGACATCGGCGTGGCGCTGGGCAAGGCCAGCTTCCGGCGCGACGACACCATGGCGCGCTATGGCGGCGACGAGTTCGCCGCCATTCTCGTCGGCAGCGACGCGGCCGGGGCCCGCCTCGTGGCCGACCGCCTCTGCCTCTGCGTGGGCACGGCGGCGATCGAGCACCCGATCAACGGCCAAGTGACCCTCAGCGTCGGGATCGCCACGCATTACGCGCACGATCTCGACACCAATCTGCTGATCGAGCAGGCCGATTCCGCGCTCTATGCCGCCAAGCGCGGCGGCCGCGACCGCGTGGTCAGCTACGGCCCGCCGGAGGCGTGAAGGCGACGGGGGCCCCGCGCCGGGCCCCACGCACCTAGCGCCCCGAATCGGACAGCCAGCGCACCGCCATGGCGAAGCTCTTGGAACCGCCCGGCGGGATCAGGCTCAGCCCCGGCTTGTCCATGAACTCAACCGGGCCGTTCTCGGGCGTGGCGTAGCCCGACCATGGCTCGATGCACAGGAACGGCGCGCCCGGCTTCGACCAGACGCCCAGTTCCGCCATGCCGGGAAAGGCGATCTCAAGCCCCGGCTCGCCCGGCACGCCATAGCGCACATGGTGCGAGCGCACGTCGAGGAAGATCAGCGCGTCGCGCTCGAACATCGCATCGTCCAGCGCCATCACCGCATCGACCGCCGGATTGGGCTCGGTGGCGGCGGAGAGCAGCCCCCCGACCGGGCGGTGGATCGGCTCGGCTTCGGCCTTCTCGAAAATGAGGTGATGCTCGGCCCGGATGCCGCCATAGGGCAGCGGCCAGAGAAAGGCGGGATGGAAGCCGAAGCTCGCCGGAAGCGGCTCGGTGCCGGGATTCGAGACCTCGGCCTTGATGGTGAGCGTCGCCTCATCGAGCGTGTAGGTGACGCTAAGGGCGAACTCGAACGGGTATTGCCGGCGCGTCTCCTCGTCCGAGACCAGCACGAAGCGCGCCGAGGCGGACGTCGCCTCGACCGGCTCGAAGGTGCGCCGGCGGGCAAAGCCGTGTTGCGCCATCGGATAGGCCACGCCCTCATGGACGAGCTGATCGCCCGGCAGGCGCCCGACGATGGGAAACAGCAGCGGCGCGTGCCCGGTCCAGAACGCGGGATCGCCGTTCCACAGCAGGTCGCGGCCCTGCTCGTCGGCGAGCTTGACCAGTTCCGCCCCAAGCGGCGCGATCCGCGCGCTGAGTTTGCTCGATTTCAGTTCGACTGACCCGTCACTCATACTCATCCCCGTCTCGACATCGTCGACTTTCAGGTCTACCTGCAGGTCGCGGGTGCGAGCATCCGCACGAACCCATTCATCCTGCCGATTCACGCCCTGCGCGGTTCCATCATGGCCCAGACTCTCGGCCCTGTCGCCGCGCTCCTGCTCGGTGTTTTCTTCCTCGTCACCGGAAGCGGCCTGCAGAACACGCTGCTGCCGCTGAGGGGGGCGTTCGAAGGCTTCAGCGCCATCAACCTCGGCATATTGGGGTCGAGCTACTATCTGGGCTTCGTGCTTGGCTGCCTGCTGGTGCCGCATCTGGTGCGGCGCTCGGGCCATATCCGCGCCTTCGCCGCCCTGACCTCGGGCGCGGTGGCGACGATGCTGGCGCACCCGCTGCTGGTCGACCCCTATGTCTGGTTCGGCCTGCGCGCCATCACCGGCTTCTGCTTCGCCGGCCTGTATCTGGTGATCGAAAGCTGGCTGAACGACCGCGCCACCAACCAGACGCGCGGCTTCGTGATGGGCTCCTACGTCATGGTCGACTACGCGGCCCTGACCGCCGGCCAGATGATGATCACGCTGTTTCCGATCAGCGGCTTCCAGCTTTTCGCCATCGCCACCATCCTGTTCGCGCTGGCGACGCTGCCGGTGGTGATGACCACGAGCACCCAGCCCGCGCCGATCGAGACCGCGCGGATCCGGATCTTCCGCCTGTTCCGCGCCGCCCCCGTCGCGCTGGTGGGGTGTTTCATCATCGGGCTGACCAACGGCTCGCTGTGGTCGCTGGGACCGATCTTCGCCATCGGGCGCGGGCTGACCGCCGATGGCGCCGCCACCTTCATGAGCGCGGTCGTGGTCGCCGGCGCGCTCGCGCAATGGCCGATCGGGTACCTGTCCGACCGGATGGATCGCCGGCGCATCCTCGCCGCGCTGATGGTGGGCGCCATGCTTGCCGGGCTGACGCTCGGCGCCATGCATTTCACCTTGCCCGGCCTCAGCGTGCTCGGCCTGATCTTCGGCGCGCTGTCGCTGCCGGCCTACTCGCTGGCCGCGGCCCATGCCTATGATCGCACGTCAGCCTCCGAATCGGTGGAAACCGCGGCCGGCCTCTTGCTGACCTATGGCATCGGCTCGGTGGTGGGCCCTTCCGTCGCCTCCTTCGCGATGTCCCATTACGGGCCCGGCGCGCTGTTCTACTTCACCGCCGCCGGGCACACGCTGCTGCTGCTGTTCGTGGTGTGGCGGCTCAGCTGGCGGCCGGCGGCGGAACGCTTCACCAACGACACCATCGCCTCCACGCCCACCGGCACGGTGCCCACGCCCGAGATGCCGCCGGACCCGACCGCCGGCATGGATGACCCCTCCCCCGCGCCCCGGCCGCGCCCGGCCACCCGCTCCGCCCCCGGCGACAGCTTTCCCGAGGCGCAGGACGGGCGCTCCGACGGCGGCTGAGGGCGCGGGCCAGCGGTATCGTGCGAGGGTGGAACCCGCGGGCGCCCTCGCCCGTTGACGGCCATCAGCGGGGGTTCGCCATGTTCAAATACGCCGTGATCTTTCTGGTTATCTCGCTTGTCGCCGGGGGCATCGGCTTCACCAATGTGTCGGCGTTCGCACGGCGGATCTCGTTGATCCTGTTCGGCCTGTTCTTCCTCGGCTTCCTGGCGCTGGTGGGGCTGGCCATGCTGGTGGACCAGGCGATGACCACGCCCTGAGGCGGGGGGAGGAAGCACCGCCTCCGGCCTTGACGTAGCGCAAGGCGCGGGCGCGGCGCGTGGGCTAGGCCTTCCTCATCAGGAGGAGAACGCCATGCCTACCGAAACCGCGCTGTTCATCGTCTTCGTTCTGGTCGCCTTCGGCGCCCTTGCCGGCACGCTGGTCTATGTCGACATGCTGACCCGTACCGTGCGCAAGCAGAATCACCCGCTGCCGGGCGAATGAGCCCCGCACGGGGCTGAGGGTTCGGCGGCGCTAGCTGCCGCCGATGAGAATGCCGGTGGCCAGCACCAAGAGGCCGCCGACCACCACCTGCACCGCCGCGCGCAGGAACGGGGTTTCCATGTAGCGGTTCTGGATCCAGGTGATCGCCCACAACTCGATGAAGACGATGACGACCGCGATCGCTGTCGCCGTCCAGAAATCGGGGATCAGATAGGGCAGCGCGTGGCCGAGACCGCCGAGCGCGGTCATGACGCCCGAGGCGATGCCTCGCTTGATCGGCGAGCCGCGCCCGGAGATGACGCCGTCATCATGGGCGGCCTCGGTGAAGCCCATCGAGATGCCCGCGCCCAGCGCCGCCGCAAGGCCGACCTGAAGCGTGGTCCATGAATTCTGGGTGGCGAAGGCGGTGGCGAAGATGGGGGCCAGCGTCGACACCGAACCGTCCATCAACCCGGCGAGGCCCGGCTGCACCCAGGTGAGCACGAACTGGCGCCGGGCGCGGTCGTTCTCCTCCTCGCGGGCGTCGGTGACCTTGTGAGCCATCTCCATGTGCTCGGCCATGTCGTAATGCTTGCGCTCTTCCATGGCGAGGTCGCCGAGGAGCTTGCGCGTGGCCGGATCGGTGCTGGACTGCGCGGCGCGGGTGTAGAAGCCCGCCGCATCATCCTCCATCCGCGCCGCTTCCTCGCGGATGCGCTCGATGCCGAGATTCTCCACCAGCCAGACCGGACGGCGCGAATAGTAGCCCGCCACATGCTCGCGGCGGATGAGCGGGATTACCTTGCCGAAGCGCTGCTGGAACAGATCGATCAGCCGCGAGCGGTGGCCGTCCTCCTCCCCCGCCATGGCGTCGAACGTGGCGGCGGTATCGGGAAAATCGTGGCGCAGCTTCTCGGCATATGTGGCGTAGATGCGCCCGTCATCCTCCTCCGAGGAGATCGCAAGCGCGAGCACCTCCGCCTCCGACAGATCGGAAAAGCGGCGACGATTGGCGAAGGACGAGAACATGGGCCACCTGATTAGAATTATTCTAATAAGGTGGGACTATGTCGCAACGCGGCGAGCCTGACAATCCGTTTCCACGCCGCATCCGCGGAAGTTCGGCGGCGCAACGGCCGGCGGGTCACACGCGCAGCGTGCCGGTGGCCGTTACCGTTCTGTCAGGGCGAGCTTCACCCCAAGCGCGACGAAGGCGGCGGCAAAGCTGCGGCGGAGCCATGCCATGATCGCCGGACGATTGACGATGCGCTCGCGCACGGCGGCGGCGAAGAGCCCGTAGAACGCGAAGACCACGAAGGTCAGGCCCATGAAGACGCTGGACAGTTCCAGCATCCGCAGCAGCGGACGGGCCTCGCCCGCGGCAATGAACTGCGGGAGGAAAGACACGAAGAAAATGGACAGCTTTGGATTGAGCAGATTGAGCAGAATGCCGTCGGCAATCACCTTCAGCGGCCGACGTACCCGGCGCTCGCCGTCCACGTTGAGGGCACCCCTCGCCCGCAGGCTCTGCCAGGCCATGAAGAGCAGATAGGCGACGCCCGCATATTTCACCGTCTCGTACGCGAGCGCGCTCGCGTGCAGCAGCGCGGCAAGGCCGAGCATCGCGGCGGCGAGATGCGGAACGATGCCGAGCGTGCAGGCGAAGGCCGCCAGCAGGGCCGCGCGAGGGCCCTGCCCCAGCCCGGCCGACAATGTGTAGATGGCACCGGTGCCGGGAGAAGCGACCACGATGAAGGTGACGAGGAGAAACTCGGGCGACATGGCGGCTACCCCATCAGCGAAAGGGGTATTATCCGCCGTTGCCGCCGAGGGGGCCACCCGGAAACGCCCTCAATTGGGATCGTCCGGGGTGCCGTCGTCATCCATGTCCGCGTGGAACACATGCAACACGTGGTGAACGATGGGGGAAAGCACCACGCCCGTGGCCAGCACGATGACCAGACCCGAGAAGATGGCGTAGGAGCCGGAGAACAGCTTCCCCGCTTCGCTGTGCAGCTCGGAAACCGGGCCCATGCCGGAGAGGATCATCGCCGCGTTGAGATAGGCGTCGACAAGGTCCATGCCTTCGAAGGCGGCATAGCCGGCCATGCCGATGCCGAGGCCGAACAGCATGATGGCGAACCAGATGGCGACCGCCGCGCCGAGGCGGCGGAAGAATTCCTGGCGGGTGGTGTAGGGCCCGCCGACCCGGCCCCAGAACGACAAGGGCGGCGCCGCCGGCTTCGTGTGCTGGTCGGCCGCCGCCCTCTTCGTCATTCTGCGCGCCATCAGGTGTAAACCCTCGCGCTCGCCCGTCCGCTCAGTTGTCGAGGAACGACCTCAGCTTGCGGCTGCGCGAGGGGTGCTTGAGCTTGCGCAGGGCCTTCGCCTCGATCTGGCGGATACGCTCGCGGGTCACCGAGAACTGCTGGCCGACCTCTTCCAGCGTGTGATCGGTGTTCATGCCGATGCCGAAGCGCATGCGCAGCACGCGCTCCTCGCGGGGGGTGAGGCTGGCCAGAACGCGCGTGGTGGTCTCGCGCAGGTTGCTCTGGATCGCGGCGTCGATCGGCAGGATCGCGTTCTTGTCCTCGATGAAGTCGCCGAGGTGCGAATCTTCCTCGTCGCCGATCGGGGTTTCGAGCGAGATCGGCTCCTTGGCGATCTTCAGGACCTTGCGGACCTTCTCCAGCGGCATGCCGAGCTTTTCGGCCAGCTCTTCCGGGGTCGGCTCGCGGCCGATCTCGTGCAGCATCTGGCGCGAGGTGCGCACGATCTTGTTGATCGTCTCGATCATGTGCACCGGAATACGGATGGTGCGGGCCTGATCGGCGATCGAGCGGGTGATGGCCTGACGGATCCACCACGTCGCATAGGTCGAGAACTTGTAGCCGCGCCGGTACTCGAACTTGTCCACCGCCTTCATCAGGCCGATGTTGCCCTCCTGGATCAGATCCAGGAACTGCAGGCCGCGGTTGGTGTACTTCTTGGCGATGGAGATGACGAGGCGCAGATTGGCCTCCACCATTTCCTTCTTGGCCTGGCGGGCTTCCTTCTCGCCCTTCTGCACCATCTGCACGATCTTGCGGAATTCCTGGATCTCCAGGCCCGTCTCGGTCGCCAGCGTGTGAATGTGCGAGCGCAGGTCGCGGATGCCGTCCAGCTCCTGGCCGACAAAGCCCTTCCAGCCGCGCGAGGTCAGGTTCTTCACCCGGTTGATCCACTTGGGATCAAGCTCGGAGCCCTGATACTGCTTCAGGAAGTCCTCGCGCGAGACGCCGAAGCTCTCGGCGAGGCGCATCAGGCGGCCTTCAAGCGACACGAGGCGCTTGTTGATGTCGTAGAGCTGCTCGACGAGGTTGTCGATGCGCGCCTGATTGAGCGAGAGCGACTTCACATCGAGGATGAGGTCGTCCTTCAGCTTCTTGTACTTGCGGTCCTGGGACGGCGAGAGGCTCTCGTTCTTGAGCTTGGACTCGACGTTCTGGTCCTGCAGGCGGCGCAGCTTCTTGTAGGCATCGGCGATGCGGTCGAAGGTTTCGAGAACCTTCGGCTTGATCTCGGCTTCCATGGCGGCGAGCGACAGGGAGTTCTCCATGTCGTCGTCGTCGTCATTGGCGATGGTCTCGCCGACGGTGGGCTCGCGCTCCTCGGCGGCCTCGGGCGCCAGAGAGCCGCCCTCGACAATCGGGTTGTTCTTCGCCTCGGGGCCGGCATAGGTGGCTTCGAGATCGATGATGTCGCGCAGGAGGACCTTGCCCTCCACCAGCTCGTCGCGCCAGATGATGATGGCCTGGAAGGTGAGCGGGCTCTCGCACAGACCGGCGATCATCGCCTCGCGGCCGGCCTCGATCCGCTTGGCGATGGCGATTTCGCCCTCGCGCGACAGCAGCTCGACCGAACCCATCTCGCGCAGATACATGCGCACGGGGTCGTCGGTGCGCTCGCCCGGCTCGGACTTGGTCTCGGAACGAATCACCGCGCGGGGAGACGCCTCGGTCAGTTCGCCGCTGCTCTCTTCCTCGTCGTCGGCCGCCTCGGCGGCCGCACCGCCCTCGGCCTCGCCCTCGGCTTCCGCCTCCTCGGCCTCGACGACATTGATGCCCATCTCGTTGAGCATGGCATAGATGTCTTCGATCTGGTCGGAAGAGACCTCGTTCGAGGGGAGGACTTCGTTCAGTTCGTCATAGGTGACATAGCCGCGCTTCTTGGCGAGCTTGATCATCTTCCGGACGGCGGCATCCGAAAGGTCCAGCAACGGGCTATCCGGGGTTTCGCCATCCTTCTCGGGGGCTTCCGTCGCTTCCGCTGCCTGCTTCGCCATGCGTGTGCTCCTCAAACGCCGAGCGGCGTCCCGCTTCGACGGACGACAGGCCGCCGAATTCCGGCACCCCGTATGCAAAATTCCGCGCGCCCCTCACCCGACATGGTGAAAGCCGACGCAAACAGGGCCTTCCGCTCCACAGCGCTGCGACGCGCGCGGGCGGGCGACCCGGAGATTTTCTACATCGACCGCATCGGTCGACCCGACGCAGCGCCGAACCCCTCTACCAAAGCTTCGGTTCCGTCAAGTGCTGCGAGCTGTCTTTGTACATCGAGAAACCGTGCCCAATTCATTTCGGAGGGCTCCTCCGCGAGGCGTTTCTCGGCTTCCTTCAGGTCCTTAGATAGGGCATGGCTGCGCCGGTGCAAGACCAGCCGCTGGTTCCACCACAATTCGACATCGCTGCGGCCGGCATCGGCAAAAGCGGGCCAGTCGTGACGGGGCACCGCGACCTGGGCGAGCCGTGCGGCCAGCGGCGCCAGCCCCGCCGCGTCGAGCCGCGCGGCCATCTGTGCGGCGTCGTCGGCCTCGCCATCGATATGGGCATCGAGCAGCGCATTGCGCAGGTCGGCCATTTCCTTGTTCAGAAACGCCATCTGCGCGAGTTCCTCGGAAAACTGGTCGAGCAGCCAGGGGTGGTTCATCGCCGCGAACAGCAGCAGCGCCTCGTTGCGCGGGATCTGCGCCGCCGCCCCGCGCAGCAGGCCCGACAGCCGCATGCTCTCGCCGGCCACCGCCGTTGGGGCCCGCCCCTCCCCCATGCCGCGCGATCCCATGCCGCGCGACCCCTGGCCGTTGCCGCGCCAGGTTCCGCGCGGGCGGGCGCCGCCGGCGGTGAAGTCGCGGCGCTGCCCCCCGCCCTGCACCACGGCCGGCTGGAACAGGCGGCGGAAACGCTCCATCAGTTCGCTGCGGTAATGCTTGCGCACGGTCTCATCGGCGATCAGCCGCACAATGTCGCCGATGCGCGCCTCCAGCGCGGCGCGGCGCTCGGGCGTGTCGATGCTGGCATTCTCGACCTCGCGGATCCAGAGCACGTCGGCGAGCGGCTGGGTGCTCGCGAGCACCGCGTCCACCGCCTCGCGGCCGCCGGATCGCACCAGATCGTCCGGGTCCTGCCCGTCCGGCAGGGTGCCGAAGGTCAGGCTCATGCCGGGCTTGAGATGGGGCAAGGCGAGATCGAGCGCACGATAGGCGGCGCGGCGGCCGGCCTTGTCCCCGTCGAACAGCAGCACCGGCTCGGGCGCCATCTTCCACAGCAGGGCCAGCTGGTCCTCGGTCAGTGCGGTGCCGAGCGGGGCGACCGCGCCGGCGAAGCCGGCCTCGACCAGCGCGATGACGTCGACATAGCCTTCCACCGCGATCACCGGCGCGCCCTTGTGGGCGGCGGCGCGGGCGTTGAAGCCGTTATAGAGCAGCGAACCCTTGTGGAAGAGCGAGGTCTCCGGCGAGTTGAGATATTTGGCCGAGACGTCCTTTTCCAGCGCCCGCCCGCCGAAGGCGACCACGCGCCCGCGCAGATCGGTGATGGGAAACATCACCCGGTCGCGGAAGCGGTCATAGGGCACGGGAATATCGTCGGCGGCGACAAGAAGGCCGGCCTCGACCATGTCCTCCACCGGCACGCCGCGGGCGCCCAGAGCCTCCTTGAGGGCGAAGCGCTCGGGCAGCGCGTAGCCGATGCGGAAACGCGCCTGCGTTGCCGGACCGAGCCCGCGATCGGCCAGATAGCCGCGCCCCTTGGCGCCGGCCCGGCCCTGCAGGGCGGCCTCGTAATATTTCGCCGCCAGGTCCATCACTTCGTGAAGCGTCTTGCGACGGCTCTCGCGGACCTCTTCCTCGCGCGACTGCACCGGCATCGGCAGGCCCGCCATGCCCGCGAGCCGCTCCACCGCCTCCGGGAACGGCAGGCCATCGACCTCCATCAGGAAGTCGAACTGGTCGCCATGCTTGCCGGAGGAGAAGCAGTGATAGAAGCCCTTCTGGTCGTTCACATAGAAGGAGGGCGACTTCTCGGGATTGAACGGCGAGAGGCCGCGCCATTCGCGCCCCTGCTTCTTCAGCTGCACGCGCTTTCCCACCACCTCCGACACCGGGAGGCGAGTGCGTATCTCGTCGAGGAACGAGGGCGGGAAGCGCATGGTGGACGCGGTTCTTTCGTCGGCCGGGCCGAATCAGCAGGCAAGACACGGGCCGTGCTGGCCCATTAGGCGCCTATGGTGGCGCTTAAGTGGCGCCGCGCCGAGCCTTTGCCAACCACGATCCCCGCTATTCACCGCGGGAACAGCAAACCGAACGGTTTACGCTCACCGCAGACAGCCCGGTTTTGAACCACATGGCCGACCAAGCGCGCATCGCCGCACGCCGGCTCCCGCCAACCCACCTCGCCCAGGCCCGGGAACGGCTCGGCTTCTACGCGCGGTTCTGGACCGGGCGGCGTGATCGGCCTGACGCCGGGAATGGCCGGGGATGGCCCGGCCATCAGGCCGCACGACGCGGATGCGCCATACCGCTCAGGCGGTGAGCAGGGCCTTCACGGTGCCGCTGGCCTTGCCGAAATCCATCACGCCGGTATAGCGCTCCTTGAGCGCGGCCATGGTGCGGCCCATGTCCTTCAGCCCGTGCGCGTCGATCTCCGCGATCACCGCGCTGATGGCGGCCTGCGATTCGGCCTCGCTCATCTGCTGGGGCAGGAACACCTTGATGACCTCGATTTCCTCGCGCTCCTGCGTGGAAAGATCGACGCGGCCGGCTTCCTCATAGACCTTCGCGGATTCCTCGCGCTGCTTGATCATCTTGGTCAGCAGGCCCATCACTTCGTCGTCGGCAAGCGGGTCGCGGCCGTGGCCGCGCGCCTCGATGTCGCGATCCTTGATCGCGGCGTTGACCAGTCGCAGCGTTGCGAGACGCAGCTTGTCACCGGCCTTCATCGCCTCCTTGAGGGAGCTATTGATCTCGTCGCGCAGCACTTGTCAGCCTCTTCCATGTGCGCGGGCCGGCCGCGCGGAACTTTTCCGCACCCTGCCGTCATCCGCGTTCGTGTTGTTGATCCG
Organism: Ancylobacter pratisalsi; assembly: GCF_010669125.1. NCBI lineage: Bacteria > Pseudomonadati > Pseudomonadota > Alphaproteobacteria > Hyphomicrobiales > Xanthobacteraceae > Ancylobacter > Ancylobacter pratisalsi. The sequence goes on from NZ_CP048630.1 coordinate 405,555, forward strand.
CCCCGACGCCCTTCACGCCACCGCAGATGGCGCTCCCCCGCAGCCATCCGTTCCCCGAAGGACAGATGCGCAACCACAAGGCTGGCGTCCGGCGCGGCGACCGACTAATTAGGGCACACGACGACAGGGAACAAGACACGATGAACGGAAGCGCTGGACAGCACTCCGACGATGAGGTGCGGGTCGACGACGCATGGGCCGAGCCGGTGCCGACGGCACTGCTGGTGCTGGCGGATGGAACGGTGCTGGAAGGCTTCGGCCTCGGCGCCACCGGCCATGCCGTCGGCGAGGTGTGTTTCAACACCGCCATGACCGGCTATCAGGAAGTGCTGACCGATCCGTCCTATGCCGGACAGATCATCACCTTCACCTTTCCACATATCGGCAATGTCGGCACCAATGAGGACGACATCGAGACCATCTCGATGGCCGGCGCCTCGGGCGTGCGCGGCGTGGTCGTGCATTCGGCGATCACCGAACCGTCGAACTACCGTGCCACCCGCCATTTCGACCAGTGGCTGAAGGCCCGCGGCATCATCGCCATCTCCGGCGTCGACACCCGCGCCCTCACCGCGCTGATCCGCGATGGCGGCATGCCCAACGCGGTGATCGCCCACGCCCCCGACGGCATTTTCGACGTCGAGGCGCTGAAGCGCCAGGCCGCCGAATGGCCGGGTCTGGTCGGCATGGACCTGGTGCCGATGGTTACCTCCGCCCAGCGTTTCAGCTGGGACGAGACGCCGTGGACCTGGCCCGAGGGCTTCGGCCGCCAGAGCGCGCCGGGGCACCACGTGGTCGCGGTGGACTACGGCATCAAGCGCAACATCCTGCGTCTGCTGGCCCGCGCGGGCTGCAAGGTCACCGTGGTGCCGGCCACCACGACGGCGGAGGAGATCCTGGGACTGAAGCCGGACGGGGTGTTCCTCTCCAACGGCCCGGGCGACCCGGCCGCGACGGGTGAATACGCCGTGCCGGTGATCCGCGAGATCATCGACAGCGGCGTGCCGACCTTCGGCATCTGCCTCGGCCACCAGATGATCGGCCTGGCGGTGGGCGGGCGCACCATGAAGATGCACCAGGGCCACCACGGCGCGAACCATCCGGTCAAGGACATGACCACCGGCAAGGTCGAGATCACCTCGATGAACCATGGCTTCGCGGTCGACCGCGACAGCCTGCCGGACACCGCGCAGGAGACCCACGTCTCGCTGTTCGACGGCTCGAACGCCGGCATCCAGCTCACCGACAGGCCGGTATTCTCGGTGCAGTACCACCCCGAAGCGAGCCCCGGCCCGCAGGACAGCCACTATCTGTTCGATCGTTTCATCGAGATGATCGCGAAGAACAAGAAGGCGGCGTAAGGCCGCCTTCCCTCACCTCTCGCGGGCGCCAGAACGGCGCTCGCTTCGCCGACCCTTCCCCGCCACCGGAATCTGGTTTAAGGGAAGCGCCAAATCGCGGGTTTAACGCCCGCCAAGAAAGTCCGATCCGGGAACGGCCAAGGACGCGTTGACCGACGCGTCCTTTTTAGTGTGCCCGGACAAATGCGCGAGCCGCACGGGATCCGATGCCGAAACGCACAGATATCTCCACCATCCTCATCATCGGTGCCGGACCTATCGTTATCGGTCAGGCCTGCGAGTTCGACTATTCCGGCACCCAGGCGTGCAAGACCCTCAAGGCCGAGGGCTACCGCGTGGTGCTGGTGAACTCCAATCCGGCAACCATCATGACGGACCCGGATCTGGCGGACGCGACCTATATCGAGCCGATCACGCCGGAAGTCGTCGCCAAGATCATCGCCAAGGAGCGCCACGCCATCTCCGGCGGGTTCGCCCTGCTGCCGACCATGGGCGGCCAGACGGCGCTGAACTGCGCGCTCTCGCTGCGCAAGATGGGCGTGTTGGACGAATTCGACGTCGAGATGATCGGCGCCACCGCCGAGGCCATCGACAAGGCCGAGGACCGCGAGCTGTTCCGCGACGCGATGACCAAGATCGGTCTCGACACGCCGCGCTCGCGCCAGATCAAGAACCTGCCGCAGGCGCTGGAAGCGCTGGATGAGATCGGCCTGCCGGCCATCATCCGCCCCTCCTTCACCATGGGCGGACAGGGTGGCGGCATCGCCTACAACAAGTCCGAATACATCGAGATCATCGAGCGCGGCATCGACGCCTCCCCCACCAACGAAGTGCTGGTGGAAGAGAGCGTGCTGGGCTGGAAGGAGTATGAGATGGAGGTCGTCCGCGACAAGGCGGACAACTGCATCATCATCTGCTCCATCGAGAACATCGACCCGATGGGCGTGCACACCGGTGATTCGATCACCGTCGCCCCGGCGCTGACGCTGACCGACAAGGAATACCAGATCATGCGCGACGCCTCGCTGGCGGTGCTGCGCGAGATCGGGGTGGAGACCGGCGGTTCCAACGTGCAGTTCGCGATCGACCCGGAAACCGGGCGCATGATCGTGATCGAGATGAACCCGCGGGTGTCGCGCTCCTCGGCGCTGGCTTCCAAGGCCACCGGCTTCCCGATCGCCAAGGTCGCAGCGCGCCTGGCTGTCGGCTACACGCTGGACGAGATCGCCAACGACATCACCGGCGGGGCGACGCCTGCCTCGTTCGAGCCGACCATCGACTACGTCGTCACCAAGATCCCCCGCTTCGCCTTCGAGAAGTTCCCCGGCGCCGACCCGGTGCTGACCACTTCGATGAAGTCGGTTGGCGAGGCGATGGCGATCGGGCGCACCTTCCAGGAAAGCCTGCAGAAGGCGCTGCGCTCGCTGGAGACCGGCCTTACCGGGCTCGACGAGATCGAGATCGAGGGCCTTGGCCAGGGCGACGACAAGAACGCCATCCGCGCCGCCATCGGCACCCCGACCCCCGACCGTCTGCTCTATGTCGGGCAGGCGATGCGCCTTGGCCTCGACAACGAGACCATCCACGCCAGTTGCAAGATCGACCCGTGGTTCCTCGAACAGCTGCGCGAAATCATCGACATGGAGGCGAAGGTACGCACCCATGGCCTGCCGCGCACCGCGGGCGCCTTCCGGCGGCTGAAGGCGATGGGCTTCTCGGATTCGCGCCTGGCCGGCCTGTCGCGCCTGCATGAGGCGGAAGTCGCCGCGCGCCGGCGGGCGCTGGACGTGCGCCCGGTCTACAAGCGCATCGACACCTGCGCCGCCGAATTCGCCGCCCCCACCGCCTATATGTATTCGAGCTACGAAACCCCGTTCGCGGGCGTCTCGATGGATGAATCGCGTCCTTCCGGCGCCAAGAAAGTCGCCATTCTCGGCGGCGGCCCGAACCGGATCGGCCAGGGCATCGAGTTCGACTATTGCTGCTGCCATGCCGCCTTCGCGCTGAAGGACGCCGGGTATGAGACCATCATGGTCAACTGCAACCCGGAAACCGTCTCGACCGACTACGACACCTCGGACCGGCTGTATTTCGAGCCGCTGACCGCCGAGGATGTGATCGAGATTCTCGACCGCGAGCGCGCCAATGGCGAGCTTCACGGCGTCATCGTGCAGTTCGGTGGCCAGACCCCGCTGAAACTGGCGCGGGCGCTGGAAGATGCCGATATCCCGATCCTGGGCACCTCGCCCGAGGCGATCGACCTCGCCGAGGACCGCGACCGCTTCAAGACCCTGCTGGACAAGCTGAAGCTGCGCCAGCCCGCCAACGGCATCGCCTATTCGGTGGAACAGGCCCGCCTGATCACCGCCGATCTCGGCTTTCCGCTGGTGGTGCGTCCCTCCTATGTGCTGGGCGGACGCGCGATGCAGATCATCCGCGAGGAAAGCCAGCTCGGCGACTACCTGCTCGGCACCCTGCCCGGGCTGGTGCCGAACGACATCAAGGCGCGCTACCCCAACGACAAGACCGGCCAGATCAACACGCTGCTGGGCAAGAACCCGCTGCTGTTCGACCGCTATCTCTCGGATGCGATCGAGGTCGATGTCGACTGCCTGAGCGACGGCGAGGACACCTTCATCTGCGGCATCATGGAGCACATCGAGGAAGCCGGCATCCATTCGGGTGATTCGGCCTGCTCGCTGCCGCCCTATTCGCTGAGCCCGGACATGATCGCCGAGCTGGAGGCGCAGACCCGCCGCATGGCGCTGGCGCTCGGTGTCGGCGGCCTGATGAACGTGCAGTACGCCATCAAGGACGGCACCATCTACGTGCTGGAAGTGAACCCGCGCGCCTCGCGCACGGTGCCCTTCGTCGCCAAGGTCATCGGCCAGCCGATCGCCAAGATCGCGGCACGCGTGATGGCGGGCGAGAAGCTTGCCAGCTTCGGCCTGAAGCCCTTCGCCGGCGGGCATGTGGCGGTGAAGGAAGCCGTGTTCCCCTTCGCCCGCTTCCCCGGCGTCGACACCGTGCTCGGCCCGGAGATGCGCTCCACCGGCGAAGTGATGGGTCTCGACCGCTCCTTCGCCGTGGCCTTTGCCAAGAGCCAGCTCGGCGGCGGCACCAAGGTGCCGACCTCGGGAACGGTGTTCATCTCGCTGCGCGAGGACGACAAGCCGCGGATCCTGGAGACCGCGGCGATGCTGCAGTCGCTCGGCTTCAAGATCATCGCCACCTCGGGCACGCAGCGCTTCCTTGCCGCCAACGGCATCGCCAGCGACACCATCAACAAGGTTCTTGAGGGCCGGCCCCATATTGTCGACGCCATCAAGAATGGCGGCGTCCAGTTGGTGTTCAACACCACCGAGGGAGCCCAGGCGCTCGCGGATTCGCGATCACTGCGCCGCGCAGCCCTCTTGCACAAAGTGCCATATTACACCACGCTGTCTGGTGCGATCGCAGCGGCGCGGGGGATCAAGGCCTATATCGGCGGCGATCTGGAAGTACGCGCCCTGCAGGATTACTTCAGCTCGGGCCGCCACTGACATCGCCTCCCGGCGATGAGGGACGGCCACGAACGACTTACATGATCAGCCGTCGCGGAGGTTTTTGAGCCAGCACTGGTTCACATACCTTCCGCGAGGGCTGTCTTTGCCTTTAGGGAGGTCAAGAACAGACCTATGGAAAAGTTTCCGATGACCGCCGGCGGTCACGCCGCGCTTGAGATCGAACTCAAGCAGCGCCAGCAGGTCGACCGGCAGCGCATCATCGCCGCGATTTCCGAGGCGCGCGCGCATGGTGACCTGTCCGAGAACGCCGAATACCATGCCGCCAAGGAACAGCAGGCGCTGAATGAGGGCCGGATCGCCGAGCTTGAGGACAAGCTGTCGCGCTCTGAAATCATCGACGTGGGCAAGCTGTCCGGCGACACGGTGATGTTCGGGGCGACGGTGACCCTCATCGACGAGGACACCGAAGAGGAAAAGCGCTGGCAGATCGTCGGCGACATGGAGGCGGACGCCAAGGCTGGCCGCATCTCCATCTCCTCGCCCATGGCCCGCGCGCTGATCGGCAAGAAGACCGGCTCGTCCGTGGAGGTCGTCACCCCCAAGGGTGCGCGCTCCTACGAGATCGCCGACGTCCGCTTCGCCTGACATCCCGCCGCGCGGAGCGCCCGCCCATGACGGCTCGCACATGACAGCCCTGCCATGAAAGCTCGGCCATGACGCGCCCCGCGGGGATCGATGCCGGGCGACTGGAAGTGGTGGCGCCGAACTTCAAGCGCCGCCTCTCCGGTGTCACCGCGACGCTGGAACGTGTGCTGCCCTTCCAGGCCCGTGCGCTGCACATCGCCGCGCTCGGGCCTGGTCTTTCACCTGACGTGCCGCGTATCGGCTTTGCCGGGCTGCTTCATTTCTGGAGCCGCCCGGCGGGCCGACGCGTGCGGATCTGGCATGCTCGCCGTAATGTCGAGATGCTGGCGGGAATCGTGCTGCGCGACGTGCTGCGGATGAAGCTGAGGCTGGTATTCACCTCCGCCTCGCAGCGCCATCACAAAAGCTGGACCAAATTCCTCATCCGCCGCATGGACGGCGTGATCGCGACGTCGGCGAAGACGGCGGCCTATCTGGAGCGCCCGTCCACGGTCATCCATCACGGCATCAATGTCGCCCGTTTTCACCCGCCCGCCAGCAAGGCGCAGGCGCGCGCCGCCCTCGGGCTGCCCGATTTGCGACTCATCGGCTGTTTCGGCCGCATCCGTGCGCAGAAGGGCACGGATGTCTTCGTCGATGCGCTGATCGATACCCTGCCCGCCCATCCGGGCTGGGGCGGCATCGTGCTCGGCCGCGCCACCGGCGCGCACAAGGATTTCCTGGCCGAACAGAAGGCAAAGGTGGAGGCCGCCGGGCTCGCCGACCGCATTCTGTTCCCCGGCGAGGTGGCGACGTCCAAGACGCCGGAATGGTATGGCGCGCTGGATCTCTACGTCGCCCCGCAGCGCTGGGAAGGCTTCGGCGTCACCCCGCTGGAGGCCATGGCCTGCGGCGTGCCGGTGGTGGCGACACGGGTCGGCGCCTTTGACGAGCTGGTGATCGAGGGCGAGACCGGGCAGCTTGTGCCGCCCGGCGATGTCGGCGCCATGAACGAAGCCATCGCCGCCTTCATGGCGCTGGACACGGGCGCGCGCGCCGCCAAGGCCGACGCCGCGCGGCGCCATATCGAGAGCACGCACTCGATCGAGGCCGAGGCGCGCAAGATCAATGCGGTCTATGAGGTGGTCTGGGCGGGCAAGGTCACCCGCTGAGGGTAGAACCTCACCAGCCCCGCCGCCTTCCTAGGAACGCGGCTCAAGCCCCAGCACCGGGGCCACCAATGCGGCCAGCCGGTCGAGCTGGTTGCCCTGAGGCGGCTCCAGCGCCGTCAGCGTGGCGGCGAACTGCTCGCCGGTGACGGTTCCGAGCGGCAGGATGGCCAGGCTCTGCCCTTCCACGCCCCAGCGCGCCGTGCACCAGGAGGCGATCGCCTCGCTGGCATAGCCATCATGCACCTTCGCCGAGCGCAGGCCGATGACCGGGCGCCGCGCGGTCAGCCCTTCGGCCAGCATGCTCATGGAATCCTCGGTCACCACCACCGCATCGGCGCCGAACAGCGCGCGCACCGAACCGGGACCGGCAGTGCGGTAATCGATGAACTCCGCCAGCACACCCTCGCCGGCCAGCGCCGCGAACCTCGCGCCAACCTCGTCCGGGGTGCGGCGCGAGGTGGTCACGCGCCAGCGCACGCCGTGGCTGGCCGCCAGGTCGCGCACCAGCCGGATCAGGGCGTCCCACTCATTCTGGGGCCACTCCTTGCGATAGGCGGTGCCCCCGACCAGCAGCGCCAGTTCGGCGCCGTGAAGGTCGCCCGGCACAGCCAGCCGGCGCGGGGGCGGATAGGCATCGGGGTCGACGGTCGAGGGAATGAGGCTGTACGCGCAGCGCGGATTTCCCGCCGCCCGCGGCGAGGCCACGATCATCAGGCTCACCTCGCGGGTGTCGTAGCCGCCTATCCCGCCGGAATAGAGGAACGGCACCCCGCCAAAGGCGCGGCTGATAAGGATGCCCGCGGCGATGGTTGGCCGGCCCGAGCCGATGATGACATCCGGCCGGTCCAGTGCATCGGCGTCGATGTCGTACATCCGGCGCAGCCAGCTGCGGGCGTCCGGCACGGTGCGGCCGTAGCGGCGCATGATGAACTTGCGCACATCGTCATGGGCGAACCAGTTCGGGTGCACGTCGATGCGCGCGGTCTCGGTCGGCGTCAGACGGCCCACCGCCAGCGCCACACCCTCAGCCTGGTTGAAATGGCCGGGCTTCTTGTCCCGCAGAACCAGCAGCTTCAAAGAACGGCTCCATGTACGCCGGGGCCCAGCAGCTTGCGCTGCGCCGAACGGGAGAGTTTCTGCACCCGGTAGATCGCGCGCTCACGCATCCGCACGCTGAACCCGGCCAGCCCGCCAACCTCGCCGTCCCAGGTCTTGAAGGCGACGCGGTTGCGTCGGTGGATCGGCATCTGGCGGATGGCGGGGAAATGCGGGCGCAGGCGCTCCAGCCACCACGACGCCCCGTGCTGGGACACATGCGCGTTTCGCCCGTCCGACAGCAGGATCTTGGCCGGCCCGGTATCGATGACCAGCAGCGCATGGGTCGCCAGCGCGGCGATGCTGGCGAGCACGGCGTCGATTTCCTCGTCGGGGATGTGTTCCATCACGTCGACATTGACGGCCAGATCCACACGCACCGCCGGCAGGATGGAAATGGCGGGAATCGCGGGATCGTAGCGGTGAATTTCACCGATGCACGCCTTCGCGGCGATGAGAAAGGCGAGGTCGCTTTGCCCGCAGCCGAAGTCGATCAGCGACGCGGGCCGGAGGGCAAGAATATGGGGAAGCATGTCGGCCAGCGCGTGCCGCGCGGTGGCGCCGTAGCGATGACGGGAGTGGAGCTTCGCGTACTCGCCGACAAGGCTGTGGTCCATGCTAGCCCTCGAATCTTCGCTTGAGGCGGCCGATGAAACGTTTGAGCCGGCGCACCCGTTTCTCGACCTTCCGTCCGAACCGCGTCTTGATCGGCGCGTTGGCGAAGGGCGTGCGCGCGCGGTGCTCGAAATAGAGATCGCGCGAGGGGTGGCCGCAATCGGAGTAGTTCGGCTTGATCTGGCCGATGAAGTGAATGATCCGCGCATCCGCCCAGATCGAGGGGTCGTCGACATAACGACCCTTCTTCAGGCGGCGATGCATGTTCCAGCGCTCGTCCAGCGCCAGCCAGTCGCCGCGCAGCGCGCCGTTGAGCGCGTCCTGGTCCATCATCGGCAGTTCGGGATGGGCGTCGACGAACTCGATGACCCGCTCGGAAATCCGCTGATGGCGCCAGGCCTCCAGATCGATCAGCAGCACGCCGCTGTTGAAATAGCGCATGTCCGCCGGCAGGCCGATGTCGAGATTGCGCTTGGCGTGGCGTTCGGGGACCTGAAGGGCGATGTCGTCCACCGCCGCCAGCGCATGGCCCTGCATGTCGATCTCGGCGAGCGGCGCCAGCGAGCCGTTCACCAGCGTGTCGCAGTCGATATAGAGCAGCCGGCCGGTGGCATCGGCCAGCGTCAGCGGCATCAGGATGCGGGCGTAGGCGGTGCGCGAGAGATGATTGTTGACCGGCCGCGCGGCGAAGGCGCCCATCGCATCGGTCAGATCGACGAATTCCAGCCCGTCACGGCCGTAGCTCAGCCGCATCTTCTCCTTGTCGGCGGGGCTGACGCCGTCGCAGAACACATAGACCGCGCCGACGTCCGCACCCGCCCTGTCGGAAAGGGAGGCAAGCAGAACGGCCGTCAGTTCCACATAGGCGGTGTCAGTCGCGGTGGCGACGATCAAGGAGCGCTCCCCTCCATCGGCACCACCGGGGCATCCTTGGTCTGCTTCAGCGAGAGCGCGGTCTTCACGTTGCGCACATTGGGCGCGCCCGTCAGCTCATGCACGAAGTTCTGGAAGCTGCGGAGGTCGGGCGCGACGCAAAGCAGGATGAAGTCCGTCTCGCCCGACAGCATCCAGCAGTCGCGCACCAGCGGCCAGCGCTCGACCTGCTCGGCGAAGGCGTTGAGGTCCGTCTCGGCCTGGCTGACGAGATGAACCATGGCGAAGGCCATCAGTTCAAAGCCGAGCTGCTTTTCATCAAGCAGGGCGCGATAGCCCTTGATGATGCCCTCCTCCTCCAGCGTGCGCACGCGGCGCAGGCATGGCGGCGCGGAAATGCCGACGCGCTGCGACAGCTCCACATTGGTGATGCGGCCGTCGCTCTGGAGCTCGCGCAGGATGCTCATGTCGATCGCGTCGATACGGCGAGGCAAGCCGGCATCTCCTGATAAGGCGGCGGAAGGGGCAATACGGCCGCGACCATAGAGCAGCGACCGGCCAGAGCAATTATCTTTCGCGGGGCCGCAGCGCAATCTTCCCTTGGAAAACTAAGTGTCAATCTCTGTGCCGCTTGCAGAGCGACCCACGAGCCCCTACATTTTCGCATGGCTGGCCCCTGTCGCACTTGCGGACCGCGCATGTGTCACCCAACTGGCCGGATCTCTCCGCTCGAGATCATCGGCTCGGGAACGATCCTTCAGGTCCGCTACAGGTACATCACATGTCGTCGGCTGCGATTTCCAGTGCTTCGCCCCACCACGTCAAGGTTCTGATCATCGGTTCCGGTCCTGCGGGCTATACCGCGGCCGTGTATGCCGCGCGGGCGATGCTGCAACCGGTGCTGATCCAGGGCATCCAGCCCGGCGGGCAGCTGACCATCACCACCGATGTCGAGAACTATCCCGGCTTCGCCGACCCGATCCAGGGGCCGTGGCTGATGGAGCAGATGCTGACCCAGGCCGAGAAGATGGGAACCCGCATCGTCAACGACATCGTGACCAAGGCCGACTTCTCCTCCCGGCCGTTCCGGCTGGAGACCGATTCCGGGCAGGTGTGGATCGCCGAAACGGTCATCCTCGCCACCGGCGCGCAGGCGCGCTGGCTGGATCTGCCCTCCGAGCAGGCCTATCGCGGCTTCGGCGTCTCCGCCTGCGCCACCTGCGACGGCTTCTTCTATCGCGGCAAGGAAGTGTTCGTGATCGGCGGCGGCAACACCGCCGTGGAAGAGGCCCTGTTCCTCACCAATTTCGCCTCCAAGGTCACCATCGTGCACCGCCGCGACAGCTTCCGCGCCGAGCGCATCCTGCAGGATCGCCTGTTTGCGCACCCCAAGGTCGAGGTGGTGTGGAACGCCGCCCTGCATGAGGTGAAGGGCGGCGAGGAGCCGACCAAGGTGACCGGTGTGGTGCTGAAGAACGTGGAGACCGGCGCGCTGAGCGAGCATCGGGCGGACGGCGTGTTCATCGCCATCGGCCATGCCCCGGCGACCGAACTCGTCGCCGGCCAGCTCACGCTCAAGCCGAGCGGCTATGTCTGGACCGCGCCGCATTCCACCCAGACCTCGGTCGAGGGTGTCTTCGCCGCCGGCGACGTCGCCGACGATATTTTCCGCCAGGCCGTAACCGCCGCCGGCATGGGCTGCATGGCAGCGCTGGAGGCCGAACGCTTCCTCGCTGTCCAGGAGCCTCTCGCCCAAGCCGCCGAGTGAGCTGATCCAATGGAACACAAGGCCAACCGCGCCCGCGACATGGACTGGGACAAGCTGAAAGTCTTCCACGTCGCGGCGGAGGCCGGTTCGTTCACCCACGCCGGCGAGGCGCTCGGGCTTTCCCAGTCCGCGGTGAGCCGGCAGGTTTCGGCGCTGGAGCAGGAACTGAACATTCCCCTGTTCCACCGCCACGCCCGCGGCCTGATCCTGACCGAGCAGGGCGACCTGCTCTACCGCACCGCCCACGAAGTGTTCATGAAGCTGGAGGCGGCGCGGGCCAAGCTGACCGACAGCCGCGAGAAGCCCAATGGCGAGCTGCGCGTCACCACCACCATGGGTCTTGGCACCCACTGGCTGACCGCCCGCATCGGGGAGTTCCTGGAACTCTATCCCGACATCCGCATCACGCTGATCCTGACCGATGACGAGCTGGACCTTGCCATGCGCGAGGCGGACGTCGCCATTCGCCTGCGCCAGCCGGTGCAGCCGGATCTGATCCAGCGCAAGCTGTTCACGGTGCATTTCCACGCCTTCGCCTCGGCCGAGTATCTCAAGCGCAACGGCCATCCCCGCACGCTGGACGAGCTGGAGAAGCACCGCATCATCCTGCTCGGCGGCCCGATCCCAAGCTATTTCCAGGGCCTGAACTGGCTGGAGCGCGCCGGGCTGGAAGATGGCGAGCCCGGGCGCACGCCCTCGCTGTCGGTCAACAACGTGCTCGGCCTGAAGCGCGCCGTGGAGCGCGGCGTGGGCATCGGCATCGTGCCGGACTATCTGCTGGAGGACTCGGCGACGCTGGTCCAGCTGTTCCAGGAGCGGCCGACGCCGACGCTGGAGGCCTATTTCGTCTACCCGCAGGAAATGCGCTCGGTCGCGCGCATCCAGGTGTTCCGCGACTTCCTCGTCGCCAAGGCCCAACGCTGGAACTTCTGACGCCGGCACGCCTCACGCAGCGCATCCCGGCCGGGCCGGTGTCCGGACCGTTCACGCCATCACCCCTGCCGCCGGCGTGCCGCCGAAGGGCGGATCGACTGCGCTAGTTCTTCGCGTCGGCGAAGGTCTCCGCCACCTCGCGCGCCACATAGGCGCCGGCATGGCGCCAGCCCTCGTCGGTGTCGCCGCGAAAGCTGAGAAGCCGCTCCATCACCAGCTTCCCGCTCGCGGTGTCGAGCACGGCGAAGCGGATCGAGAGCACCAGCGTGCTCATCTTGTGGACCTTGCCGACCAGCAGATAGGTGGCCCCCTCCTCGCGCGCCTGCCGGCGCAGACGGTCGACACCTTCCGCATCCAGCGTGCAGCCCTCGCCGCAGGAAAGCGGCAGGCTCTCCAGCGCGCCGCTGCGCCCGACATCGGCGCGCAGACCTTCCGTCAGTTCAAGCCGGCGGGCCTCGTGCTCGGACTGCTGGTTACGCGCCTCACCAGACGAATCGCTGAAGCCGATCTCGGGAACGGCGATCCGCGACGGCTCCGTCGTGGCGCAGGCGAGCGACAGGCCGGAAGCGAGCGCCAGACCGGCGAGCGGGACGGACAGGCCAGACCGTGCGGAAATGCGAAGGCGCGCGGGAAAACTGAGGCGCATCGGGGGTTCCTCCTGGTGGCGGCCACTTGCGGGCCATTGCCCCCATGCTAGCGCAGGAACGCCCATGCGCACATTCCGAGCGCAAACCTTCGTCGCTTAAATGTTGGGCATCCAACCCGTATTACCATTGCGATGCAATATCGCATGCCTGCCATGCGGGCATTTTCCATTGAAAGATGCCCTGTCGTTGATCATATGAACCGTGACGCCGAGGCAAGCGCTTCGGCTGTTCCCCTCTGGAAGGTTCGTCGCTTCGGCGACGAGACTCAGCCGGGCTCCTTCGTGGAGCCCGGCTTTTTTCTTGTCCCGCGCCTGGGCGTTCTCACATGAACAGCTTGTCGCCGCTCATCCCGGCATAAAGGCTCGCGACCTGTTCGCCATAGCCGTTGTAGATCACGGTCGGCCGGCGCTCGCCGGTGCCGATGTCGCGCTCCGTGGCCTGGCTCCAGCGCGGATGCGGGACATCTGGGTTCACATTGGCCCAGAACCCGTATTCCCGGCCCTGGATCTTCTCCCACAACCCGACCGGCTGTTCGGCGACGAAGGAAATCCGCACGATCGACTTCACCGACTTGAAGCCGTACTTCCACGGCACCGCGAGCCGCAGCGGCGCGCCGAACTGATTGGGCGCGGGCTTGCCGTAGACGCCGGTGACAAAGAAGGCGAGGTCGTTGGTCGCCTCCGCCATGGTCAGTCCGTCGACATAGGGCCAGGGATAGGTGAAGCGCCGCTGCCCGGCCGCGACGTCCGGGTTCATGAAGGTTTCCATGCGGACGAATTTCGCGCTGGAGAGCGGCTTCGCGAAGGCGACGAGTTCCTTCACCGGAAAGCCGGTCCAAGGCACCGCCATCGACCACGCCTCGACGCAGCGGTGACGGTAGAGCCGCTCCTCCAGAGGCATCGCGCGGATGATGTCGTCGATGCCGACCTCACGCTCCTTCTCCACCAGGCCGTCGATCTTCACGGTCCAGGGCCGGCGCGGCATCTTCGCCGCGACGTCGGCGATCTGGTAGTTGGAGCGCTCGGAGCCGAACTCGTAGAAATTGTTGTAGTTCGCGCTGATGTCCTCCGGCGTGATCGGCCGTTCGAGGGTGAAGGCGTCGTTGTGCCGGGCGGGATAGAGATCCCGGGTCGGGTCGTTGGCGGGGTCGCCCGGCGCGGGACCGCTGGGCGCCTTGGCACCGCCCAGACCGAGCGCGTCGAGAAAGCCCGCGGCCTCGGCGCCGGCGGACAGGCCCACGGCACCGAGAAGACCGGCGCCCGCACCCAGCAGGGCACGACGGGACATGTAGACGGATTCGGGGGTCGCCGCGCTTTCGGGCAGTTCCCACGATGGCCGACGGCGGATGTGCATGGCGATCTCCTCAAGCAGTGACAGGGAGAATACGCGCGCGGGACCCAATCTATTTCACGCCGGCCTTCAACTAACCGTGCATTTGGAGAAAAAAGTGCCGGCGGCGCCCCACGGCACCGCCGGCGACCTTCACGTCATCAGTTCGAGCGCAGGGACAGGCTGCCGACGCCGACCGCGAGGTTGACGCCGGTCTGGCCTTCGATGCTGAACGGCTGCAGCGCGATGGTGCTCTTGGAGCCACCCACCAGCACGTTGCCGGCGGCGCCGATGCCAAGCGCCACGCTGCCGGACACGCCGACATACTTGCCGTCGAGGTCGCCCGACTGCACGCCGCGCGAGGGCGCCAGGACGGACCACAGCAGCGTGTTGCGGCCGGTGACGCCGACGTCGAGGCCCCAGCGGCGGATGGTGCCCTCATAAGTATAGGTGGCGCCGCGATGGGTCTTGAAGGTGCAGTCGAGCGTCCGCTTGGAGCCGATGATGAAGCTCACCGACTTGCTGCCGACGCAGGACAGCATGCCGACTTCGACACGCTTGGTCGGGGCGGGAGCGGGAGCAGCGGCGGCAAGACTGACGCCGGCGCCGACGACGAGCGCGGCGGCCAGAAGCCCGCGCGACAGTACAGTACGGATCATAAAGGTCACTCCCTGGGGCACGCGCGGCCGGTTCGGGCGAACCAGCGATGGAATGCGCGCGGCGATGTCCGGCCGGTGCGAATGCCCGGCCGGACAGGGAGATATTACCTCAGCGCAGCGAACCGCAGAAGCGCTGGATTCGCAGGCAGGCCTCTTCCACATCCTTGGTCGCGGTGGCGTAGGAAATGCGGAATGCCGGGCCGAGGCCAAAGGCCGAGCCATGCACCACCGCGACGCCCTCGGCTTCGAGCAGCTCGGTCGCGAAGACCTCGTCATTCTCGATCACCTTGCCCGCCGGCGTGGACTTGCCGATCAGGCCCGCGCAGGACGGGTAGACATAGAACGCGCCTTCGGGCTTCGGGCAGGTCAGGCCGGCGGTCTGGTTGAGCATGGAGACGGCAAGGTCACGCCGCTCCTTGAACACCTTGTTGTTGGCGGCGATGAAGTCCTGCGGCCCGTTCAGCGCCTCGACGGCGGCCCACTGCGCGATCGAGTTCGGGTTCGAGGTCGACTGCGACTGCAGCGTGCCGATCGCCTTGATCAGCGCCTCGGGACCCGCCGCGTAGCCGATGCGCCAGCCGGTCATGCAATAGGCCTTGGAGACCCCGTTCATGGTCAGCGTGCGATCGTAGAGCGAGGGCTCGACCTGCACCGGGGTGACGAACTCGAAGTCGTCATAGACCAGGTGCTCGTACATGTCGTCGGTCAGCACCCACACATGGGGGTGCTTCATCAGCACGTCGGTCAGCGCCTTCATCTCGGTGCGGCTGTAGGCGGCGCCGGTCGGGTTCGAGGGCGAGTTGAAGATCAGCCACTTGGTCTTCGGCGTGATCGCGGCCTCGAGATCGGCGGGCTGGAGCTTGAAGTTGTCCTCAAGCCGGGTCTCCACCGGCACCGGGGTGCCGCCGGCGAACTGCACGATATCGGGATAGCTGACCCAGTAGGGCGCGGGGATGACGACCTCGTCGCCCACGTCCAGCGTCGCCACCATAGCGTTGAACAGCACCTGCTTGCCGCCGGTACCGACCGTGACCTGGCTCGGCTTGTAGTCGAGGCCGTTCTCGCGCTTGAACTTGGCGACGATGGCGGCCTTCAGCTCCGGGATGCCGTCCACGGCGGTGTAGCGGGTCTGGTTGTCGCGGATCGCCTTGATCGCGGCTTCCTTGACGTTCTCGGGCGTGTCGAAATCGGGTTCGCCGGCGGCGAGCGCGATCACGTCCCGGCCCGCTGCTTTCAGCTCCCGCGCCTTGTTGGAAATGGCGATGGTCTGGGAGGGATTGATGCGCTTGAGGGCGGAGGAAATGAGGCTCATGGCCGGTCTCCCTGTGGTTGTTGCGCGCGACAACTAGTCGAGCCCTTGCGCACTCGCAAGCGATTCCCCACCTGCTGCCGGGCCCGACGATGCGTTACTCTGACGCCCTTGCCGGGATTCGTTCGGGGATGACGGGACGTCACGCGTGTTCAAGCTCCATGCCATGCAGAGCTCCGGCAATTGCTACAAGGTGTTGCTGGCCCTCGCCAAACTCGGCGTTCCCTTCACGCTGGTCGATGTCGACATCCTGCGCGGCGAGAATCGCACGCCTGAATTCCTGATGAAAAATCCCGAAGGCCGGGTGCCGCTGCTGCAGCTGCCCGGCGGGCGCTTCCTGGCCGAATCCAACGCGATCCTGTTCTACCTCGCCGAGGGTACGCACCTGTTGCCGCAGGCGCCGCTGGCGCGCGCGGAGGTGCTGCGCTGGATGTTCTTCGAGCAGCACAGCCACGAGCCCGCCATCGGCGCCGCGCGCTTCTGGCTGAAGCTGGTGCGTGGCGGGCGCGAACTGCGCACCCACGACATGGATCGATGGATGGAGGATGGCTATGCGGCGCTGGGCGTGATGGAGCGCCACCTCGGGCGGCGGCGCTTTTTCGCCGAGGAGACGCTCACCATCGCGGACATCGCGCTGTTCGCCCACACCCATGTGGCGGAAGAAGGCGAGTTCGACCTCGCCCCCTTTCCGGCGGTCCGGAACTGGTTGGAGCGGGTGAAGGCCGACCCCGGCCATGTCGCCATGGACTGGCGTCCGCAGACCCCCCAGGACGTGGCGACAGGCGCGCTGGCCGACGTGGCGGCGCCGCTGGAAACTGAGAAGGTAAACGGGGCTTAACCTTTTGCCCTGAAATGGCCCTGAAATGGCGCCGGCTCGCGCAAAGTCGCGCCGAAGCCGGGTCGGGATCGGATGCGAATCTCCCTTTCGTCAGACAGACGAACCGCCCATTGGAAGGGACTTCGCCATGCCGCGTCACACTGCCGAACTGGCCGCCCCCCGTCACACGACGGGCCGTCGTCTTCGCCGCGCGCTGCTGGAAGCCGGCCTCGTGCTTTCGCTGACACTCGCCATCGTGGCCGTGCTCTGCATGTTCGGCCTCCAGCGCGTCTCCGCCTTGGAAATCCACCCCGCCGCCGCCAGCGACGCCCGGATCGCCATGGGTGCGGTGCTGCTCGCCGGCTTCGTGGGCATGTGCGGCCTCACCAGCTTCATGCTGCGCAGCACGCTGCAGCCGGACGCGCGCGACGCCGCCTCCCGCCGCCGCGAGGGCTGAGCCCCTCGCCGCCGCTGGCGCGCCATCACGGCGTTTTCAGGCGGGGTGTATTGGCGCGGTGCGTGCCGTGATCTAACCATGCGCGACCCGATCGCATTGCGGAGCGCAGATTTGAGGACCGTTTCCCGTCTCACCTTCCTCGCCGGCGCCTTCGCCCTTCTCTTTGGCGCGGTCCCGGCCCCGGCGCAGGAAAGCGTGACGGTGAACAGTTCCGCCGGGCCACTGACGGTGGAAACCGTCGCCGGCGGGCTCGATCATCCCTGGTCGCTCGCCTTCCTCCCGGACGGACGCATGCTGGTGACCGAGCGCAGCGGAAAGCTGCGCATCGTCCGCCGCAGCGGCACCGTCTCGGCACCCGTCGCCGGCCTGCCGCCGGTCTATGCCCGCGGCCAGGGCGGCCTGCTCGACGTGGTGCTCGCGCCCGACTTCGACATGAGTCGAATGGTCTATTTCTCCTATGCGGAACCGCGCGAAGGCTCGTCCGGCACCAGCGTCGCGCGCGGCAAGCTGGTGGAGGACGCGGGCAGCGCCCGGCTCGACAATGTGGAGGTGATCTTCCGCCAGCAGCACGCCGTGGGCGGCAGCGCGCATTACGGCTCGCGCCTCGTCTTCGCCCGCGACGGCACGCTCTTCGTCACCCTTGGCGACCGCTTCAGCGAGCGTGACCAGGCCCAGCGGCTCTCCAACCATCTCGGCAAGATCGTGCGCATCCGGCCGGACGGCAGCGCGCCGCAGGACAACCCGTTCGCCAAGCTGGCGAATGCGCGGCCGGAAATCTGGAGCTACGGCCACCGCAATGTGCAGGGCGCCGCGCTCGACCCGCAGACGGGGCGGCTGTGGACCATCGAGCATGGCGCGCGCGGGGGCGACGAGCTGAACCATCCCGAGGCCGGAAAGAACTATGGCTGGCCGGTCATCACCTATGGGCGCGACTATAGCGGCCTCTCCATCGGCGAAGGCACCCAGAAGGACGGCATGGAGCCGCCGGTGAAGTACTGGGACCCTTCCATCGCGCCGTCGGGACTGGCCTTCTACACCGGCGACCTGATCGCGCCGTGGAAGGGCGACCTGTTCACGGGCGCGCTTGCCGGACAGCGGCTGGTGCGGCTGCGGCTGGACCCGGCGCGTGAGCATGTGGTCGGGGAGGAAGTGCTGCTGGGTGACTTCGGCGAGCGCATCCGCGATGTCCGCCAGGGCCCGGACGGGGCGCTGTGGCTGCTCACCGACAACGCGCCCGGGCGCCTGCTGCGCCTCGCCCCGGCGGACTGAGCGCGCCTCACCACTTCTGAAAGATGAAATAGGCGCCCACCGCGATGAAGGCGAAGCCAATCAGGTGATTCCAGTGCAGCGGCTCCTTCAGCCACAGCACCGAGAAGCCGGCGAACACGATGAGGGTGATCACCTCCTGCATCGTCTTCAGCTCCGCCGTCGAATAGACCATCGAGCCGTACCGGTTGGCCGGCACGGCGAGGCAGTATTCGAACAGAGCGATACCCCAGCTGGCGACGATCGCGATCAGCAGCGGCGCCGAGGTGTGCTTGAGGTGGCCGTACCACGCGAACGTCATGAACACGTTCGAGGCGAACAGCAGGAAGATCGGCAGCAGGGCCGGCGACAGCAGCGAGGTCATGGGTGGGATTCCGATGGGCGATTCTGGGAAGCTCGACCGCCCGCCCCGGCCCGTCAACTCCTCACAGCTCGGCCCAGCTTCGCACCAGATTATGGTAAACATTGGCCAGCGCGAGCACGGCGGGATCCTCGTCCGGCAGCTTGGTGCGCGTCGCCATGATCGCCATGTCGAGGTCATAGAGCATCGCGCGCTGGCCCTGGTCGCGAATCATCGACTGCGACCAGAAGAACGAACCCCAGCGGCTGCCGCGCGTGATCTCGTTGACCGAGTGCAGGCTGGTGGCGGGGTACACCACCGCGTGGCCGGCGGGCAGCTTCACCTCCTGAGCGCCATAGGCGTCCTCGATCACGAGTTCACCGCCATCATACTCGGCCGGATCGGTGAGGAAGATGGTGGTCGAAACATCCGCGCGCAGGCGCTGGCCGGTGCCGGGAATGGAGCGTATCGAACCGTCGACATGGGCGCCGAACTTCATGCCCACATCGTAGCGGTTGAACATCGGCGGCAGCACGCGCAGCGGCATCGCCGCGGAATTGAAGATCGGGTTGCGCCCCAGCGCGCGCAGGATCACGTCGCCCAGTTCCTGCGCCTCGCGCGATTCCACCGGAATCTGCAGGTTGAATTTCGACTTCGCCGCCTGCGGACCGGCGCTCACGCGCCCGTCCACCCAGGGCGAGGCGTCGAGAACGGCCCGGCAATGGGCCACTTCCTCCGGGGTGAGGATGTCGGGGATCTGGATCAGCATGGGCAACGTCCAAACAGCGGGAGGAGAAAACAAAAAGAGGGGAAAGCAGGCACGTGCCTGCCCTCCCCCAATTTGAAGCGGTCGATCGAAAACGAGGGGCGCCTGATCAGAAGGTCGCGCCCACCGTAAGGGTGAAGGTGCGGCCCGAGGCCGGGACGGCGCGGTTGCCCCAGCCGGCGGCGTAGTTCAGCTCGTCGGTCAGGTTGTAGGCATTGAGCGCCACCCGGTAATTGTCCTTCTCGTAGGACACCAGCGCGTCCAGCGAGAAGGTCTCGGGAATGATCGCGGTGTTGGCGGTGTTGGTGTAGTACTCGTCGGCGTAGGTCACGCCCGCGCCCACCAGCAGCTGGCCCGGAATCTGGTGGAAGGCCTTGCTGAGATTGTAGGTCGTCCACAGAGTGAAGTTGTTCGTCGAGACGAAGGGCACCTCGTTGCCGACATACTCATCCGTCGTCGAGGTCATGATCTCGCTGTCGTAATAGGCGTAGGACGCCTGGATCGACCATGCCTCGGTGATGGTGCCGGTGAGGCCCAGTTCCACGCCCTGCACGCGCTGGTTCTCACCGGTCTCGACCGTGTCGCCGGTCACCGGGTCGGTATAGAAGGCGTTGCTCTTGTCGGTGCGGAACAGCGCGCCGGTCACGCCCAGCTTGCCCTCCAGGAACGACACCTTGAAGCCGGCCTCCCAGGTCTCGTTATCCTCGGGGTCGAGATCCTGCTGGTCGGCATTGACCACGGTGATGTCGTTGGTCGGGAACGCGCCCTGCGGGGTGAAGGACTTGGCCCAGCTCACATAATAGGTCTGGAACTGTGTCGGCTCCCAGATCACGCTGACCTTCGGGCTCCAGAAGGTGGTGTGGCTGTCCGCGTTCACCCACTGCCCGCCGCCCGTCGTGGTCCAATAGGAATAGTCGGACGAATAGCTGTCGTAGCGCGCACCGGCGAGCAGCGAGATCTGGTCGGTGAACCAAACCCGGTCGCTGATGAAGGCGCCGAAATCATTGGCCGAGGAATCCCGCTGGCCGTTGTTGCCGTAGGGGTTCGAGTAGAGATAGTAGCCCGTGGTGTTCTCGTAGACCGGGTTCCAGATCGTCGAGGTGCCCTTGTCGCCCGCAACGGAAACCAGCGTGCGCTCGCTCGACGTCGTGTTGAGGTCGATGCCCGCGACCAGTTCGTGGCGCAGGGCCCCGGTCTCGAACTTCGCGGTCAGGGTGGTGATGTTCTGGACGCTCCAGCTCTCCTGATAATAGCCGGGATTGCCGCCGCCGAAGCTGATGTCGGGATCCATGCCGGCGAAGAACTGGCCGGTGCAGCTCGCCGCATACTGGGCTTCCGTCGGCGTCGAGCCACGGCTGCCGCCGGTGGAGCAGCCCGGAACCGTGGTCGCGAAATCACGGGTGTAGTAGCCGAAGCGGGTGTCGTTCGAGACGGTGAGCCAGTCGTTGACTTCCTTCTTGAAGTTCACCGTCAGCATGTTGACGTCGGTCACGTCCTGGTCGGTCACCTTGCCGTAGAACGTGTCGCGCGGCACGCCGAACTCCGTCACCGGCTGGCCCAGCGAGCCGAAGCGCGCGACGTCGCCGAACTGCGGGGTGACGACGGGCACGCCGTAATCGGGCGTGCGCTCGCCGTGCTGGTACAGGTAGTTGACGTGCAGCGTCTGGTCGGTGCCGAGGCCAAAGCCGACATCGGCCATGACGCCATAGCGGTTCGACTCGACATGGTTGCGGTCGGCGACGTCCTGCTCGTTCACCATGCCGACGATGCGGATGGCCGAGGTGTCGCCGAACTGCTTGTTGATGTCGAACACGCCGCGATAGAGCGGGCCGCTGCCGAACTGGCCCTCGACATCATATTTGTCGCCCAGATGCGCCGCCTTCAGCGTGGAGTTGATGGCGCCGCCCGTCGTGCCGACGCCGAAGCTCTCGGAGGTCGAGCCCTTGAACACCTCGACGCTCTCATAGGCGAAGCTGTCGCGGACATAGACGCCGAAATCGCGCAGGCCGTTGATGTAGATGTCGCCCTTGGCCTGGAAGCCGCGAATGCGGAACTGGTCGCCATTCATGCCACCGCCGCCCTCGCCGATGCCGGAGGTGACGCCGGGAACGTTGCGCAGCGCCTGCTCCAGCGTGGTGACGCCCTGCTGCTGCATGGTCTGCTGGGTGATGACCTGAACGGTCTGCGGCGTGTCCTGCACCGTGCCGGGCAGGCGCGACAGGCCGGTGGACGCTTCGAGCGTGTTCGCCGGCGAGCCATCACCTTCCACGGTGATGGTGGAGAGCTCCTCACCCAGCGTTGAGTCGGCGGCTTCCTGCGCCACCGCCCCGAACATCGGTATTGCCGACATCGTTACAGCAAGCCCGGCCGTCAAAGCAGCATTAGGAGCCTGCGACCGAAGCGTTCTCAAAGTTTTCATCTTGCCCAACCCCTTATTGGTATCTTTCTCGGTCTCCTATCCGTGATTCCAAGTGTCTTCAAACATTATGTTTTTTATCTATTCCAATGACGACTTGAGCATTTCGCGTCCAGATTCATATTTTAATTATTCAAAACTAAATCTGCCGCGCGCTACTTGTTGGTTTCCGAACATGGACCTTATGTAACTCAACGAAATTTCGATTGCCGGCTGACGCGCCACCGTCGCCGCGCCGCCCGGAGCACGCCGTCCCGCCATGGCCGACCACTGGATTTCCTTCTCCGAACTGAAGCGAATGGGCCCCGATGTGTTGCGCGCGCGCATCAGTGAGGGACCCGAGCAGGCGGCCCACTGGGTGCGCGCGGCCGCGCTCAGCGGGCTGGTCAACGCGCAGCTCGCCTGGGGCCGGATGCTGGTGGACGGTCATGGCGTTCCGCGTGATCCGCAGGCCGGCTTTCGCTGGTTCTCCATTGCCGCGGGTTCGGGAAACGCGGAGGCGATCAACATGGTGGGGCGCTGCCACGAATGCGGCTGGGGCGTCGAACGCGACCCCGTCGCCGCCGCGCGGCAGTATCGAACGGCGGCGGAGAAAGGCCACGCCTGGGCGCAGTTCAATCTCGCCACCCTGCTGCTCGGCGGCACCGACACCCCGGCCGAGCGGGATGAGGCGCTGCACTGGTATGTCCGCTCGGCACGCGCGGGCCACGCAAAGTCCGCCTCGATGGTTGGGCGTTTCCTTGAACATGGCTGGAACCGGCCGGCCCGGCCGGCGGCAGCGCTGCGCTGGTATCGCCGCGGTGCCGAGGGCGACGACTATCGCGGCCAGTTCGACTATGCCCGTCTGCTGCTGGAGCGCACCGGCCGGCTCGACCTGGCCCTGCCCTGGTTCGCGCGCTCGGTGACGAACGGGGTGCCGTTGTTCTGCCGCGAGGTCGGCGAGGGACTGCGCCATGCCGGCGCGCCCGAATTGCGGCGGATTGCACTTGGCGCGCTGGAGCGGGCCTGCGCGAGCGGGGCCTCCGTGGACATGCGGCGCTACGCCAGCGCGCTGGCCGAAGGTCTGGGCGGCGAAGCGACACCGGAGGCCGCTAAAGCCGCGTTCGCTCGCGCCCGCGCAATTGAAGCCGCAAGCTCAGCAAGCACCGCATGTGTGCGAACTGACTAGATCAGCGCAGAACCGGTCCCGCGCGGATCACCATTACTGAAATATGCGATCTAAATTGAATTAAATTTGAATCAATCACTGTAATTAATTCGACATTTGTTTATTTGTTTCATAACTATACAATAAATATACGTCTATACGTAAATAATTTATGCAATTATTTTGACATGTTGCTGCAACTGTTGCGTCATATTGTGCGTATGACTCCTGACGTCAGATCTTCTTTACGGGCGCTGACGTCCTAAACAGACAGGGAGCCCAATCATGTGGCACATTGACAGAGAAGAGCATCGTCGCGGGCCTAGTAGCGCGAGTATCGGTGCGATCGTGGCATGTCTTCTGATGATCCCGGCGACGGCGGATGCCCGAGCCGGAGCGCGGGGCGGCGCAGGAATCGGCGGTGCGGTATCGAAGGTCGGCAGCGCGGCGGACAGTGCGGTTTCCGGCGTCGGCGGCGCGGTCGGCGGCGTCACCTCGCGGATCGGCGGCGCGCTGGCGAGCCGAGACGGGGTAGTCGGCGGAGTCGGCGATGCGGTTTCCGGCACCACGGAGCGCGTGGGCAATGCCGTCTCCGGCCTGACCTCGGGCGTGGGCGGCGCGCTATCGGGCGGCAGCACGGCAGCGGCCGCCGGGAGTACCAGCACCACTGGCGGCTCGGTCGCCAGTTCCGGTTCCCAGAACAGCGGCACGACCGAGACAGGCGCGGCCGGCACCCGGTCCGCAAGCCGGAGCGACAACGCGTCCAACCGCTCGCTCTCCAACGGCGCAACGGCCAGCCTGTTCGGTCTCGAACTCAATCTGTTCAGGCTGAAGCCGCTGCTTTCGCGCAACAGCACCGGCACTATCGCGAATGTGGACGCCCAGGCCCTCGGCCCGAACGGCGTGAACGCCAATGCCGTCGTGGGCAGCAGCGCGCAGCGGCGCCTTGGCGTCGATGCCCAGGTCAATGCGCGCCGCACGGCGGTGAACGCGGAAGCGACCGTCGGCGATCGCCGCTCGCCCTCGCGCGCCCTTGCCGATGCGCTGTTCGGCGCCCGGCTGCTCGGCGAGCGCGGGGTCAACGCCACGGCCGATGCCACCGTGGCCGGCAAGGGGCAGGTGGCCGACGTGAATGCCAATGCCCGTATCGGCGGCACCAACGGCCTGGTCGCGGACGCCAAGGCCGATGTCGGCGGCAGCAGCCTTGCCACGGTCAGCCTGGGCATCGGTCGCGCCTTCAGCGGCAGCGATGACACCGGCGACAATACCGGCGGAGGTAGTGGCGGCGGGACCGGCGGCGGCTCCGTCGGCATGACACCCGGCGCCAGCTCCGGTGGCGGCTCGGCGAGCAATGGCGGCTCCGCCGGCAATGGTGGCACGGCTCGTCCCTCGGCCACGGCCAGCCGCCGCGTCAACGCCAATTCCGGCACCAACTTCGCCGTCAAGAAGACGCGCTGCACCGGCGTCCTGTCGGAACCGCGCGCCTATGATGCGGGCATCGTGGCGCTGTGCCGCGAACTCGTGGGCGGCTGATCCCCGCCCCGGCCGTCCGGAGCCCGCTCCGGGCGGCCGCGCTTCAGTTCCGGCTGTTGGCCCAGGCCCGTACCTCGGCGACGATGTGCCGGAAATCCCAGAACGCCGCCGCCAGCAGCACCGCCGGCACCAGCGCCAGAACAAGCGCCCAGCCCTGCGACCAGTCCACCGGCCCGCGCGCGAAATCATAGGCGGTATAGGCCCCGAAAAGCGTCACGATCGCCGCGATGCCGAAATAGGCGACCCGGTCCAGGCGGGTCACGATCAGGGCGATCATCGCGGCAATCACGATCCCGATCAGCGCCGCCCAGACCCAGCTCAGCGAGAACAGCGCCGCGGTCCAGCGCCCCGCGCTGGCGGAGATGAAGACCAGCGCCACCAGCACCAGAATTCCCGCCCTCAGGCGGACGATCCCGGCCTTTTCCTGTCCCACTGTCATGATGCCACCTGCCTGAAGCCCGAACGGGAATTCGAGGGCGAGCCTGCCCGAATGCCCGGCGCCACGCAACTTGCGGCGCCTCGGCGCGTTTGGTCTATTCTCCCGCTTCCTTGTGGCGCCGGATGGTTCAGAATGCCGCGCCGCTCATCCCGAAACCGCCCCCATGAAAAACACCATCGCCCTGCTGAACGCCGATGCCGGCACGCTGCTCGACCGCAACGCGGAGGAGGTGCGCGCCCTGGTGGAGCGCGGTCTTGGCGGCGGGGGACGCACCGTCGAGGTTCACCTGCTGCGCGGCAAGAACTTCCTGCGCGCCATTCGCGCTTCGGGGAACGGCCCGCACGACACGGTCGTCGTCGGCGGCGGCGATGGCAGCGTCAGCCTTGCGGTCCGCAGCCTGCATGGCTCCGGCAAGGTGCTGGGCATCCTGCCGCTGGGCACGCTCAACCTGCTTGCCCGCGACATCGGCATGCCGGTCGATCTGGATCAGGCCATTGCCGCGCTCTCGACCGCCGAGCCCGGCGAGGTGGATCTCGCCACGCTGAACGACCGCATCTTCCACACCATTTCCGGCATGGGCTTCTTCAGCCAGATGGCACGCGCCCGCGAGATGGCGCGCAAGCTGAAGCTCTGGCGGTTTGTCGCCGTGGCCCTCGCCGCCTTCTACGCGCTGAGGAGGTCCGGCCGGTTCGAACTCGATGTCACGGTCGACGGCGAGACCCGCCATTTCGACGCGCTGGCGGCTCTGGTCTCGGTCAACCGGTTCTCCGGGCCGGGCTGGCATCGCGGCCGGCTCGACGAAGGCGTGCTGGAAGTGCACATCGTCGAGGAGCGCGGCGCGCTGGCCCGGCTCAAGGCCGGCGCCGACATGGTCAACGATACCTGGCGGAACAATCCGGAGATCATCAGCCTCACCGGACAGGAAATCGTGCTGCGCCGCCCGAACCGCAGCCGCTGCTGGGTGTCGACCGACGGCGAGCTGGACCGGGAGAACGTGCCGCTCACCTATCGCATCAAGCCGGCGGCGCTCGCGGTGCTGAGGCCGCGCCCGCCGGCCGGCTGAGCCGCCCCGTTCAGCGCGGCTCGATCTCGTAGACCAGCGTCACATTCGCCCGCACTTCGGTTTCGCCGGCCTCGACCGGCACCGAATCGGCCTTCATCATCATGGTTGAAGCCACCATGCGCGGCATGGGCGGTATCGCCCCGTCCGCGCTGACGGCGAGCACGCGCACCAGCCGCTGGCCGGCGGCGGCGGCCATGATCTCGGCGCGGTGACGGGCATCCTCGACGGCGGCAACACGCGCCTTGTCCTCCAGCGCGCTGGGGTCGGCGATGTCGAAGGCAATGCCGCCGATCTGGTTCGCACCGGAGGTGACCACCTGGTCAAGCAACTCGCCGAGGCGCGCGAGCTCGCGCAGACGCACCGAAACGGTGTTGCGCACCTCATAGCCGGTGATGCGGGGAGCCTCGTTGCTGTCCTTCTTGGGCGGCGCATATTGCGGCTGGATCGAGAAGCCGGAGGTCGCGACGTCGCGCGCCTCGACGCCGGCCCCCTTGATGGCGGCGATCATCTGCGCCACCGCCGCCGAATTGGCGTCCAGCGCCTCGCGCGCGGTCTTGGCCTCGCTCACCACCGCGCTGGAGAACGACGCCATGTCCGGCACCCCGGACGCGGTCCCCTCCCCGGTCACGGTGAGGGTCGGGCGGCGGGGAACAGCGGACATATCCTGCGCCGCGACAGGAGCAATGGCACCCATCAGGGACGCGGCGATCAGGCAGGCGGGCAGAAACTTCATGGTTCGCTTAATCCTCGGACAGCGGGCCGGGTGACGAAGCGGCACAGCACTGTGCGAACACGGCGGCAATGGGGCGGGCGCGAGCAATGGAACCAGGAAGGTGGACATCTCCACCCGCGCCCACAGCATTCGCCGATGCCCGGTTGGCGGCGCCCCACCCTTTTGCTAGGGTCGCGCCGCGCCTGGCGGCAGCCGGCCGGGCCTGTAGCTCAATGGTTAGAGCCGACCGCTCATAACGGTCTGGTTGCAGGTTCGAGTCCTGCCGGGCCCACCAATATTTTCAATGGGTTATATCAATATTGGAAGATGCGGATGGCCCGGCGCCAACGAAACCGCCAACGTTATGTTTCCCCATCGACCTTCCATGCCAAACTGATCGAACTATCCGACGTCACCCAGAGCGTGCGCTCGAATCCATCATTCAGGGGATAGGGTCCATTTGGTGCGCGTTCGCCGCACTCCCTGCACCGCATGCGTAGCCGCACGGCGTGGACGCTTTCACCTTGCCTCGCCCACATCTGCATCATGGTCTCGCGCACATAGACCGTGCGCCGGCCACACTGGCATTGAAACCCGATAAGAGTGCTTTCACCTGACATGAGAACATGATGAGAACGGATTGAGCCAAGCGTCAATCCAAACGCAGAAAAAACCCGCCCTCCAGATGGAGGCGGGGCTGCGATTTCGGGAGGATCTGTCAGTGACGGCACCCAGGCGCTGCGGGGTAGTGGCGAGCTGTCATGCAGCCCCTTCGGGGCCTCATAGGCCGCGCGGATCAGCAGCGCCACTAATGCAGCCAGCTCCGCTGCCGTGCCGTTCACACGGTTATGCCGGCGGCGGACTAGGATCATGCCCGTCGCGCGATCGCGGATGATGCGCTCGGTCACCGCATCGATCATCCGTTCCCCCTTGCCCGCGCTGCCGGTGTGAATGCCTTGTCGATCCGGCCGCTGATGTTGTCGAGGCGGGTGAGGATTTCCTCGCGCATCTGCGCCAGACTGTCGTTTCGCGCATAGTGCTCCGCAGCATAGAGCTTGTGCTCGCCGAGCTGCTTGTCGAGCAGGCGCACCTCGGCATGCAGGGCGGCAAGCTGCATATCCTTCGGCGCAACCTCGGCCTTGATCCGATACTCGATCCGCAACCACACCCCGACGATCGCGCCGAGGATCGTCCCCATGGCAATGACGACCTCCCAAGTGATCGGTCCCGTCATGGCGTCCTCCCTCGGCTATTGGCCTCGAAACTCGACTGCACCTCGCCGTACCATTGGCGCCCCTGGTCAAGTCTGCCGTTCGCCAGCGCAAGCGCGGTGTAGGTTCGCGCCAGCGCGACGCGGGCGTCCATGCCGACCTTGAGCGCCGGCGCGGGAACGGGCGCCAGCCATGCCGGTGCATCAGGCAGTTGCACCGGAGCCGGTTTAGGGGCCGCCGCGCACCCCGCGCAGATCATCAGCAGTAAGAGGGCAGCGAGTGTCTGGGCGCGCCGCGATGGCGGATTCGTAGTCATCAAGGCGCTCCTGTTTGGCCTGGAGGGTCTCATCGAGCACATGGGCGCGGCGGCTAGCGTCCTTGGCAGCGGACTTGGCGATGGAAAGATCACGCTGGGCGGCGGCGAGTTCAGCTCGCAATTGCTCGGCCTCGCACGCCGCCTGCGCCCCGGCATAGCCCGTGGTGTAGCAGGCATAGGCCAGCGCCAGCGCGCCGCCGACCTGCACCACCGTCCGAAACGGAAGAGCCGGGATGAAGCCGTAAAACAGCGCCGCGATGCCAAGAATCGCGAAGGTGGAGCCGGCCAGCCCGTTGGTCCAGGAGGGGAAAAGGTCGAGAAGCCAACCCATCAGCCCGCCCCCCTCGGCATGACGCCAAAATCGAAGAATCCGCCACCGGTGAAATGGATCGACCAGCAGCGACGACCGTGCGGCTTAGGCCGCGGGCAGTCGCGATCAACTATGGCGAACTCGTTTTCGTCAGCGGCGCGGATGATCTCGATGACGGCCGCCGCGAGAACCTCCGCCTCCACAGCATCTTCCGTCCACGGGATGGCTAGCAAATCAATGTCTTTTACCAGCGAACCATGCGTAGTGATTGCATAGCCGAGCTGCCTCGCTACCTTGCGGAGGGGGTCTATGGTCATCGAGTACATGCGGAGACACGATGTCGCTCGATCGATCACATAACCGACGACTTCGGGGCCGTGGCGCCCGGCGACTTCAATCTGCCGCTGTTCTTCGGTGATCATCACTCCACCCCCGTCACGCACAGCTCACCCTCGCCAATTCGGAAGGCGTCTCCCATCTCCCGGCGCTTGACTAGGCCGTTGACCACCCGCCCGCCGGCGCGGTTGAAGGCGGTCTGCGCGTCGCAGGCCTCGCGCCATTTGCCGGCGCGGATCATTCGGGAGGCGGTCGAGCGGCACCACGCCCCGACGCCGAAGTTGAAGGCGCCCGAGATCATGGAGGCCTGCACAGACACCGGCGCCTTCGCGAAGTTCGGCGCCGCGCACTTGGCGATCGCACCGTAATAATCGCGGTCGACCCGCTCATAGAGCATGGCCTCGCATTCGGGCCGGGTCTTGCGCATGCCGGCGCGCACGCCCTTGGTTTCGCCCCAGCAGATCGTCCACACCCCGACCATGTCGCGATAGGAGGTGAGGCGTAGCCCTTCCCAATCCTTGATGATGTGTTCGACCGCCAGCACGACGGCGGCCGGGTACTGCTTGCCGCCCGGCGCCGCGACATACCAGAGGCCGCCGATCGAGAGCGCCGCCGCCATGACGGCGGCGAGCGCGACCGAGGCCCGCTTGCTGGGCTTGAGCTTCTGGGTGGGCATCAGCGGATATCCTTCTGCGCCACGATCCGCGCCACGAAGGCGCCGGCCACGACGAGGGTGGTAAGGGCAGCGAGCGCGCCGGATGGGATCGGCAAAAAATCCCCCACGAACGGCATCGCGGCCTCAAAACCGGACAGCAGCCCGGCCAGCAGGAGCAAGCGGACGCTCCACGCGCGCGCCAGCACGGCGCGCCAGTTTTCAACCAGCCGCATGGCGGTCTCCGGATTATGGGGTGGCGCTAGACCAAGAGGTCCTGTGCGATCATCTGATCGAGGCCGTCGCGCACGGCGGCCGCCATGCGCGGCGCGTACACCTGCTGATGGCCCCACTCGTTGGGATGAGTGGAGTCCGGCGTGTAGGGTGCAGGGCGGCCGACTGCCAGGTCGGCATTGCCGACGCCGTTGGGCGCGTACACCGTGCCGCCGCCCGTGACCCAGGCGGTCTGCTGGTAGTTCGGGCCGGCCTGCGTGTAGCCGACCGTGTCCGTGTACCAGACGCGCTTGCGGCCCGCGCAGGCGGCTCGCTGGCCGTCGCGGTACTGGCTAGACGTATCGTAGGAACTCGGAAAGCTGTTCGCGAACTTCGAGAACACGAAAAACAGGCAGTTCGGCAGCGCCGCTTGAGCGAGGTCGAGATAGTCCGACACCTGCTGCTCGGCCGACATGACGGCCTCGTTGTCGTTGGTTCCAAGCGGCAGGAGGGCGAAGTGCGGATTGGCAGACGTCAGGTCGCCTAGACGCTGGAACGCGTTGTAGCGCGTGCCCAAAGCGTCCGCGAGATAGCCGGTCGCGCCGCTTCCCGACGCACGCAGATCGCGCGTGCCAAGGTGATAGGGCAGACTGGCCCCAAAGCCATAACCCCACAAGTCTTCGGGAAGACCGTTCGCGCCACCCTCCGTGAAGCTATCACCTATGATGACGCCGCGAAGGTCATCATAGGTCTGCGGCGCCGGCCACACACGATCCAGCGCCGAGGCGCACCGGATGCCGCGAACATAGAAGTTCCCGTTGGCATAAATCTCGTAGAGGCGCGGCTTGCGGGATCCGTGCTCAATTCTGATGTGCCAGGGCGCGCCAGAGCCTTCGCCGATCGCGAGACCACCCTCGTGGGCGAATTCACCGTCAATCAGGATGCGCACGCCGCTACTCGGCGATCTGAAAGTAATGGCAAGATCGGGAGCATCGCACATGAACGACCAGAGCGGAGCCGAGCCGCCCGTGGTCAACGAAGGACTATAGGTGACCACGGCACCAGGCCCCATGTACCGGGTTCCGCCGACATTGAACTCCGCCCACGAACCACGGAGAAAGGTAAAGCACCGATCTCGCACGTCAGGCGCGTGGAAAAACGTCTCTGATCCTCCGTAGGGATTGGTGGCGCCAGGCACCGTGATAGTCGGCGGGGACGCGGTCAGCACCGGAACCTTGGCGGCGGACATGGCGCTGCGCAGCCGGAGCGCGGTCCACAAGGCTGATCCTGGAAGAGCGCGGAGCATGCCGGGTTTGGTGAGACCACCCGCCATCTCGATATCGATCTCATTCATTGGCGCACCCACCTACTAACAGTTGAAAAATTGCCGGAAGCGTCGCGGGTAACTGTCTGCACCCACGTCGTCGATCCATCGGAGATGGTCTTCGTCAGCAGATTGCCGGCCGGGTCGCGGGTGACCGCTGTCACTTCGTAGCTGTCTGGATAGATCATCACCCCGGTGTCATCGAGCACACCGATGCGTGCCGATCCGGCCGTGTCTGAGACCCGCATCAAAACCTCCAAAGACCATCGACATAGACGAGATCGAGCCGCGCGCCCGCGAGATCGACGATGAGCGTCGATCCACCGAGGAAACTCTCGTCCCCTGCTTCAAGCGTGAGAGGGGATGCGGCGGCATCGCCATCGACCATCAGCCCCACAATATCGCCCGCGCTCGGCGCTGCCGGCATGGACCATGTCAGCGGCCCGGCCGAGAGATCGGCAAGGATGCGGGAGCCCGCGACCAGCGCATGGCCATCTGCCGCGATGCGGGTGTAACGGGTCGCCGCGATGGCCTGATCGCGGGCGGCGATCGCGTCGTCCCGTGCGGTTGTGGCCAGTTCGGCAGCATTCCCGGCGGTCGTGGCGGCCGGCACCGCGAGCGCCGCCGCATCCGCCGCCGCCTGCCGGTCGGCCGCAGCACCGGTGCCGTCGAGCAGAATCTCCCAGTCCGCGCCGGCGGCGCCCGGCTCGGTCGTCGTCTCTACCTGCGTCCACCAGGTGGATCCGTTATGCGTCACTGCATCGCGCGGCTGATAGGTTCCGGCTTGCCACGCGCCGCGCGGGACAAAAGCAGCGGGCCCCTGAACGCCAGGAACAAGTATGGAGGCTGACGAAGACCCTATGATCGCGCCACTTCTCGCAATGGCGAAGAGGCCGGCATCAAGCTTCGACGTGCGGCCGTCGATCGTCCGCCAGAGGTCATAGACCAGCGGCGCGCGGAACATCTGCGATTCGCTGATCGTATGCTGCCAGGTAATAGTGCTGTTGCCCGCACCATCCGCCGCCACGACAAGGCGACCGGATTCCGATGTCAGGCGCAGTGATCCACCCTGCCACGACAAAGAAAGGTCGATGTCGCTGCCGGTAAGATCAATATTTGGCAGCGTGAACACCACATCAGGATCGTTGGTGCCGACGTTAATTCCGGGGGCCATGAAGATCTCCAGACATGGATAGGCATCCCGCAGCGCGCAGGATTTGCGGACATGAAAAAGCCGCCCGGAGGCGGCGTGGCGGGGACTTGAAAGAGAAGGTGACGACCTTACGAGTCGACGAAGTACTCCACGTTCATGGAGATGCCTTGCCCCGACGCGACGGGGTAGGACCCGAGCGCCTTAAACAGCACCAGCGTCGTCGACCCCGCGGGAAGCGTGCCGAGCACGATTTCCTTGGTAACGGTATTGCTGCCAATAAAGGTCATGTAGTTTCTCGGGGCATAGGGCATGGTCACATTGACGACCCCTGTTCCGTCCCCGTTGTCCGGGACGGACACAAACAGATTTCCCTTGATGACGTTATTGGGCGCCTGCACGCAGTCAAATCCTGCCGTGCCGCCCGCACCAAAAGACCCATAGAGCGGGGCCGCCACCACTGCTCTGTAGCCGTTATAAGGCCCGGCGATGAAGGGGATTCCAGTGTCACGCGGCGTCACCATGGTCCCCACGAACCCATCTGATGCTGCAGTACTATCAAGAACCGCCGTACCGCCATAAATGGTGGATGTATCCCCCGGCTCGCGCTTGAACACATCCTGACCATAGGCGTTGCCGGTGGACTGAATGTATTCGGCGTGGATGGTGAGCGACCCGCCGGCCTCCGGCCCGCAATGCATGATCGACTCGGTCGTATAGCCGGTATAGGTGCGCAGGCAGAAGCCGGAGAGGATGCAGTCCCGATCATGCGGGGCGAAGAGGATAGCGTCCTCTGTTCCCGATCCTTCGAACAGAACCTCGAATTCTATATCCTCAAGGCTTCCCGTGGGATGCAACTCTGAGAATTCGAAGATGATATGCGTCGGTCCGCCGAAATTGACCGAATAGCAATCCCGGTAATGGGTGCCCTTCGGGTCCACGATATGAAGCGTAGGCCCGGTCTGCGTCCGGTGCATGATGCCCCCGCCGGAGAATGTCGGCAGGGCCGTCGTGTCGATATCCGTGGTGATCGTCGACCCGACGATGCTGGTGATCGTGCCGGTGAGCTTGTCGAGCCCGGCCATGCCCACGCCAGTGAACCCGATCTTCTTCCCGACCTCGAACGGCGTGGGATAGTCGACCGTGATGACCGCGTTCAGCGCATTGGTTACCCCGAGTACATTGGTCGAGTGGTCGACCGCGATATAGGCCCATACGGAATGATCATAGCTGTTGTGGATAAAGGAATGCGACCCGGTAAGAAGTGTCGTGAATTCCGATGTCATCGCGAATACGTTCGCACCCTGATGGATCGCGACAGCGTCCGCATCAGGGTTGAACTGATACCAGCGGCAATAGATCTCCTTGGAGCTTTCCTGCGCATACTTGTTGTAGACGGCCTTGCTGAAATGACCGTCCGACGAACATTGAAAATACAGGGCGCCACCCGAAAAACCGGTAGTGGCCGAACGTGCCGCGACCCACGCGTGAGAAGGCATGTTCGCGCGGTCACCATGAAAGTGGATATTGGACAACGTATAGCCGCGCGACCCGCTGAGATCGAGCATCGGCTTGCCCGTGCACTTACCGATCAATACGAGGTTCTGGAGACGAAGATTCCATGCCGTGATGTCGGTCGCATTGATGCTATCCGAAACGACATAGGTGCCACCCTGACCGTCAAAGACAAAATCACAGGCGCTCATTCGAGCCGAGGTGAGGCCGCTCAGGAAGGAAACACGGACCCGTATCGCATCCAGCGCGGCATTGATCGCGGCAGCGTCATCCGCGACCCCATCGCCGACCGCGCCGAAATCCAGAGGGCAGATGACGAAGTTGGCGTCGAACCGGGTCTTTTTCCACCAGGCGCCATCAACGGATTGGAGCGTTCCGTTCATGGCATCGGAGCGAATCCAATAGGACCCTTTGCCATCATGTGGCGCGTCTTCGCCAAGCACGCGGACCGCGTCAGGCGTCGCGGCGATGGTGGCGGCCTCGAAATCCCCGATCGTGGAGAAGGTCAGGCTTGATGCGGCCCCGATCTCGGATTCGATTGCAGCCATGCGCGAGCCAAGATCCAGGCTCTCGATCGCGCCGATGCGGGAGGTAAGGCTGGAGACGTCCGGCGACCACAGCTCGGCATCGGTGACATCAGCGAGGGCCAGCACCTCGACATCGGTCTTCTGCGTCGTGCCCCATGTCTCGACGTAAAGGCGGGCATAGCGTGCACTGGAGGGTGCAATGGCGTCGATACCGGAGCCGGCGGATGCCGCGATCTGCTTTTCGGTTGATACCCGACCATCGGACACCGTCAGCTCGTCCCACAGCATGAGAGTGGTCGACGAAATGTAGTCCCCCGGCGCCGCATACCACGCGGCCTTGAGCGCCACGGCGTCACCTGCCGGATCAGGCGTATCGATGCGGCGCTGGACGACTGCGCGGGCGCGATAGGTGCGGCCGGGTTCGATCGCCTGAAACCCCCGATGGGCGATCTTCGCCGCCCCGGTCAGACGCGTCACCAGCCCCCGATCCGCCGTGATGATCCACGACTCCGGAACGGATGGCGCGGCATTCTCACCACCGATGATATCGCTCACGAACCGTTCAGGCCCGCTCCCCGGCCGCCATAGCGGCGTCGCATCCAGGCGCAGGCGGATCGGGGGTTCGTTGATCGCCGTCTGGATATCCGGCGATATGTCGACCAATGCATCAAGCGTGGCGAAGGCCGAATTGATCTTCTGACGCGTATAGGCGGCCGCCTCGCCAGGGACGAGCGGAGGAAAACTGACAGTCATTGTGAACCCCTTGAGAGCCTAGATCGCCTCGACGAGCGCCAGCGTCGGATCGGCAAACTTGCCGACATCAAGATCGAGTTGGAGGGACGACGGGTCCTCCGGCACGGTCAGCAAGGCCAGATACCTGAAGTCGGCGACCATGCCAGTTGTCAGATCGTCACGAACTGGAGGAAGAACTACGAGCGTCCATAGAGTCGGCGCATCCAGAGGTTCCTCAAGCCACACCGCACTGTCATCCCACGGAAGGTCGCTCGATAGACGATCGGGCGTGGACAGCGACGGGGTTTTGGCGGCGATGATCATCACCCGGTAGAGCCTCGCGCCGATGGTGAGGTGGGCTCCAATCTCGATATCTAGATTGGACGCCTCGATTTGGATTGTCGTCGACCCGATCGCCGCATCCGCCGCGACACGGGCCTCCTGCACATCGCCAAGCGCGCCATCTGTGCGGTGCATGTCATAGACCCTCACCAGCATATCCTCGCCGGCCGCCAGCCGCCCCGCCATGGCTCGCCATGCCAGAACCTGCGCGCGATTGCGTATGGGGATGGAATAGGACAGGCGCCAGTAGCCCGCGTCGGAATACACCCGCTGCTCAAGCCCCGAGCTGGTGCGCCCGCCAGAGGTGTAGCTGCCGGCAAGGTACGGGTCCGTGATCCGGGTTGGCTTCAGGATTTCAGGCCATTCTACTGTCATGACAGGGTGATCGTTTCCGGGCCATCCGCGGCCGATTGCACACCAGACCCGTTTTCCGCCTTGACCCAGTAATACCAGGGGCCGGCGCCGGGGCTGTCGTCATAGGAGCCGAGCGCGTTGGGCGCTCCATAGATCGGGCCGGATATGTCGCCTCCGGGCCCGGGGAATGCCCCGGTAGGGCCGCGATAGACGCGGGCGGCGACAACATTCGGCGAATTCGGCATCTTCCAGGTGATGGAGGCGGACGTTGTCCCCGATAGGCTAGTGATGACGGGTGCCGCGGGAGCCGCGCTGTCCGCAGTCGCCGTTACGCCGGAAATCGTTACCCATCCGGAGGCGCTACCGACGCCGACATTGCGCCCGCGCACGTCATAGGTGGCGCCATTGGCGAGGCCGAGTACCAGCAGGCGCTGCTCGCCATCGTCCGCCGACCCGCCCGGCTGCCATATCCCATCCGACTGGTTGGCATACTGCACTTCAACGCGGATGCCCGGCCGGCTCGCCTCGGTCCATGTGGCGATGATGGCGGGCGTGGATACCCCGTCAGAAACCGCGATCGAACTCCCCGTCGCCGCAAAGTCGGCAGGAACCGGCAGTGTCGATTCCGGCACCGCCTCGGCGGCGGTCGGCGCGGTACCTTCCTCTGTCGCGGGGTCGAAGGTGTAAGCCGCCGCCGAGAACGAGGCGATGCCGAGCACAACCGTCATCGACGCCATGTCGAACTCGACGCCGGACACCTCGAACGTCTCGTCGATCTCCATGTCGGCGATCTGCACCCGGATCCACCTTTGGTCCCAGGCGCGCAGGCCAGCCAGCGTGGTCTTGATCTTGCCTTGCCAGCGCGGCGAGCCACGAAACGCCGCGATCTTCATCAGTCGGCGGGCGAGGTTGTGGTGCTGGACCTCATAGGCCTCGATAGGCACCGACCGGACCTCGCCATAATCGGAGATCTCGTCCTCGATCCGCCACGGCTCGGCCTCCACCTCGGCCCAATATTGGCTGGTGTCGGTGTACTTCAGTCTGTACTCATTGGCCTCGCGTAGCGGCCCCCCACCATCGGATAGGTCGATATCGATGATCTGTTCATCGGTAATGGTGACGGTCGGCTCCACCCACACCCCGACCGAAAATCCAATCTTGCCGTTAGGCTTGAGCCGGATATCGCCGTCGCACATCGTGATGAAACGCGACAGGACGCTCTGCGGCTCGGCGTCATACTTGTAGCTGAGCGCGCCGTAATAGCGCGGGATTGTGCCCCCTACCTTGATCGGCACCGGCACATCAGAGGCATCGGCCGCAGCGATGAAATCGGCATCGTCGATATAGGCCGGGTCGATCTGCAAGCCATCCACATGGGTCAGGTAGTCGCGAAGGCCAAGAGCCAAGTTTGCGGTGTAGCCTACGCTCGCGGTGCGCGGGTCGTAGACCTCAGCCCCTTCGAAAATCCCCTGAAGCTCGGGAAAGCGATTGGGATAGGTAGCTGAAAGCTGTTCGGGCTCGGTGTTGCGCGCCCGCAGATAGGCGTGAGCGACGCCGTCGCCGCGATGATCCGTGGTCCAATATGGCGACCCCAAAGCCGACACGAGGCTACTATAGGCCGTCTGCGAGGCATCGCCGGGCCGGTATTCGATCCTTACCGTATTGGCTGGATAGGGCGCCGAAGTCACCCATCCCGCCCCGTCAACAGCGACACCGCGCCCATCGATCACCCAGCCGAGTTGCGCGTGCATCTTGTGGGAGGCGAAGGCGATCACCCGGTGCAGGTCCCCGTCCTTGGCCTCCGTCATCGCCATCGACCCGCCGACCAGCACATGCCCGTAATGGCGCCAGCGCGACCCCACAGAGTTACGCAGCGTGGTCTTGACCTCCTGCGGCGTCGGCGCGCGGGTGGATGGCGCCAATAGTGCGGCGGCGAGATAGCTCACGCCCACGCTGATGCCGAGCGTGATCAGGCTTGATGCCGCCGCGATCACGCTGGCGGATGTGGAGGCGGGCAAAAACGCAAAGGCGATCAGCGCTCCTAGCCCGGCATCCGCCGAAGCCGGAACGGTCAACGCCAGAAGCACCATCACAGTCAGAGCGGCATACATCAAACGCTCCACATCGCGACAGGATGGACAGAGGACGTCACCAGCACGCTATGGTCCGATTTGATCGCCCAGCGCAGCCCGGGCGTGCAAATTGCCGCCAGGTGCGTTCCCTGTGCCCGTACGATCGCGAATGCGCCCGGCGCGGGGTCATCGATCCGCGCGGCATCGACAGATCGCGCCAGCCGCGCCACCAGCCTCAATAGCCCGCCTTCTCGATCAAGCCGCGCGTGACAGCTCTCCCGGCTGTCATAGGCGCCACGCAGATGGGCGGCCGGATCGATGCCGTGATTGGCAAGCCACCAGTCCGCGATCACAAGCGAACAGTCGAAATACCCCCATACGAAAGGCTCGGAGGCCATGCGTCGCAGGAACGCGGGGAGATCCGCCCTCATGGCCATGTGACCACCTTGCCCTCGATCCCCGCGACTCGGTCGAAGAACCGGTCACCGGGGGACCGCGCTTTCTGATCGCTATCCGTGTAAAACCCGTGACGGGGGCGGCGATTATTGATGAAAGGCCCTTCAGCCCTGATTGTCACCGTCCAGACATGGCGCTTTCCGCTATCGTCCCATTGCCGGTTTGCCGACATCGTCTTGAGCTGGGCGAAGCGGAAGGGCATGGGGGCGTCAAGGACCTGCCACTCTTCATTAAAGAACTGCCAGTGTACGATGACGACGCTATTGTACCAGTTCGCGCGATCGCCTTTCACCTTGGCGGCGAAATCAGGATCGACCCCGGATACGGTCAGATCAAGCGGCGGGGCGGCACCGTTGACGGCCTGGCTCAGCCCCGAAATATCGCTCACCACCCGCAGCGGATACCAGAGCTGATCATCCGAGGTGCGCAGCACACGGTGCCCATTCCATACCCGCTTGGTTCCCGTCGGAAAGTCGAACCGCACGAGGATGCCGCATCGCACCGTCCGCCCCGCCAGCTGTGCGGCGATGGCGCTAGAAAAATCGACCATGGATATGATGCCCTTGGCGCACGCCTGCTTACGCACCCGAGGAAAGGATGCTTAAGTTGACGCATGGAAATGACCGGGGAAGCGGGATGAAATCAATTACAAAAGTTGCCGTGGCAGCAATGCTTGCCGCAGGAGCATGCGCCAAGCCGGCATCGCAGATCACTTCGGCCTATGTCTCGCCTATACCTTATGAAAACTATGACTGTGAACAGATCGCCGCCGAAGCCACGCGGGTTTCCGACCGGCTGTTGCCCCTGACCGATATTCAGAACAACAAGGCTACCAGCGATGCCATTGCGACAACGGCAGCCATTGTCGTTTTCTGGCCTGCTGCATTCCTCGTCCGTGGCGATGATCAGGCCAGTTATGAACTGGCGCGGCTGAAAGGCGAGATGGAGTCACTCAAGGCAGCATCCGTGTCCAAGGGCTGCAACATTGAGTTTCGCGAACCCCCGCCACCGCCAACAGCAGAGGAACTAAAGGCGAGACAGGAGGATTTCAGGCGGTAGCCTCCACCATGCTTACCCCGTTCCCCTCTGTGCCCCGGATCTCACCTGATCTTCAGATACCCACCCGGACACACCGCCGCGTACCTGGGCCACAACGCGCCTGTTGTTCTCGTCGAGGATGCGGCGGAACTGCTGCTCGCTCATCTGAGAGCCGCGCGCGTCGATCTGATACACCGGGGCAAAGGTTTCGGAGGATTGGCCGCGCGCATGGTTCGGGGCGATGCGGCCGGAGACGTTGGGAATAAATGTCTCCGGCCCGCGCTCGCCTACCGTATAGGCCTGCCCTCCCTGCACCGGACCGCCGCCGGCGCGGCCGAACAGGCCCGAGAACAGCCCGCCGAGAAGACCGGCATCCGCCGTTCCCGATTTACCGAAGAGGTTTGTCACGGCACTCTGGAGGCCGATGTCGATCACCGAATCCAGCACCCTCCCGAGGGCGTTTTTCAGTGCATCGGCGGCATCGACACCGTTGCGGATATCCTGGGAAAATCCTGACAGCACATTGGAGGCCCGCGAGCGCATCTCGTCCATCTGCTGGATCGCCTGCTGCTGCGCGGCCTGCATGTCGTAGAGGTGGCCGGCGAGGCCCGCGATCTGCTGCCCATATTGCGACGTGATATCGACGCCGGCGGCAGCCACCGCATTGTAAATCTCCTGCTCGCGCGCCGTCCGGCCCAGTTGCTCGGCCTCGAATGTCAGCCCGTCGATGACCTGATTGATCCGTTCCTGATCCCGCTCGGTAGATCTCGCGCCGCGCTTCGCCGCGCGTGTTGCTTCCCGCTTGGCGCGCTCGTCGGCGAGCTTCTGCTCCTCCGTATTGATGCGCGTGAGGCTGGCGGCATAGGTCTCTTCGGCCGATTTGCGCGCCGCCGCATCGGGCGCCGTGAACATGGCCTGAGCGAAAGCCGCATCGGCCTGCTGGCGCGGCGACAGGTCGGGAAGGGCGATCTTCGACAGGTCCTCGATCGCCGCCCGGTAGTCCTGTATCGCCTGCGCCCCGACCGAGGCCGAGCCGGTGATTGCATCGAGACCGCGCCGCATGGCATCAAGGGCGCCGCCAGCCCTGTCGGCATCGCCTGTCAGATCCAGCACTCGGGCGGCCAGTTCCTGCAAGGCCTTGTTTGTCGGGTCCGCATTGGCGATAGCAGCCACCGAGCGCCGAAAGGCGGCGATATCAGGCTCACCCTCGCGCGCCGTCTTGCGCAGCTCGATGATTGCATCCCGGAACGGGGCGAACTCGGCGTCGACCTTGAACAGGCTCTGCCCATGCGAGCCAATACGCCCGCCAAGATCCCTCAACACCGATTCGACCTCGCTTTGTAGCGAGGCCGCCAGCTGCGCCACCGAGGCGCGGGCCTGCGTCGCGAGGACATCACTGCTCTGCCGGGAATACTGCTCCAACCCGGCGGCGGCATCGCCATAAGCCTCCTTGATGCTCGATATCAGCGCCTTATGCTCTTTCAGCGTCTCGTCGAGATCCTTGGTCCCGCTCGACAGGCTGGTAAGATACTGCACCCCGACGCCGCCAAGGGTGATCAGGGCGATGGTCGCCAGCGACACCGGGCTGACGACCGACAGGAACGCCGCGCCAAGCGCCTTGACCGTACCTCCCAGCCCACCCTGTCCGCCACCGAGCGCCGCCGAGATCTGCGTCCCCTGCTGGAGCGCAACCGTGAAAGGAGAGGTGCCGGACTGAAGCTGCACAGCGATATCCTGAAACTGGGCAGCCAGGTTCGCGGTCTGCACCGAGCTTTTACCCATCGCGTGGCCGAGCCGCTCCACCTGCTTCTCTGGGCGGGTGAAGGCCTTCTCGCTGTCGTTCGCGACGTTGTTCACATCGACGCCGAACTTCTTCAGCGCGCGCACCGCCGAGCGGGTGTCGGCGCTGATGCTGAGCACCATCTGTTCAATATCGGTAGCCATCTAGCCATACCTGCGCTGCAGTTCTTCCAGCCGCTCACGCGACGGTGGATCGATGCGTTTCTTGATGCCGTTTACCTCGCACCATCCGTCATGCGCGGCGAAAAACTCGTTCAGGGTCGCGGCCCAGAAGACGGCGGGCGGCCATCCGAGGGCGCCGAAGGCGAATTGCTGCCAGCGCCGCCAGGGGATTGGCCCATGCTCTCCCCGGCGGCTTCCGCGTTTCCCTCGGGGGTATCCGCGTGCAGCATCATCGCGGCCAGAAACGCCGTCTTGCAGGCCGGCAGGTCTCTCAGGGTGAGCGCCTTCATCGCCTTGCCCACATCCCCGCGGACCGTCAGGCATTCCACCCCGGCGAGGAGCGCATTGATCTCGACATTGGCGAGCTTCATGTAAAGCTCGCCGAAACTCTGGCATCCGAGTTTCGACGACACCTGCGCCAGCCCGCCCATGGTGGCGGCGATGACCAGTTCGACGCCGCCGATCTCGAGCGGAACTTCGCCCTTTTCGCTGTTATACGCCGGCATCACGCTTCCGCCGTGAACGTCAGTGTCCCGGCGTCGGTCGGAACCCAGGTGGCGGAGAACGCCATCTTTTCCTCCATGTCGCCGCTGAGCTCGAAATCGGCCACCATGAAGGGACCCTCGAACACGCCGTATCCGACCACCCGGATCTGGTAGTTGGTCACCCGCTGCAGTCGCGCATCATCCGCGACCGCCACCCCGCTATCGGAACTGACAAACAGCCCGTCGCCGCTGAAGGTCAGGGTCTGCCGCCCCGGCGCCGCCGTCGCCACGATGGGGGCGGAAGGGTCGTCGCAATCGGGAATGGTAGTGTCGATCTGAGCATTCGACATCTGCAGCGAGCGGGTGCGCACGCCGCATACCGTCGAGAAGGTCTCGGGCGAGTCGCCATTGGAGCGCTTGATATAGAGTTCGCGGGCATTTTCGAGAGACATGATCAGCCCTCCTCCGGGCCGTAGTGGTTGACGCGTAGGGTGACGACGCCATGAACGAACTCGTCATTGTCGCCGTCGGCATAGAGGCGGGTCGCGGTGATCACGGCATGGGCGCCGTGCCGGCCGCTCACCGCGAGATCCTTGAGATGCAGCGCCAGCCGGATATCCGAAATGATCTCCTTGGCCTGCAGGCGGCTGCCGCCGGATGTCCACACATGCAGGGTGATCGTTTCCTCGAGCCCGCTCACGCACTGCACATCGTCAGGCACGGTGTCGCTGTCGCCGAGTTCGACATAGGGCACCGGCGTGTCCTGCGGCGCGTCCGCCAGTACCGGCACGCCGACAGCCGGCGACGCGCCCCCGGCGAGCACCTCATAGACCGCCTTCTGCAGGTCCCATGATCCGTCCGACATCGCTATTTCCCGAAGGTCTTCTTGAGCGATTTGTTGATCGCCCGCGCGACGCGCGAGCGGATGCGTTTGCTCATCCCACGATAGGTCGGGAAGATATGCGGGCGCCTGGTCGATCCGGGGTGCTTCACCCGCGCGGCGTAGACCTGCGTCCCGTCGGAAGCCGTGAACGCCAGCCGCCGCGCTTTATTTGGCTTTATGATGTGCCCCTTGGTGCCGAACTCGATAAACCGCCACCTGAAATCCGCGAAGATTCCCCAGGCATGAGGATCCTTGGTCCGCTGGATCCCAATGGGAGCGCGGCCGTCATTACGCCCGGCGATTTTCCCGGCCTCGATCGAGGCCGCATACTTGCCCGTCTTTCTTGGCGCCCGCGCGCGGATCGCCTCCGCAAGCTCCTTGGCGCCGATCTCGATCGCCTTGGCGTACTCCACCTCGGCATTCGGCACGACCTCGCGGATCTTCTTCAGCAGCGCATCGCGGCCGATCATCCTGGCCTTAAGCGCCATCGAACGTGCACCGGGTGCCATGGGCGACGATGAAATCCACAACCCAGCCCAACGTGCGTTCACGCCTATCAACCAGGTTGATGATGGGCGCCGTCCATGTAAGTGCCCATAGCAGAGGCTTCACCCGCCAAGAGAACTTGACGCGGACAGCAAACTCAATTTGTGCCATCGGCCTCGACGCCCATTTCCAGCATGTCGTGGCGTTGGTCCGGGTTGGCCACGGAACGGATGTTGTAGATCACGCCATCCAGCACCACCCGGTCCTTCTGCGTGATCTCCCGTGTGGCCTGCGAGGAACGGATGCGCACGACGCCACCGAACATGCTGGCCAGCCGCCCGGCCTGCAGCCGCTCGCGTGCGCGCTCGGGCGAGAACTGCGCCCAGACTGTGATCAGCTCCGACCACACCAGAACGTTTCCCCCCGCCCCATCAGGCGCGGGGGTCGACCGCTCGAAGCGCGCGCGCTTGTTCAGATCGCCGGCACGCGTCATGCCAGCACCTTGAACGGCATCAGCAATGCTTCGACTGCGAAGGGAAGCTCGACTTGTGGCCTGTTGCTCGCCGCCTCTCGATTCCCGTACCACTGGCCAACCAGCATGAGGATCGCCAACCGGATCGGCGCGGGAATATGGCCGGCCTCATAGCCCGCCTTGTAACGAATGCGCACGGCCTCTGGCACGTCGGCGGTGGAAGGCCATGTGAAGCCCGGAACGGGATTGATGCCGATATCACCGATAAGTCGGTATTGCTCCGGTTCTATCGCGCGCTCTACGCCGCTCGTGTCGACATAGGAGACCGCAACCACCTCCGCGACCGGCCGGGCGGGAAGCAT
Organism: Ancylobacter pratisalsi; assembly: GCF_010669125.1. Lineage (NCBI taxonomy): Bacteria > Pseudomonadati > Pseudomonadota > Alphaproteobacteria > Hyphomicrobiales > Xanthobacteraceae > Ancylobacter > Ancylobacter pratisalsi. The sequence goes on from NZ_CP048630.1 coordinate 449,600, forward strand.
GATGACACCGAGGCCCCGGTCATCGAAACATCGTCCGGTCACCTCAAGCGTCTGCATACCCAACGATCTGCCGAGCCACCCGGCCGGACCGCCTATCCACCCGGCTGCGGCGGCGACGAGTCCCTCAAGATAGCCGTCATCATCGCCACCATCGACGCGAAGATGTGCCTTCACGTCAGCGATAGGGAAAAGCTCGCCGGGCGGATCGATGATGACGGCTCGCATGTCACTCACCCTTGTTTTTCGGCGCCGGCTCCGCCTTGTTCTTGGCTGGCGGTTCCGCCTTCTCAGTCGGCGGCGGCTCACCGCGCGGCCCATGGGCGGGTTCACCCTCGCCCTCGGTATCGCTGGAATTGGTGAGCGCTTTCTCGCGGTATGCAACCGCGTCCCGCAGCTCTTCGAGGCTCCGGCCTTCCAAATCCCTGCGTCCCTCGGCGAGGATGTGTTCGACCAGCTCGCCCTTGGTCATCTCTTCCGGCTTGAGGGCGGCGGCATCGGCCGTGTGTTCCTCAAGCACCTTCAGTGCGACCAGATGGCTAGCTTCGGTCTGGTCAAGGTGGCGGGTTTCGCCGGCTTTGTAGAAGCGATCACCTTCGTGCGCCCGAAGTACCTTGTAGGTCTTCATGATTTTCGGTCTCCCAGTTGAAGGGAAGGCCGGCGCAGGCCGCCGGCCCCTAGAGGAAGATCAGGTGACGGATCAGGCGACGCGCCCGAAATCGCCATACACGAATGCCTCAGGCCGATAGACAGCGAGTGCCAGGCGCTCCTCGCAGAGCATCGTGATCAGGTTCTTGATGAAGTCGTCTTCGTTCTCGGTCGCGATCTCGACGCGGGCGAGCCAGCGATCGAAGATCTGCGCACCAAGACGGAAAGCACCCGTAAGGTACTTATCGACCGCCATTGCCTGTGTCTGCACCACCGGAAGCCCCCACAGCGTCGGGGCGATTGCACCCTGCGGATTGCCAATGATGTAGCGACCCGTAGTGTCCTTCAGCGTCTCAACCCACGCCCAATCGATCGGGTTCATGATATGGCCAGTCGCCGGGTATTCCGCCAGCACTGCCTGCAGCATGGCGAGGCGCATCAGGTCGATACTGGTCGGGTCGGTAAGGGTGATCGGAGCGGCAAAGGCGCTCGCCTGCGGGATGATACCGAGCAGGTTCTGCCCCGTGCCGTCGCCGTTGAGAAGCTGCCCCTCCTCCTTGAAGGCGAGCCCATAACGCAGCCGACCGTCGATGTAGGAGGAAATCTGCGCGACGTCGTCGAGGATCTGGCGAGAGGCCTTGGAGTGATGGGCAATCACCTTCGCCGTGGTCGTCACCAGCGCCAGCTTGATATCAGACTGCGGCTTTGCAGCCGCTTCCGCCACCATTCCTGCATTGTTGGTGAACCCGGTTTCCTTGACGTACTCCAGCGCGTTGCCGTCCATGCGACCAGGCGTGATCAGGTCGCGGACGGTCATGCGCCGATCCGGCGGCGCGACGATCCCCGGCAGACGGGTATCGACGCGCGCCGCGCCGGCGGAGCCGGCAGTATCGGTGGTCGCCGAGGTGATCGTTGCCTTGGCCTGCATGTCGACGCGACCGCGCGGCTGTGCAGATCCAAGGAAGTCCTTCACCTTCTGGTCTTCGACAAACAGGTCGCCGATCGACTTTTCTTTGTCAGGCTCGCCGCCGCGCCGGGCAGCCGCGAGCTTTTGCTCGTAGTCGGCGACCTGCTCCATAAGGCTATTCATCTTGATCAGGGCATCGTCCGTCTTTTCCTTGACGGAATTGGTCATATCGATGCCCTTGCCGGCCTCGGAGAGTGCCTTTTCGGCAACCTCCTTCACCTGGTCGAGGGACTTCTGGAAAAGGGTCTTCACCTCGCCGGCAAGCTGCTCGGCACTCTTGGTGCCCTGGTCGTTCGGCGGTTCGAAGCAGATGACGGGAAGGCCTTGACGGTCGGCGACAAGGCGCGCGACACCGCCCGCGAGACGGGTATGGATCTGCATAGTGATATTCCTTTGATTGTCGGGGGATCAGCCGCCCGTGAGCAGTGCTCGCAGGAAATCGGCCCCATTGGTCGCCGTGCCGTCAGGATCCCCCTGACCACGCTTCAGGTTGATGCGCACGGCGCGCTCAGCCTGTGAGTTGGAAAGGCCGAATGGCTCCGCCTTCAGCAACCGTTCCCACTCGCGTTCGGAAAGCCGGTCCCCGGCCTTCAATCTCTCGATCGCTTCAGCCACTTCGGCCTTCACGCTTGTGATGCGCGCCTGGATATTCATCGGCATGGTCACGAGCGAAATCTCGCGTAGGTCGATCGTCTTCAACCGACTGACACCTGGGCGCTTGTCATCTTCGATGATGCCACCCGGCGGGATCCGGTAGCCGATCGACATGCCGCCGAGCGCTTTGGCCTTGAGCTTTCCATAGGCCCGCTGCGCGACGGGATCGCCGTCTAGAATGAGCTGACCTCGCACATAAAGACCCTTCGCGTCTTCGGCGATATCGGTCCAGATGCCGATTGGCTCATCCTGCTTGTGCTGCCAGAGCATTGGAATCGTGCGCCCCTCTTTCTTGGAGCGCACAATGCTCTCGATAAAGGCGCCAGGCTCGACGACATCGCCGCCCTGATCGACGTTGCCGAAGGTCGAAGCATGCCCTTCGAATTCGCCTTCAGAGCCGATCGACTTGGTATCGAGCACGTAGTCATAAGTCTGGGTCATGAAGACCTCCGCATAAGCGAGGCTGCGCGCCATCAGGCCGCTTCGTCCTGATCGGTTTCATCGTCGAGTAGCGGGCCGCCATTATCGCCTATGCCGCGGGCATTGGTGATCGGCTGGTTCTGCACCTGCATGCGGGGCACGTCTCCGCCGGCGACTGGCGCAAGCCCCTCAAGCGCTCGCACCTCATTAATCGTCATGACGCCCGCCCCAAGCATCGACGTATAGAAGGCCGCGCGCGCCGATGAATCGCCACGCAATAGCGCCTCTAGGTTGAATGAAACAGTTACGCCCTTAGCCTTATCGTCGGAGCTCAGCAGTTGCTTGCGAATGGCCTGCTCGATCTTCTTAAGCCGGCGACGAAGCGTGAACTTCTGAAAGGCTAGCACCTGTTGCTCAAGACCAGATCCCCAACTGGTAGACTTGACGGTGTGGCCAACCATGAAGGGCGGAACGCCGAAGATACGGCAGATCTCCTCTACCGAGAATGCCCGGCTTTCGAGCATCTGCGCGTCTTCGGGATTGATCGACAATTTCTCGATCCCCACGTCGCCCTCAAGGCGGATCGGGCGGCCGGCATTCCGCGCGCCTTGATAGCGCTCGACCATATCCAGTTCGACCAATGCCCTCTGTTCTGGGCTCAGAAACTTTCCGAATTTGAAAGCGATCGTCGGGTGTAGCCCGTTCCGGAAGGTCGAGCGGGCGGCGCGGTCGATTGCCTGAGCGACGCCGAAGGTGTTTCGTCCGTGTGCAAGTGTGGACATGCCACCAAGAGCATCGCCGCCAAAGCCGCGCACATGAAAGACACGCTCGGCGGGCTCGACATACGAATATCCCTCTTCGCTCCAGCGATATTCGAGAGTGCCCTCGCGCGTGCGACGAACAGTCACCAGGTCCGGACGGATCGGTACGAGTGAGATGATCTTGGCGCCGTTCCTTTCGATCCTGGCATAGGCATTGCCCCACAATTCGAGGCTGATGCACATGAATTCCCAGAAGTCGATCGGCGTCTGGTCGGCATTGGGGCTCTCGCGAAGAACGCGCTGGAGCGGATGATCTGGCGCCTCTTCGACGGCCCCGCCATTTCCTGCCATCTTCAGGTCTATGGGTAGTGCCGAAATCGTGCCGGCGAGCAGGTTGACGCAAGCCCATGCCGTCGACAGCGCGAGAACATTATCTGCCGTTATACTCTCTCCGGCCGGGAGGGCATCTTCGCCCCGACCCGGCAGGCCCAGGTCGCGCAGCCCGAACGGCCTCACCAGATAGGCGGCAGCTTTCCGAAGCAGCTTCACGATGCCACCGCCATGCTCTTGAGGTAGTCGTCAAGGGATCCGCCGGCAGCCGACGGGTTGCGGCTCATCATCTCGATCGCGTTGAAGGCGGCCATCACCACGTCGATCTTGGAGCTGGCGGTGCGCTTCGTGAGATAGACGTTACTGCCGCGTGCCTCGGCTTGAATGTTGCCGACGCACCAGGTCAGCAGGCTGGAGCCGCAATGCTTGAGCGTTCCGTCCGCGAGCTTGCGCTCGGTACCGAAGATCGCCGACGAGAGGCGATAGCCCTGACTGACGGCTGCGGTGCAGGGCTCGCCGATCTCGTACATCGCCAGCTCCTCGAGCAGCGCCGGCACGCCCGCCGGGTCGAGGCCGATGCCGCCCTTTTCGGGTAGCAGCCCCTTGTCTCGCAGATCGACGATGATTGCTGCCGCCTCTTCCGCGTCCTGCGTGACACGCTCGCAGATGACAAGGTCTCCGGCCTTCTCAAAGTCGCGCAGGCGCTCGGCAATCTCTTTGTGCCGCTCCAGCACGATCGGCTGTGCCCATGCCTTTGCCCACAGCATCCAGTGCCGTGTGACCTTGTGCCGGCCGAGCACGGCGAGACCCCACAGATCGTCAAGGCCGCCGACATCGCCGCCGGCGACGACGACGTCGGAATGTTTCTTGATGTAGTCGAGCGTGATCGCCTGATCGGCAGCCGCCTCCCAATAGTCGGCCCCGACCCAGCGACCGCCATGCATCGCCATGCCGACCTGCACGTTGAGGTGCTGCGATGCCCACTCCCGCGCGGCGCCTTCACCCTTGGCCTGAGCCGTTCGCCACTCTTTCTGCAACCTGTCGAGCGTGAGCGAGCGGCCGAGATTGGGCAGCACAAGGGGCCAGTTGGTAGGATCGTTCCACGGCTTGTCTTCAGCGACCTGCATCTCCTCGGGAAACTCGTAGAGGATCGGCAGCATGCGCACGTCCTCGGTAACTTCCCCGCTGCGAACCTTCCGCGCGTAGTCGAGTTCATCCTTGAATACGCCGAAGGGCGGAACTTCCGACTGCGTCGTGATGATGATCAGCAGGCTTTCATCGTTGGTAACCATACCGCCGCGGATCTGTCCGATGACGCGGCTCGCGAAGCTGCTGTGCGCCATGGCGTGCAGTTCGTCGAGGATCGCGAAGGCGGGGATCGAGCCGGTGACCACCTTCGGATCGAAGCTCTTGATCTTCAGCTTCGCGTTGCGCTTGACACCGGTTGCCGGGTCGACGTGCTGGTCGATGATCGTCTTCTTGTGGTCGATCACCCGGAAGCGGCGCTTGAGGTACTCGTCGGCGCCGATCATGAGGCTTGCCTGCTCGAAGCACTTCTCCGCCACCTCCTGCGTCGGGCCGACGATCATGCCGTCGACGTTCGGGCGCCGGTTCATCATCAGCCAGATTAGACCGAGCGTAGCGGCGTTCGTGGTCTTGCCGTTCTTCTTCGGCACCAGGTTGAAGATCTCGCCGACGAAACGCTTGCCGGTTTCAGGATCAAGCGAGCCGAAGGCGACGCGAACAATGTCGCGCATCCATTCGCCGGCCGCGTCCGCCATGGTCGGCATGCCCTTCACGTCCGGCACGCGAAGCTTGTTGAACAGCGCGACTGCGCAATCCGCCGCCACCTCGTCGAGCGGCAGCGCCGGAATTGGTGTCTCGCCGCGCTTCAGCTTCTCGAACCAGTCGGGGCAGGCGAACACAACATCACCCATCAGTGCCGCCGGTCCATTTTCTCGAAGATGTCGCCATAATCCGCCGGCACATCCTGTGCGTCCTGCAGGCGCTGCTCTTTCTTGCCGAGCGGTACGGCCTTGGCCGCGTCGTCCTCGTCGTCTTCGGTCTGCATCTTGCCGCGCGACCGTGGCGCCTGTGGACCGGCATCGGCGAGCACCTCGCGAAGCTGGCGGATGCTGGCGGCACGCCCCTCGCGTACCTGCTTCAGCAGCACATCCAGCACTAACCCCTCGACGAACAGGCGACCGCCCTCAAGCTCGCGGGAAAAATGTTTCCGCAGCGTCTTCTCGTCGATCCCCATGTCGTCAGCGATTGCCTTCTGCGTCCACCCGGCCGCCACGCGAACCGATACAAAGTCTTGATTATCCTTATCTTTCCTGAATGAGGGCCGCCCGCGCCGATCACGGATCGGGCGCACCGGGAGGCCGAACAGGTCGACCTCCGCCGCCTGCCCCGAAAAATCGTCAGCCATGAGGAAAAAATCTCTGAATGAGGGGGGCGCGGGTACGTACGCGAGGGGCTATTGGGACTTTTTACCCCCCCCTCCCGGTGGCGAGGCATCAGAGGCCGGACCGGCGCTCCTCGGCCTGCTTCACCCGATCATGGCAGGGCTTGCAGAGGGTTTGCAGGTTGCGTTCATCCCAGAATAGCGCCTCGTCGCCACGGTGCTGGCGGACGTGATCGCAGACGAGCTTTGAGGTATTGCCCTCGACCTTGCCGCAACCCGCCATCTGGCAGGTGAAGAGGTCACGGGAGAACACCGATAGCCGCAGGGCGCGCCAACGTGCCGTCTTGTACCAGGCGCGCCATGGCGCCAACGCGGCACGCAGCCGATCACGGTCGGGACCTGTATGCGACTGCACGGCGAGGCGAGAAGGAAGGGACGAGAGGCGCGGCGGCAGAGTGCTCAATCGCGCCATGCCAACCTCCGGATACGACAATGCCCGGCAGCGTCTCCGCTCCGGGCACATCTCCGACAATCTCATTTCGTGCGCTGACTATAGCCCGCATCCGGCCATATTGGTCAATCGTCGGCGTAGACGATTTTCACCTCTTTCTCGTCATACGGCCACGGCGCCTTGCTGTGGGCCGTCTTCCGGGTTCCTGCCCTCTGTGGATATCCCGCGCCGTCCTCATCCATCTTCCAAAGCCTGCACAGGGCCGATAGCCCTTGATTGAGTCGCTCGACCTGCTTCGCCGATGCCGGGAGACCCTTCAACACGACATGCTCCAAAGCCATGAACACCAGCGGCGCATGGTCGATATCGCGCAGGACGCGCATAGCGGCGCCATGCTGCGCAAGCACGCGGTCGTGCATCTCCTCTTCGGTTTCGGGCCGCTCGCTATTACCGGACGCCTCGTCCTGACCGATGCCTGGCGCCACCATGCGCCCCAGGGAACTGCCGCCAACCATCGGTGTGGCCAACACAACATGGAACTGCGTGATGATCGACTGCCAGCGCTCGGCAGCCCAATACTTGGCTTCGGAGATCCGGCCGAGCAGGAACATGCGCCCGATCTCGGTTCCCGCGCGCTGGTCCATCCGGCAGTCTTCGGGCAGAACCGCCCGGTGCGGCTGCGCCATCACCACCTCTCGCTCTGAGCGTTCCAGGATCGCAACCGTCGAACGGGAGAGCTGGCCCGATGCCGTCCTCTTCCCCGCCTTCCTCGGCCTGCCTCGCCTTGCCATCGCCCCGCTCCTATCCGCCGCTGCCCATGTACTTCTCGATCTCTTCCGCGCTCGGCCGATCGTCCGGCGGGCCGGTGGCGTCGGAAGCGCCGTCGCCGTTGCCCGCCTTCGGCGGATAGCGTTGCGGGAAGGTCCGGCCCGGCGCGGCGGAAAGCGTCCACCGGCCAAACTCGTCCTGCACCTGAAGGTGGCGCCCCCGCGTCCAGCGAAGGCCGAAGCCAGCGGCGATAAAGGCGCAACGCCACGCCTCCCACGCGTCAGACTCCTCCTCGACGAAGTGCCAGTCGGTCTTGGTGGTCGCATTGAGCACCCACATCACCGCCTTGCGGACCGGATCGGTCTCCGCCGTCCGCTTCGGCGCCTCGTCGGCCTTGGCGGCCGGCGCCGGCAGGCTGGCCATCGCCTCCCAGCGCCGCTCCGCCAGATAGGTCGAGGGATCGCAGATCCTGCGCCTGGCGGCCCGACAATGGTCCAGAAAGCGCGGCAGCATCGCCAGCGCTTGCGCCCGGTCGGCCGAGGCCAACCTTGCCCATGCCCGCAGCGCCTTGGTACGGCTCGCGGCCGGATCGGCGCCATATTGGGCCCACAGCACGTCGAACTGGGTGTCGGACGCCTCGGCAGGGGTCACACCCTCCTGCCCTTCCCCGTCAGAATTTGAAAACCCATCCCCGGCCCCCTCGGGGGTTTGGGGGGTCTTTTCCTTTGAGGGTTCTTTCTGATGGTTCAAGTCCCCCTGTTTTTGCGGGGTACGTACCCCCTGTTCCTGCGGGGGTGGTACCCCCTGTTTTTGCGGGGTACCCACCCCCGCAATTTGCGGGGTACCCTGCGCCGTCAGAAGAAGGCGAACCATGTCCGTGGTGCGGCGCCCCTTCTTGTCGAATCGCGGCTCACGCTCCAGTAGTCCAAGGCTCTCGAGCGTCTTGATATGCCGGGAAATGCTGTCCCGTGACATCTCTGTCACGTCGGCCAAAGTGGCCTGAGAGGGGTAGCAATAGCCGTCTTCGTCGGCATAGTTGGCGAGCGCCAGCAGCACCAGCTTGGCCCCGGCAGACCCCGCCCGCCGCTTGTTCGACCATGTGATCGCCTCGACACTCATTCCGCCGCCTCCCGGAATGCCGGGCTGACCGGCCAGTGGTTGACGCAGGCGAGCACGATGTCATCGAGTTGCCAGCCGAGCGCGAGCAGAGCCTGGATGCAGCCGGTGGATGAACCGCCGGCACCGCAGAGAAGATCGGCGACGAGGAGCTTGCGGGGCATCAGCGGGCCGCCTTCCGTGAGGATATGAGCACAGACTGATCCGGCACCAGGGCGATGTTCATGACCGCATTTCCGGTCATGAGTTCGAAGTCGATCTCGTAGCTACACACCGCAGGCACCATCGCACTCGTGACCAAAGAGGCCGGCAAAGAGCGGCGCTTCGGGTGCATCGATGTTGGCGCTTGCTAGCGGCTCGCGAGACGGATGCAGGAACAGTTCGCCCCGGAAGCGAGCGACCTGATCAGGCAGGCGCAGCCATTCGTCGAGTGCGATGACGCGCGCCCAATCCTCCGAACAGGATCGACGCCGACGCCACCCCACATTCCCTTGGAAACCGCAATAGATGCAGGCCGACTTCGGCGGTACAGGATAGCCATTTGCCTCCAGCCAAAGCACGCAGTCGCGCCGCGACATCCACTTCTCGATCAATGGATGCCGATTGATGATAAACTGCACGCCGCTAGGGCGCTTGCGCACGGCCTCGTCGGTTGAGATGCCGATCCAGCTTTCCACCGTGCCGGCCCGCACATAGCCGCGCGGCCCAACTGCCAATACTTCGCGGATCTTTCGCCGAATTGGCTTTATCTTGAAGTTTGTCGTGCATTGCCGCTTCGAAAGCCCTCCGGCGCCGACATAACAGGGCACACGGGCGGAATCGTCCCCGCGAAACAGGCTGTCGCTAAGCCGTCCTGCCGTCGTCACATAGACCGGAAACGGGAGCACGTTGGGCGACATGAGCCATTGCAGATGATCGTACACTTCCGCGGGCTCGTCCTGCGTGTCCGCGAAGATGGCGCAATCCGGCATCGGCCCAATTTCGCCATGCGCAGCCATGAGCGCGAGCGTCGTCGATTGCACGCCGGCGCCAAGCGATATGACACGGAGAGGATTATCCATCACGCCGCCTCCTGGCCATCGCCCGCCAACATGTCCACCACGGCGCCGATCGGGCCGAGCGGACGGCCTTCCTCGTCGCGCGCCATGCCGCGGCGGAGAACGGCGGGGCTGATGTCATGCTGAAGCAGGATGGACAGCAGAACGGCGGCATCCGAAGCGTTGACTTCGGCATCCGAGCCCGCCTTCGGCCCGTCGATGAACACCTCACCAACACGCCCGTCGTCATAGAAACCCAGCGTTGCGGTAAAGCTCATGCCGGCGGCAAGAAAGTCGCGGCTCTCGGAGAAGCGCCGCACGGGAAGCGGTTCGCGGCTCATTCGGCGGCCTCCGCGAGATCCGCCGCTTCCTCCATCCCGCCGGGATCGAGCATGCCGATATCCTCGGCGTCACCCGCCCGGGCGCAGTTGCGCCGCGCCTGTGCGAAATAGCTGGGCTTGATCTCGAAGCCGATGCCGCGCCGGCCGGCACGCACCGCGCAGAAGACCTCGGAGCCGATGCCAAGGAAGGGCGTAAGGACCGTATCGCCCGGGTTGCTCCACAACTCGATGCACCGCTCGATCACGTCGAGCTGCAGCGGCGAGATATGCTGCTCGTCCTGCCCGTCCCGGCCGGCGCGGTACTGCAGCGTCCGCGTCTGGTTGATGTCCATCCACACCGGCGAGGCGTAGCGCTGCCAGATCAGCGTCGACACCCATGTCTCGTAAGGCCATGGCCTGTGTCCCGCCTTCAGTCCGGCACACCAGCGGGCATAAGCCTCGCGCGAAAGGTCGATCCCCGCGCCGACGAACCGTTCGAACGGCCCGGCGATCGGCTCGGGGTTGTCGCCCGGCTTGCGGAAGGTCAGCACATAGTCCGCCAGCCCCTGCCCGCTCAGCGCCGAGTCCTTGCAGACCTGCTTGTGCAGCAGCCGGATCGACTTGGTGCGCTGCTGCGCCACCACCGGGTCTTTCCAGATGCAGACCTCGGAATGGTAGATCCAGCCGGCATCCTCATAGGCGCGCACGATCTCGCCGCGAAAATCGCGCATGCCGATATGCCCGTGCCGGATCTTGCTGGTCGGAAGCTGCATGCAGTGCACGCTGTGCAGCCGGCCGGGCATGGTCACGCGCCGCAGCTCGTCGATCAGGAAGGCGTAATGTTCCCAAAACTGCGCCCCCTCGCTGTTGGAGAGGTCGCGGTCGAAATTGGTGAACTTGTAAAGGCCCTCGAAGGGCGGCGAGTGCACGCCAAAATGCACGCTTCCCGTCGGGATGGCGCGGATCAGCTCGCAGGCGTCGCCCTGGTAGATCGCATAGGCATCCGTCACCGTCTGGTCGACGGCGAGTATGTCGGGGTTCACAGACACGAGGTCGCTCCACATTGACACCGTGACAATGTCACAGTAAAAAGGATCATCTTCGGAGGAGGCGCGCGATGATCGAGTTCTTCATTGTCAAGGTCCGGGACGGATTCTCGCTGATCGCCGACGGCGAAAAGATCGCCGTCTTCGCCAGTGCCGGAATGGCCGCCGAAATGGCCATCAGGTTTGCGCAGGACACACAGGCGCACAGCTACCGGATCATCTATTGAGCCCGCCGGAGTTCCGGGAATGGCGCCTGCGGCTGGGTTTGACCCAGGCGCAGGCCGCGCGGGCGCTCGGTCTAGCGACGACGTCGGATGGGACGTCGTCAGACGCCGTACGCCACTACGAGAACGGCCGACGCTCGGTTCCGCAGACCGTGGCGATCCTGTGCCAATATATCGAACGTTATGGGCCGCTTGCCTGATCATGCGGCCTCTCCGATCCAGTCGGGAAGTTGCATCCGCAGCGCCGGGGCATAAGCGCCCCGCTCGCGCGTGACCCCACGCACCGCGCGGGAGGAGAAGCCGGCCATGTGCCGCACCATTGCCGCCGCCATACGCTCGGCATCGGCCTCCTTGCGGCGCTGGTTCGCCAACACCGCACCCTCGGCCTCGGCGACCACGAAGTGCACGTTGACGGGCATCGTCTGGCCGAAGCGCCAGAAGCGGCGGATGGACTGGTAGACCTGTTCGAAGCTGTCGGTCAGGCCGACGAAGCCGGTATCGGCGCAGTGCTGCCAGTTCATGCCGAAACCGGCGATCGAGGGCTTGGTCACCAGCACGCGGATGCGGCCCTCGGAGAAGGCGACGAGCTTGCGTTCCTTCTCGTCCGGATCGTCGCTGCCGCGCACCTCGACCGCCCCGGGAATGATGGCTGTCAGCCCCTCGCTCTCGGCGTTCAGGTTGCACCACCACACGCACGGCCGGTCGGCAGGCGTCAGGCTCGCCGCCTTGGCGATCCGCTGCGCGACCGTCTCCCGGCGGGCGGCAAGCCGGTCCTTCAGCGTCACGGCAACCGGGGCGAACAGGCCGAAATCGCCTTCCGCCGCCGGCGCGCTCACCATGTGCTCGAACTGGCGCAGCGGCGGCAGCCGATAGGCGCCATCCTCATATCCGAGGTCGGAGGGCCGGCGCAGCATCACCGCCCAGCTCGCCATCCAGTGCCAGAAGGCATCCTCGGCGTGCCCCTTCAGGCGCCACTGGCGGGTGTCGCCGCCGTCATGGGTGAAGAAGGTGGCGAGCATGTCGGTGTAGCTCATCACGCCGAGAAATTCGGCGTGGTTGCCCAGCTCCATGAAGTCGTTCGGCGCCGGCGTCGCCGTGGCAGCGAGGCGGAAGGGAATGCCCGCGCATTCCTCGATAAGCCGCGTGCGGTAATGCCCGTCCGTGGATTTGAGGATCGAGCTTTCGTCGAGGATGACGCCGGCAAAGCGCGACGTGTCGAAATGGTCGAGCTTCTGGAAATTGGTGATGTTGGTGCCCGGCTCGCATTCGCGGCCGGCGCGCACCACGCGTGCTGCCAGGCCGAACTTCTCCGCCTCGCGCCCGAGCTGGGCAGAGACGGCGAGCGGGGCGAGGTGCAGCACATCGCCGCCGGTCTCGCGGTGCACCGCCTGCGCCCATGCCAGCTCCATCAGGCTCTTTCCGAGCCCGGTTCCGGCAAACAGCGCCGCCCGACCGCGCTTCAGTGCCCAGCCCGTCACCGCCGCCTGGAAGTCGAACAGGCATTCGGGCAGGTCGCGCGGCTCGGGAATGCCACTCGGCGGGTCGAGCAAGGCCTTGCCGGCGAGGAACTGGCGATAGGCGGAAAGATCGCTCACGACACCGCCTCCGCAACGAGGCGTGCGCGGCGACGCGCATAGGCCAGCTTCATGTTGCGCTTCTGGAACACCGGCCGCAGATGCGCCGGATTGCAGCAGCGCCGCGCGGCGCAGACGTGGTCGAGCTGCTCGCCCTTGCGCAGCGGTCGCCCGCCGGAAATCTGCCACACCAGCCGGTGCACCGACTGCGTGACGCCGAGCCATTTGACGCGGCCATAGCCGCCCCCGCGCCCGCTGCCACTGGTGGCTCCCTGCCAAATCCAGCATCCGGTCACGAGGTCCTCGCCGACCATGGCAAGCAATCGCGGAGGAAGATTGGTGCGGGTAAAGACCTGTCCGCTCATATCCCGCCCCCGATCGTCCGGCGAAGGCTCGCCACTTCCGCGCGCAGGTCAGGGTCGCGTGCCACCAGCCCGGCTACCTTGCGCACCGCATGCAGCACCGTCGTGTGGTCGCGCCCGCCGAACAGCCGCCCGATCTCCGGCAGCGAGCGCAGCGTCATTTCCTTGGTCAGGTACATCGCCACCTGGCGCGGTCGCACCACATTGGCGGTGCGCCGCTGCGACAGGAGATCCTCATGCGAGACGCGGTAGTGCCGGATCACGGCGCGCTGTACATCCGCAATCCGCACCTGCTTCCCGATGGTCTCGCGCATCAGCCCCGCCAGCAGGGTGCGCGCGTCATCCACCTGCGGAAGCGCCCCTTCCAGCCGCACCTGCGCGGCGATCCGGTTCACCGCGCCCTCGAGCTGGCGCCCCTCATGGCCGCAATGCTCGGCGATGAAGCCGGAGATCGCGGCGCGCGCGTCATGGTCGGCATCGGGAGCGACATGGAGCAGACGCACATCGACATAGGCAAGCCGCAACTCCCGCTCCATCGGCGTGATCTCCGCAACCAGCGCTCCCCCGAGGCGCGAGAGCAGGCTGTCGTCATATCCTTCCAGCTCCGCCGGCTCGCAGTCGGCGGCGAGTGCGCTCGCCATCCCCGCGTCCAGTCGCGCGCGCATCAAGGCGGCGAATTCCCGTCGCGCCAGCGCTCCGGTGATCAGCCGCACATCGTCGATCAGCACGAGCGGCGCCGCGCGCAGCGCGTGGAGCGCGTCCGGCCTGCCCTGCTTCGCCGCCTCCGCCACGGCCATCGTGAACGAAGAGGCGGTGAGATAGACCGCCTCGCCCCCCGCCGCCCGCACCATCGCGGCGCACCCCTGAAGGAGATGGCTCTTGCCGAGCCCCGTGCCGCCATGGAGGTAGAGCGGCGCCAGGGGCGCACCTCGCGCCAGGTCGAATATCGCCGCGCGGGCAAGCGCATTGCTCCCTCCCGCAATATGAGCGCCGAGATGCATGCGCGGATCTAGAGGCGCGCCGATCCCCGCCATCATCTCCGGCACCATGGGCGCCACGGGCACGACGGATGGGACAAGGGCCGCCCCATAGGGGGGTGATGGCGGCGGCACAGGTTCGGGGGCGGCATGCACAGCCCGCGCGCGCGCGTCCCGCAGCATGATCGCTGATCCCGCGATGCCAATCTCCTCGCGCCATCGCGCGGCAAGCCATTTCCCATAGCGCCGCTCCACCCACCGGCGCAGGAAGGGTGTCGGTGTACTGAGATGGACGACGCCGTCCACCACCCGCTCAAAGCGCACCGTGTGGCACCAGATCTCGAAGTCTTCCGCCCCGATCGCGGCGCGCAGCTCCTCACGGATCCGTGCCCACAAGGTCTCCATCCCGTCATCATCAGAGCGGGTGTCCATGGCCTCACTTATCGGCGTCATCAAAATCACCTCGTGATATCAGGGTGTTACAGCGGGTGTTTCCCGTGACGCCGGCCGTCTCGGCCTGCAAAGAGCCCAGCGGGCGCGGCGCGGCGGGCGCGGTGTAGTCCTGCGGAAGCCGCCCGATATAGGCGGCAAGCCGCGCCAACGAATCGAAGCTCAGGCAATGCCCGTTCTCGCAGCGCGAAACCGTGGCCAGCGACACCCCGGCGATGGCGGCGCAGCGCCGGGCGGAATGCCCGCGTCCCTCGCGCACCATACGCAGCCCGGCCCCGAGCGAGGCCCAGCACACCGGCCCGCGCGGGGCTATGCCGGGCGGGGTGGAAATAGACACCGGCGTCACCCCGACCGCATGACAAATCGCCATGTGCGCGTCGGCACCCACCGGGCGCCCGGCCGCCGCATTGCGCCATATCCGGCGATCGATGCGCGAGGCCGCGCACAGCACATCGAGATCGGCGGGCGAAAGCCTGAAGGTCGCAAGCCGCGCGGCAAGGCGCAGGCGACGTGCAAGGGCGGTCATGGCGGTGTCCTCCATGCTCATCACCGGGCCTTTTCGGAAAGCCGGGAATAGAGGTTGGACACCGCCACCAGGACGTCGCGCACCAGGGGCAGCGCGTCGCGTGCCTCGTGGGGCGTAATCGCCACTCCGCCCTCGGACGCGGGCGCGACGGCGGCGAATATCCTCGCCACCACCTCGGCCATTTCCTGCATCGCTTCGGCTGTCAGTACCGCCGCAGGCTCATTGTCGGGAGGCATGGGGATGAACACCCCGCCCGCGCATAGCGCCAGATGCTCCGCCCCCGCCGTGCAGCCGAACTGCCGGGTCAGCTGCACCACGCGGGCATAGGAGATTTCAGAGCCGCTCTTCTCCGGGTCCAGCTGGGCGCGCAGCGTCCAGTGCGACACGCCGAGGAAGTCGGCGGCGACGGCGAGCCCCTCGGAGGCCGCGCCCTTGGCTCCATGGGCCTCGCCGATGGCATCGAACAGGCGGTCGAGCGCGTCATGCGCGCTTCCTGGAAGCGGGCGCTTGGTCATCCCAACACCTCATGATGATTGGCATTTCCCGGCGCCGGAGGCGGCGGCAGGATGGTGGGCATGAAGTCCGTCGCCGTTACCGCTCCATTCGTTGCAACCTGAATTGCCGCAACAGTCGCCAAGCTCGGTGTCGCGCGGCCGGTACGGAGGCGAGTAACAAACGAACGTTCTCGACCGATCCGCTCTGCGAACGCGGCATCGGTCAGCTCATTTGCGGCGAGATAATTGGCAAGGTTCATACGCGATAAAGTGCATGTCATGCACTGTGCATGTCAAGCACAACGTGCACCCCATGCCGTCGCTACGCGACCTGTAACGCGAGACAATGCGACATGGCACCGATCCCAAAACCCAAGCGCCAGCGACAACGCCACTTCATCAAGCAGTGGCGCATAAACGCCAACCTCACCCAACAAAGGGCGGCGGATCGAATCGGCATGTCGCGGGAGAACTATGGACGGATCGAAAATGGAAAAGTGCCATACGATCAGGACTTCCTCGAGGAAGCAGCAAAGGCCTTCAACTGCTCTCCTGCCGATCTGATCATGCGCGATCCGAGCGCCCCTAATGCACCATGGTCAATTTGGGAAACGCTCAAGCCAGACCAGCAAGAAGAGGCGCTCGATTTCATTCGATTTATTCAATCGCGTGGCAAAAAGGCCAATGATGACAAGGCGGCCTAACTTCGGATACATGCATCATGAGCGAAGAAAAGAAGAAAGATCCTCCTCCACCTCCACCTCCGCCGGCGCCAACCCAGCACCAGCGCAGCGAGTGCCAGGTAGAGCTCGATCAGAAGCAAGCACAACGTCGTTCAGGTCGCTAGTAGAGCATAGAGCAGACTAAACATCACGGTAGAGATAGCTGCCGCTGGAGCGGCAGCTATCCCACACGCGCGGGCGCGACCGAGCCAGTCGCTCAATTCTCGATTGATCTCGTCATTGTCATGGTCTGTCGCAATCATCCCGGCGGTGTATGCCTTGATGATGCCATCCTCCCCGATACCATGATCAATGGTCCATTGCCAGAACGCGCTTTCCCGCCCTGGCAAAGTGATTTTAGATGTGGCGAGGATGCGGTAACAGCAAAGCCCGCCGAGCATAAAGGCGATACCTGGACCTATCAGGGATGCCGCAAAGAGTTTTGCCGACATCGAAGCTGCCGCCATTGCGGCAGCGGCGCCTGAAATACATGCCACGCTAAGCATCGAATACGTCCCAAGCAATGCGACTGCCTGCTGATCCTGCGAACGAAGTAGTTCGATCACGGCTTGGCGGCGTGCGCGCATATCGTCCAGAGCGAGTTGGGAAATGGATGTCATGGCAGATCCTCGTAGTGGCGTCTTGTGGCGATAGGCGCAATCTCTGCGCATGATGCCTTGATGCGTCGTCTGTCGCACCGGCGATTTGATGAGGTCGGCGCCGCAACTTCTGCTGCTGATACGCGGAAGATGCACCGGCCGCCGATTCGTCCTCGCAATGCAAGTGATCGATGATACATCGGCGAGTGTGCATGAGATACACTTTTCTCGTTGACAGATAAGTGCATCCCATGCACATCTTAACCCATCAACCAGATGGGAGCCCCTCATGCAGACCTCACCGACCCGAAACCGCACCGGCCGCGCGGGCAAGGCCCGCGCCATTGACGCTATCGCCGCCGCGCATGAGCGCGAGGTCGAGCGTCTCGCCCGCGACATCGAATCCATTCAGTCCGCCAGCGGCAGCGTGAAGGATGAGGATCTCCTCACCCTCGGCTGGTCGCTGCCAAAGATCGCCGAGCTCGCCCCCGACGCGCTGAAGCGCGTGCGCGGCCGTGCCCTGCGCGAAATGAACTGATCCCCCTCCCGACCCCTGGCGCGCCTCCCCCTGGCGCCAGGAACTGACCGGAGCGGGCATCCGCCGCGCCCGCTCCGGCTCTTCTCCCGCCTGCGATGGAGGACGCCATGCCGTTTCGCCTTCCCGCTTTCCTGCGCCGTCCGCTGCTGCGGGCCTGCTTCTCGGTGATGAACAGCCGCCGGCCGGATATGGTGATTGGCGGCACGGAGCGGCCCTATATGCGCCGCTGGTGGCTTCTGCCGAGAAACCGCTGGTTCAACGTCTACCTGCACCATTTCCTGCGCGATGATGATGACCGCGCGCTCCACGATCATCCCTGGCATTCGCTTTCCGTGCTGCTGTCGGGGCAGTTGATCAAGACCTTTGCGCCGATCCCGGCCTTGGCCGCCTGTCCGGCGCATCAGCGCGCGCGCTCCCACGCGGCCGGCGCCATTGTCTGGCGCGGCTGCCGGTTCGCGCATCGCCTCGCGCTGCCGCTGGGTAGCGATCTGGAGCCGCGGCCCGCCGTCACCCTCTTCATCATCGGCCCGCGGGTGCGTGAATGGGGTTTCTGGTGCCCTTCATCCTCGCCCGCCGGCGGCTGGCGGCCCTGGCGCAAATTCGTGGCGCCGGATGACCCCGGCGCCGTTGGCCCCGGCTGCGAGTGAGGGTGGGCCATGGCGATCCTCTTCACCGCCCTCCTGCTCATTGCGAACTCGGTTCTCGCCCTGTGCGCCGGCCCTCGCCCTCTCGCCGTGGCGCATGCCTTCGCCTCCGGCGCCCTGGCGATGATCCTTTTTGTCCTGGTCACGGAGATCTGAGCATGTTGCGCGTTCTGCTCCACGAGGCCGCCACGCTTTGCGCCCTCGGCCTGTTCATCGCCGCCCTGAATGTGTGGGCCGGCGCAATCTCATGGGTGCTGCGATGAGCGGCGCCATCCTGCTCGGCTTTCTGCTTGGCGCCGTCACCACCCTGCTTTTGGTCGGCATTGCCAGCGAATGCGCGCTCCGCCGCCGGCGCGAGCAGCGCGATGCCACGATGGACCGCATGCGCGGGGCACTGGCCTCCATCATTTCCACCTGCGGGCGCGACGGCGATGGCGAGGCCAGCGAGCGCATCCGGCACATCGCCACCAGCGGGCTGTATCCGCCGTCTGGGGAGGAATGGGATCGTGGCTAAGCGTTCCGATACCGACCGTTGGGGCAAGGCCGGCCGCCGCGCGGCCGAGGTCGTGGACGGCCCCTCCGCCCCGCCTACCAACGAGCCGATTTCCGAGGCCGCCGCCGGCTTCGCCAGCGAGCAGTTGCGGGCCTTCGTCGAGCGCATCGAGCGTCTCGAGGAAGAGAAGAAGTCGATCGCCGACGACATCAGGGATGTCTTCGCCGAGGCAAAGGGCAACGGCTTCGACACCAAGGCCCTGCGCGAGATCCTGCGCCGACGGAAGGCCGATCCCGACCAGCTCGCCGAGCATGAGGCGATCGGCGGCACCTACATGCACGCGCTCGGGATGATCGACTTCGACGACACGCCGCTCGGCCAGGTCGGGAGGGCATGATGGTCACCGAACACGACCAAAATCACGAGGACCACGACGACCACGTTGCCGCATGGGCGGCGTGGCTGGTCGAGATGGACTTCGACGCGACGGCCGCCGTGATCATCGGCGACGTCATCGCCGACATCCGCGCCGGCAGGGATGTCGACCTGCGCGCCGCGCTGGAAGATCTGGACGGTGCCGCTGAAGAGGCGGGCGACGACCAGGCGCGCGAAGACTATGCGATCGACTTCGATTGCCCCCCCATCTTCGAAGCCATCCTTGGCGAAGCGCGCGACCTTCTGCGGGTCGGGGAGCGCAAGGAGGCAGTCCGCCGGCTTCTCCTGCTGATCAACCCGAAATGGCCGAGCGAAGGCGCCTGCCAGGCTGCCTATCTCGGCGTGATGGCGGACCAGCGCGCCCGTCACGAAAGCATCGCCGCCTTTCTCGGCGACTTCATCAACACGCCGCTTGGCGCCACGCTCCTGAGGTAGCCCCATGAAACTGATCGTCGAGCGCACCCACCTGCTCGCCGCGCTGAAGGCCGTCGGCCATCTCGCGGATCGCAAGGCCGCCATCCTCGCGGTGCAGAATATCCGCCTGCGCACGCAGGGCGATACTCTGTTCGTCGCCGCGACCAATCTCGACGCCTATGCCGAGGCGGAGATCCCTGCCGAGGTCGAGCGGCAGGGTTGCGTCGCCTTTGCCGCCGATGTCCTGCAGCGCATGGTGCAGAACTTCGCGGAAGGCGCGCAGGTCCGCGTTGACGTCGGCGAGACGACGGCGACGATCCGTGCCGGCCGCAGCCGCTACCAGCCCCCGGTGCTTCAGGGCGACGACTTCCCCGCCATATTCGAGACCAGGGGGGAGCCGGCGCGCTTCACGCTGATGCCGGAGGAGGTGCTGCGCCTTTTCTCGCTCATCAAGCCCGCCGCCGCCAAGGGCATGAAGGACCGGCCTTACCTTGAGGGCGTCTATCTCCACGCCTCGGATGACGAGGCCATGCTATGGGGCGTGGCCGGCAGCGGCTATGTGCTGCTCGCCGCCGATATTCCGCTGCCGGAGGGCGCCGCCGGGCTGCCGAAACGGATCGACCCGACCGAGGATGATCCGCGCCAGCAGGCCCGCGGCGTCATGGTGCCGCTGGAGTCGGTCGATCATCTGCTGCGCATGGGTGGTTCCGGGATCGAGATCGAGACCGACGCCAACGTGCTGTGCGCCCGCACCCCGCCGGGAGGCGCCGTGAAGGTCAGCTATGCCACACGGCTGATCGAGAACCGCTATCCACCCTATGAGCGGGTTGTTCCCCCGCTCCACGGGCCGCGCATCACAGTTGAGGCCGGCGCCTTCGTCGCCGCCGTCAGGCGCCTTGCCGACATGGCCGGCGACGACGACCGCGCCGTCGCCATCGAATGGGGCGAGGAGGGCGACCTGTCGCTCTGGCTCGACGACCACGCCGCCGGCACCTATGGCGAGGAGACGCTGGAGATCGGCGAGCGCGAGGGTGTTGCCCGTGTCGGCATCAAGAGCGGCTTCATCATGAAGGCCGTCGAGGCGGTCGGACGCGGCCGGCTGGAGATCTGGTGCGCCGGCGAGAAGGCCGCGACCCGCTTTCGCAACCTCGACGATCCCGAACTCATTGCCGTCGCCTCGCCCCGCGTCCTCACCCGCCGCCCGCACCACGGCCCGGTCTTCGAGACGGAGGACGCGGCATGAAACTTTACGCTGTGCGTTTGATGGATACGTGCGAGGCGGTCGGCGTTTTCTGGGCGCCCGACGTCGACGAACTATGGGTCATGGTGGACGCCGCAGCGGACCCCGGCCAGTGTGAGTTTTGCCTTCTCAAGGGGATCGCTGCAATCCTCTGGGAGGGAAGGACCGAAGCGCGTTTCGGTAAGGCAGCTCCCGACGATGAAGAGGGTCTGTCCTCAATATTGGAAGATGCCACTCTCGAATGGTCGCTCGGTGACATGGTGTGGGATGAAGGCGCTCGATGGAAGCGCCTTCCGCTTTTCGATGAGCCTGGTGGCGGCTTCGATATCATCAAACGGGAGAGAAAGGACCGGCGGTCATGCTGATCAAGCACATCGCCGGCGCCACCCGAACCATCGGTAAATGCCAGGGCTATATGGGCCTACCGCTCCGCGACGAGCCGATCCACTGCACCGTCAACGGCCCCGCTACGCCAAGCATGGTGACCGCATGGGAGCCGACACCAGACGAGATCGCCCGCATCAATGCCGGCGCGCCTGTCCTGCTGCGCGTGCTCGGTACCCAGCATCCCTCTGTCATGATCGAGGTCGGAGATGCGCCATGACACTCGCCATTGAACTCGGCTGGTGGATAGCGCCAGCGGCAATCACGGCGATCAGCTACGTCGTCGCGTTCTGGTCCATCCCGGAGCCCCAACCTTCATCGTTCCTCCCCGACCTTGGCCCGGCGATCACGGGTTTCATCAACCTGTCGGTAGCCACGATCATCTCGCTGGTCGCGTGGCTTGTCTGGAGTCTCCTGTCATGACCACGCACGATACGACGTCCGCTTCGGTCGAGCCTGCCTCTGGAGAAACCATTCAGGCCACACAGATCACCATGGGGCATGGCTTGGTCGATGTAGGTGACATCAGCCACCCGCGCCGCTCTCGCCAACGGAGACACCAATGCTGACACCTGAGCGCATTACCGGCGTGGCGATCATGGACGACAAGGGGCGCCCCGGCGCGCAACTGGTAGTAACGCTCTATTCGGAGGATCTATGGTGATGACCCTCACCCCCTCACAGCGCGACGAAGTGGTCGAGGCGATGGCGCGGACGATGGTCACGAGTGTCTCGTGGTCGTCGTTCTGGTCGCATGAAGATGCCAGGAAATTGTGCCGGTGCGCCCTAGCCTCCGCCCTGCCGCTGATCGAGCGGGCGGTGATGGAGGAGGCGGCGGCTGAAATGGACCGGCGGCGAGAGGCGGCGAACGGACAGTGCTCGCCGTGATCACCTACAGCAACGCAGCGCATGCCATCCGCGCCCTGATCGACCAGCCCGCGAGCGCGGGAGGCCGGGATGGGTGATCCGATGCGCCCTGAGCCCACCGACCCGATCCGCTTGTCGGTGGCGGCCACTCTGGCCTTTCCGGACGGCAGCATGAAGGTGGCCGGCTTGCGGCGCGAGGCCGAGCGCGGCAATCTCGCCATCATGCGCATCGCTGGTAAGGACTACACCACCCTCGCCGCTATCCGGGAGATGATCGACAAATGCCGCGTCCCGCCAAAGGAGCGCGCCTCTGGCTCCGGCCGGCCCGCCGAAGCGATGGCCGGATCACACACGCCGCGACATGGATCATCCTCGACAGTGGACACCAGTACCCCACTGGCATCGGCGCGTCTGATCGTGAATCAGCTGAGAGGGCGCTCGCCGAGCACATCGCCCAAAAATACCAGCCGCCGCGGCGCGGTCGTGACCTCGATCAAGTCCCCATAGGGGACGTGATCGCCATCTATCTGCGCGACCGCGCGGCACACCAGGCAAACCAGAGAACGCTCGCCGAGCGCAGCGACCGCCTGCTGGACTGGTGGGGCAACAAGACCCTTGCCGATGTATCAGCCACCAGCTGCCGGGAATATGCCGCCTCGCGCGGCGGTGCCGGCGGCGCCCGCCGCGATCTCGAGGATCTGCGCGCCGCCATTCACTATCATGGGCGGGAGGGCTTCCACCGTGGAGAGGTCCGTGTGGTGCTTCCAGAGAAGGGCCCCGCCCGCGAGCGCTGGCTCACCCGCGACGAGGCCGCCCGCCTGCTCTGGGCATGCTGGCGCGCGCAGGAGAAACAGCGCCGCTCACACAAGGGCCTGCCGGGCGAGGCGCTACCTACCCGCAAATACACCATGCGCCACCTGGCGCGCTTCATTCTGATCGGCCTCTACACTGGCACCCGCGCCGGTGCCATCGCCTCGGCCAGCTGGGCAGCCGCCTCCGGTCGGTCCTATATCGATGTCGAGCGCGGCGTCTTCTACCGCCTGCCGCAGGGCGCCAAGGCCACGCGCAAGCGCCAGCCCCCGGTGCCGATCCCCGATCGCCTGCTCGCCCATATCCGGAGATGGAAGGACATGGGCATCTCGCGCGAATACCCGGTCGAATATCACGGCCAGCCGGTCAAGTCGGTAAAGGTGGCGATGGCCCGCGCGGTGAAACTCGCCGGACTCGACGGCAGGATCACGCCGCATACGCTGCGTCACACCGCCGCGACATGGTTGATGCAATCCGGCGTGCCGATGTGGGATGCAGCCGGCTTCCTCGGCATGTCGGTTGCCGTGCTCGAAAAGACCTACGGGCACCACCACCCCGACCACATGAAAGCCGCGAGCCGGGCGCTAAGCATTGGCGCCAATAAAACGCCAATGAAACCCATGAACCAAAAGAGAACATCCCCCACCGGAGCCGCTTAGTTCTGCACGGTTTCATGCGGTTTTGCTGCGGCAGAAACACGCTCATAACGGTCTGGTTGCAGGTTCGAGTCCTGCCGGGCCCACCAAATCCGCCGATGGGCTTTGATTTCTCATTGGTTTTCGCTCGTTTCGTCCCATCGGGGATTTTAGCGGCCGAAAGTGGGACACTCTTTCGGGCCGTCTGCGCGTCCAGCCGGGCGAAAGCGTTGCTCGCCATCAGCTTGCGCTGTGCCTTCCGAACATAGATTTCGGCGGTTTCGAGCTTCGACCAGCCGAACACGGCGCACAGCTCGGAAGCCGTCGCGCCGCTCTCGGCGAGAATCGTCGCTGCCGCCTTCCGCACGCCATGTGCCGAGCAATGCGGCAGGCCGGCCTCATTGCACCAGTCGCGGAATCGGTTGCCGAAGCTCTCCTTGGTGTAGGGCCGCCGTGCGCCGAGACGATAAAGGAGAGGTCACCCGTCGGCGTGGCGGCGATGACCGCCTGAAGCTCCGCCCGCACCGGGATCTCGATCCGCACCGCGCGGCGACGGCGGTTCTTTTCCTGCACGAACGAGAAGTAACCGCCGACAATATGCTGCGGGCCGAGCGCGTAGATATCGCCACGCCGGCCGCCCGTGTGCAGGAGCAGCGCCAGCGCCAGGCGGGCCTGAGAGCCGATCGGGTGCGCCTTCTCGAACTGGCGCACCTCGTCGGGCGTCCAGGCATGGAAGCCCTCGGACGAGGTGTTGATCTTCGTCACACCCGTCGCCGGGTTCGCCGCAATCAGGCGTTCCCGCTCGCACCAGGCAAAGAAGGCCTTGAGGTATTTCACCAGCTTGTCCGCTGCGCCGGGACGCTCCCTGCGCTTGTCGCGGCTCTTTTCAATGTCCTCGCGCCGGAATGCCGCCAACGGCAGAGGGCCGGCGTTCACGGCGTAGCGGTCGAGCACACTGCGCTTGTCGCGCTGCGTCGCCGCCTCGTGCCCCTTGAACAGCGGCGAGGCGTAGTAGCGCGTCAGCGCGTACTGAAAGCTGCCCTCGGCCACCCGTTGCAGCTTGGGGCGGCCCTGCTCCTCCTCGACACCCCGAATGGCGCGAAAGTACGCGCTCATGAATGCATCCGACAGGGTGCCGTCTTCGTTCAGCCTCGCCCGAATCCGCACCTTCTTGCGACCGGGCACGCGCACGTACCAGCGCACATTGCCGCGCTTGTCGGTGTCTTCCACCAGATAGCGGAGCTTTACCGGCGCCATCACAGCACCATCTCGTCGAGCGGGTTATGGGTCATCACCCCGTCCCGCAGCGCCAGCCAATGCTCTCGAATCTGCTCGGTATCCCACAGCATCAGCCCATCGATCTTGCGGCCCTTCGGCATACGCCCGTCGCTCACCCACTTGTCGAAGGTCGAGGCCGACACACTCAGGCTCGCCGCCGCCTCCTCGCGCCGGAGCGCGAAGCGGGGCAACGTCTGTTCCCTGAGCGAGCGCGCCGTCACTGCTTTACCCTTTCCGGTCGTGCTTCAGGTCGTCCAGTTCCTTGCGATTGATCACAAGGGGCGAGGTCCTGCCGCCGGAGAAGGCCTTCTTCACCGGCAGCTTTCCGTTTGCGGCGAGCCGCGAGACGGTGCGGGGCGAGCAGCCCAACTCGTGCGCGATGGCCTTGGCGCCGCGGATGATCGGCGGATTGTTGCCGCTCATGCGTCAATCCTCGATGCCGATGGGGCCAATAACCCGCTCTTCGTCCTCTTCACGAAGACGGGCGCTGATGCGTTCGCGGATCAGTTTGAGATTCCACTTCCTCTCGGAGAGGACTTCACGCCCGCCCAGAAGCACCGCGCCGCGGTCCAAGGCACCGCTCTGACGCCATGCGGACGTGAGAGGCTGGCCCTCGAAAACCACGTAAACAATGTGGTCGAGCTTCATCCATTCCTCGCCCACCAGGGGCATTTCCTGAAAATAGGTCAGCAATCGGCACGCCGCCGCCCCGGCATGCCGGGGCGTAATGCCCTCGTCCAGCAGCCGGCCGTAGATAAAGAGCACGACGAGATCGACGAGGCCGAACGAGCGCGCGCGGCCAGCCACCGTTTCGGGCGCACAGGTGTAAAGTCCGGACGCAACAGCTTCGTTGAACCGCTGACGATCGATACGGGCAATTTCGGCGGCAAGGGCGGTAGTGGCACGGAGCTTGAGCATGAGCATGGTCCTATTGATATTACCAGTGGTAAATTCGATAGGTATCACACCTAATGGACTTTGCAATAGCTTCTTCCTAGTTGCTCACCAAGAAGTCGCCCTTCCCCACGGCGTCGTCGAAAAAGTGCCGTGCCGAATAGCCGTGAGGATGGGCGCCGAGGGCGCCGCCAACTGAGTAGCTATGGAACGACGCGTCACCGCTGATGTGCCAATCCGGGTGCAGCTCCCATAAAGCCGAGCGGATCTCATCCATTGCCGCGGCAATCCGCTCCTGAGGTGTCGCGCGCGCCGGTGCTACGGGGAGCGTCGCCGCCGGTGTCGCGAGCAGGACCGGGCCGGCGCCGAGAAGGAGAGAGCGGCGGTTCATCACGGCACCACCTCTCCTATGGAAGTAGGACCCCAGCCCCGGAAAAACCTATCCAGGTCACCGGGACCACAGTCCTCCCAGTCCAACTCGCAATCGAGGCTGCCCAGGGAGCTGCCGCCGGCGAAGCGGGAAGGATTGCCATCCTCCCAGCCGAGGGTGGGCTCTTCGTCGCCGCAGTCCTCGAGGTCGGGATCGGTGTCGAGCTGGTCGAGAATGTCCATCAGCGCCTCGATGGTGCGCTCGGCCCGCTCGCGCAGGCGCTGGCGCTCCACCATCACGAACTCGCGTGCGTGCGTATTCATACGCGTGCCTCCCCAGCGAGAGAGGCGATCTCGCGCAGGAACTGGACATAGCAGAGCACTTCCCAGTCCATGTCCTCGTCGGCCACGCTGTCATGGCTGCCCGTCGCGAAGCTCTCGAAGAGAACCACCCGCGCCTTGACGTACAGGCCATGGATGCCTCGGGCGGGAAGCTGCCGGATGCGTCCAGCGACTTCGGTCACCTTATCGCTCGCCGCATCGTTGGCCGCCGTCGCCTCTGCGCAGCCATTGGCGTTCGAAACCTGGCAATAGCGCTCCCAGACGCTGGTTGCCTTTCCGGCAAACGCCAAGGCCTCCGTCCGGGTAACGCTTTCAAAGTCCGACCAGCGGCGCCAGAGAGGCAGCCATTCTGAGTAGAGCCGATCGAACTCGGCGCCGAGACGGATCAGTTCGGCGTCGGGGGATGTCTCGTCACCCAGCGCGGCCGCGCCGAGCGGCACAGCCGCGGCGAGCCCGCTGATGGCGATGGTACGCATCGCCTGGCGCCGGCTGGTGACGCACTTCTCCCGTTCGCGTTCATGGGTGCCCATGCGCGTGCTCCTCATTCAGGCAGATTGAAGAACGGCGACGTCAGTCGCCTATTGATTTACCCGCGCGAGCCATCCGCTCGCGGATCGAACGGACAATCTCCCACGTGCGGGAGGAGCCGTTGACCCGGGCCTGCCCGTCGAGCCAATCCTTCAGCTCGATCGGCAGTCGGACGACCACTTGGGGATCCTGTCGTGACATTCTGGCCTCCCGACCAATGTATTACCGTGATATGTATCACCGTGGTTTATTGCGCGCAATAGCACGGTGATATATTTCCTCGCCATGGCGAGAAATGACCCTCAGTTCAATCTTCGGATTCCCGCTGAGTTGAAGCAGCGGATCGAGGCGCAGGCCGAGCGCTACGGCATCAGCACGACCGCGGCGATCGTGGGCGCGCTCGATGAGCAGTTCCCTGCGATCATTACGACCGAGGATGTCTTCGCCCTGCTGCGGGCGGTGGAGGACTTCCAACGCAAGCATCCTGAGCGTCCGATGCCCTACGACGTCTATCGAAGCCTGGCAGATTGGCTTCACCATCGAGAGATGGAGCTCGACCTGCCGCGCACACCCGCCAAGGGACATATGTTGAAGTAGGCTCATTGAGCTGATCCAACGCGCCCAGTACGGCTGGGGACGCACTTCTCCCGTTCGCGAACATGGGTGTCCATGCGCGTGCTCCTGTGATAGAAATTCGTTGACCATCAACGAATAACGTTGATCGGCGGAGAATGTCAACGGTTTTCGTGGATTATAAATGGAAAGCGCCAACTCTGCGATAACGCCCGCGCAGTCGCGGGCCGCCAGGGGCCTCCTAGACTGGTCTCAGTCGGCGCTTGCTCAGGCCTCGAACCTCAGCGAAAGCACCGTTCGCGATTTTGAGAAGGGCCGCAGGTCGCCGACGGTGAACAATCTTGCCGCAATTCAGCACGCTCTCGAAGCTGCGGGCGTCATCTTCGTCGCCGAGAACGGCGAAGGGCCGGGGGTGAGGTTGAGGAAGGAGCGAACGGCATGAGCAACTTTGCGGCACCGGTCAACGTCAGCCCGGAAGAAATCGAGCAAGACCGTATCGAGCGACTCGCCGCTGAGGCCGAAGATCGAGAGTCGACACCCGAGGAACTGATCGCAGATTTCGCGCCCGGCACTTTTGGCTGTCATGAGGCGCTGCACACGGCCTCCATCGTCATGAACTTGGTGGACGAACGGCTGTGCGAACACCCGGCGATCCTCGCCAATCCCGACTGGTACCGCCTCGCAAGCGAGGCGCACATGGCATTGTACAACCTTTATCAGGCAATCGGCGCGCGTCACATCGGCGACGAGGTGCAAGAGGCCTGACACCCGAAACAGGCGAGGCGATCAGAAACGTTTTGGAGACTGTGGGGGCCGTCTTCGTCGCCAAACCCGCGACTGGCCGCCAAGAGGGTGAGGGAGGGCGCCACGTGACAGTCACCGGGAAGATGCTCATCGCCTTGGAGGCACCTAGGTCGCGGCGGCAAGCAGCCCTAGAGCGAATGGCTGTGGCCGTTTCGCCATATTGCGAACCACGAGTGATCCATGCACAACAGCGCTAGAATTTAACCGCGCTGGAGCGGCGAGCGCTACGGAATCGCAGTACGTTGGAAAACTGCATGCGACCCGCGCTCGACCGTAACGGCCGTTCAGGAAGGGGCGGCTTCGAGGCCTGTGCCACCTGCTCGCGATTATAATCCGGCTGCTGAACGAAAGGCCTATAAGATGAACTTCGCGATCCCCGCAAGCGGATTTGCTTCGGTCACCTCGATTGAGAGCGGAGACTCCTATAAGGGGACAGGCAGCACTGTGGACGCCTATTTTTCAGCCGACGTCGAGACCGACGGTCCGATCCCCGGTCCGTTTTCAATCCTGTCGTTTGCTCTCGTATATGCGGGAACGTTCGACGGGGAAAAATTTCAGCGGCCCTATTCATACGACCAGACTTTCTATCGGGAATTAAAGCCCATTTCGGACAATTTCCAGCCCGAAGCCCTTCGTGTGAACGGCTTGGACCGGGATGTGCTTCGCCAGAATGGTGCGAGTCCAGAACAGGCAATGTCTGATGCAAATCATTGGGTCCGCCAGATAGCTGGGCATGCAAGGCCGGTGCTAGTGGCATATCCTCTTAGCTTCGACTGGGCTTGGCTATATTGGTATTTTGTTCAATTTTCTCGTCTCGGCTCTCCTTTTGGTTATTCCCGGTGCTTTGATATCAAGACCGCAGTGGCCGTTAAAGCTGGCATTCCCATTTCAGAAGCGAGCAGATCCCGACTGCCTATGCATTTGACTTCAAAGCATGTCCACACTCACAATGCGCTTGATGATGCCATTGAGCAGGCTGAAGTCTTTGCCAATGTGTTCGAGTGGGGCGGGGAAAGATGACCATCTTCGATGAACGTCGAGAGGATACAAGACAACGAATTGAGAAGCTGCAGGGATTGCTCACAGAAGATGGCGCCAGAATTAAAGGCGCCGCCTGCGTCTACGCCACGGGCTCATTTGGGCGTGGCGAAACCGATAAGAACAGCGACCTCGATCTCTTTATCGTGAGTAAGAATAAGATATCAAATCAGAAGGACGAAGCCCGAGAAAGTCGCCTTAAGCGACTAGATGAGATTCGCCTTCAGGCCAGCTTGATAAACGCAACAAGCGAATTAGACATGCCCGAATTTGACGGCGACGGGCGATATCTCATACACTATACGTTAGCCGATCTTAAAGGGAAGCTCGGAACGCCTGACGATGATGCTGTAAATACCTTTACTGCCCGCCTCCTCCTTCTTCTTGAAAGCAAGCCTCTTCTTGGATCTGATGTATATTCAGATATTGTAGATGAAATAATCGGAGCTTATTGGCAGGATTTTCCTGACCATCAGCATGAATTCCTGCCTGCATTTTTGGCAAATGATATTCTGCGGCTTTGGAGAACACTGTGCGTAAACTATGAAGTTCGAACATCACGAACGCCAGAAGAAAAAAATATTAAAAGACGACAGAAAAATTACACACTTAAGCATAGCCGACTTTTAACGTGCTATTCAGCGCTACTATACCTTCTTTCCATTTATTCTGATGCTAGCACAGTAAGCCCTGAAAACGCGAAGGAAATGGTGAGTCTTTCGCCCACTGAACGTCTTGAGCGAATACTAAAGACGCCCAAATTCTCTGATTCATTTTCCTCCATTAATAATATCCTTCAGAAATATGACGAATTCTTGCGCGTCAAAAGCGATGCCGATGGATTTCATGCGATGTTCGTTGGAGAGGCCGCCAAGGATCACATGACTGCCGCCCGCGAGATCGCGGGTCATTTTTTCAAGGCAATCGAAGCGATTGGGCAGGGAAATCGACTTCATCAGCTATTGCTGGTTTAGAGCGGCTTCAGCGCCTAATCGGGCTCATATCTAGGCTCGGCGAAGAAGCTCGCGACTTGCCGCCACGTGAGTCGATCAATGAAGCAGCCATCAGCGGCCGAAAATTTCCGTTTATCTGGCCGCCTCGCCGCCTCTTCAGTTTTTGATGCGCCAAATGCGGCTAAAGAGGCCTTGCTTTCCGAGAAAGCGGAAGAGAAATGACATTTCCCGCCGAATCGAACCAATGGTTCGGAAGCGATGCGAGATCCTCAATGTCGCGAGCGGAAATAACGAACTCGGTCTCAAGCAAATCCTGCCTCGATCTGATGCCGTCCTCAACTAGATCAATGATGGCACGCGCCATTAGCTTCGGTTTGTCACGGGGCCAGTCACGGTCGAGAGGCTCGCCGCGGTTCCAACCCTTAAAGCTATAGTGCTTATAAAGCTGCGTAGCTGATGCTTTATCGATCAGATCTAGATCGTTGCACCGCATGATCATAGCCTTCACCGAGCAGCGCCACCTCTCCTTCAATGCAAGAAGCCCTGCCAATGTCGGGTGACGGACTTCCACCGCAAAGCTAGTCGCGGGCATCAAAAACGCGCTCGCAAGCCGAAAAGCCTGGCTTTCGATCCGATCGAAATCCTGCTCAAACTGCTCTTGCGTAAGATGCCTATGTAGGATCGCATGCGCCATCTCGTGCGCGGCATCCATCTGAGATCGAAAGAACGATTCCTTATCGCGCGCCAGCAAAACATAGGGGCGCTGATCTGACTCAGACCAATTGCAAACGCCATCGAGCCGACCGGAATCGGCAACGTCGTAGACAACCACAAACCCATGCATCTCGAGCACGGAGATCATGCTGGTGATTGGTCCAGTCCCGAGGTTCCAGTGCGTCCGCAAATCAATTGCGATCGCTTCAATATCCTCGTTATCCAGAGAGGCATAACTCCGGCCGCGAAGAAAATCAGGCACGTCATACGTCGGAAATTCATAATAGTGCTGAAGCACAAGCGAAATGTCCTGCGCCCAACGCAACCTTGCTCGCTCCCGAGCTTGAACCGCGGGCTCCACTGATTTGCGGGCACGGAGGAAAAAGGCACCACCGCCATGATCCGGCATTGGGCGCAGAAAATAACTCCGGCGGACATTTAGGGCACGCGCGAGCGCATCCAGGGCCTCCGGCTCGGGCGTGACTTCGCCGGTTTCCCAACGAGAGATTGTGCTGGACGGCTTGCCGATCAAATTGCCAAGGGCAAGCTGCCTATTGAGGCTGCGTGCCTCCCTCGCTTCTACGAGGCGGCGCGCGATGAAGCCAGGAGTTCCGGGGCGCATAGAATCCCTCCAGCCCCCGAGGCAGCTGCGTCGGGGGCACTACGCGATACAAATGATCAGCCGTGCTTCTTATCGTCGTCCGGCAAAATCTCTTCGGGAGGCTGATAGGCGCCGGCCCGCTTGCGCACAAGGGGCGGATCTGCGACCGGCACCGGTGGCGGGGCATACCGGGCCAGCACCTTTTCGAGAGCCTCATAGAATACAAAATTGTCATGCCGATGATCGACGATAGCGACGGCAATTTCGCCGATACCGTCGGGCTGCCGGCGATCCGGGCAGACGAGGAGGAAGACCGCGACAGAGCTGATGAACTCCCGCACCGCCGCGGGAGAGAAGAGATCGGCCGTAGCGGTCACAACGCGATTGAGGCGCTCTACGAGCTTCTTGCGAGACTTGTTCGCCGCCGGCAGCGTAGACGGAACCGAAATGGATGCACGAACAACAACCGCGCGCCCCACCTTGGCGTGCGCCTGATGGACGAAAAGATCCGTGCCCTCGATCGTACCCCGCTCCGCCGCGGAAAAGCCGCCGGAACCAGCAGCACGGAGCAGCCCTTTCTCGATCAAAGCAGTGCGGATCTGGCCCACAACACGGGAACGATCGCGATCGGTAACATCGAGGTCAGCCCCCTTGGCCAACGCCAGCCGACCCGCTGCACGAGCAGCTTCGTCAAATTCACGAAGGAACGTTTCCGTCAACTCGCTGACGATAAACTCACCCATATCCACGTCGGCCATGGAATCAACTCCAAATCCCGTTATGTGGGAATATGGTCGTATTTCTCTCCACAATCAACCTCTCCTTTCACCTGGTGATTTGGGTGGGAACACCGCTACAACACCATCATCTCTGGCGACCACTCGTCGCTCTCGTAGATGCTGGCGCCGCCCTCGGCGCTGGCGCGGGCAACCGCCATGGCGCAGGCCACGGCGCCGTCGATGCGGTCGCGGCTCTTGCCCTTGTGGAACACGCGATTGCCGGCGGTGTCGGTGTGAACGGCGATATTGTCGAAGCACCAGCGCAGCACCGGATGGCCGCCATGGGTGAACTGGCGCCCGACAATGGCGCGTTCCAGCTCCTTCACCGCCGGCGCCATCGTTACCCAGCCCTGCCGCATCTCGACGGCCGGTAGCCCATCGTCGAGCAGGTTATTCAGCACGTTGCGGGCGAGGTGCGGATCGAAGGCGATCTCCTGCACGTTGAAGCGGGCGCAGAGGTCGCGGATCGTGTCTTCCACAGTGCGGAAGTCGACGACGTTGCCGGGCGTGGGAATGATGAAGCCCTGTTCCGCCCAGGTCGGATACGGCACGCCGTCCCGGTCGGCGCGGGCGCGCAGGTTGTCCTCGGGACAGAAGAACCAGGGATGGACGACGTACCCTCCCGCCTCGTCCCGCCAGGCGCCGACGACGGCGGTCAGGTCGTGATTGCTGGAGAGGTCGACGCCGAGCCAGCAAGGCGCGCCTTCCGACGCATCAAGATCCACCGGGGCGGCGCCGGCGTCGTACACGTCCATATCGACGAACGGATCGGCGGAGTGATCGAGCCAGATATTGAGGTTGAGCTGGCGAAAGGCCTCGCGGTCGCCGATGCGCCGCTGCCCTTCGCGAGCAAGCTGGCGCAGTCCTTCAAGGTCGGGATAGCCATAGGCAAGGCCGGGGTTCACCCGATGCCACACGGCTTCGTCCGTCCAGTCGCAATCGCGCTCCGCCTCGAACAGGATGGGCAGGATCGAGGGATCGTCGACCTCGCCACGGGCGACGCGGCGCGCATCCTCGACGATGTCCCAGGCGACGTTCTCCTGCCCCCGGCCGGCCGTGGTGGCTACGACTAGGAGCGAACCCTTCTGTTTCACCAGGCCGGAGCGCAGCACGTCCCATAGCTCGCGCTTGGGCCAGGCGTGCAGTTCGTCCGCCAGCACGAAGGCGGGCGTGCGCCCGTGCTGCGTCCCGGCATCGGCCGAGATCGCCTCATAGAACGATCCGTCACGCGGGAAGGTCAGGCGGTTGCGATAGTCGACGACACGGGTATTCGCTGCCGCCTGCGGTACGGTACGCACGATGCCGAGCGCCTCGGCATAGGCGAGCCGCGCCTGCTTACGGTCGGCCGCGGCCGAGATCACCTCGCCGCCCGGAACCCGTTCCGGCCCGATAGTGTGCAGCAGCGCCAGCGCCGCCGCGAGCGCGGTCTTGCGGTTGCCGCGGGGCAGCAGCAGCACCACGGTCTTGACGATGCGGGTGCCGTCCGCGTGGCGTGGACCATAGATCGCCCGCACAATCCGCTCCTGCCACGGGTCGAGCTTGAACGGCCGGCCGGGCAAGGTGCTCTTGGGATGGCGCAGCATGCTCAGCCAGCGTACCGCCCGCTCGCCCCGCCCCATCGGGTCAGCAATCTCGCTATCGTCGAAGATCCAGTCGGGATAGGTCGAGCGCGCCATGGTCAGAATTCCATGTCGAACAGACCGGGGCCCATGCCTTGGCCGGTATCCGAGCGCGCGGCCGGCCGCGAGCGGCTGACCGGCGTCAACCCCAGCTCACCGGCCAGCAGCCGCGCCTGAGTCATCGCATCGGAGCGTATAGCGACGGCCGGATGCTTCTTCGGCCCCGTCTTCGATTGGTAGGTCATGCCCTCCGCTGTGATGATGCGGCTTGCCTCCGCCGCCTGTCCGATGGCGACGCAGTAGTTCACCAGGCTGGCGATGTCGGTCACGGTCAGCGTGCGCCGCTCATCGATCAGTATGGGTGCCACACGGTTCCACTCGGCAACCGCGTCTTCTGACAACCAGTCCGGCGGATCAAGCGGCTCGCGCACCGGCGAGGAGCCGGAAACGATCAGGTAGGGTTTAGCGCCCCTCATGGCCCGACCTTCGTACAGCGCAGTTCAAGCCCACGCCGCCGGCCGATCTCATCCGCGCCGACGACCTCGAAAGCGGCGCCCTCGTAGAGGACGCGGTCAAAAACCCCTATCCCAGCGATAAACCGGCCGCGGAAAACGATGACTTCCTTTTCTTCAAATCCAGCAGCCAGGACGACAGGAGCCGCCTCTCCCTCGATCTTCTGCGCCCACATCGTTGCAAAATCGCGCCACTCGAGGATCTCATTGCCTGCCCCGTCGTCACCGATCCGTACCGATCGCTGAACGATGATCACACGATCAAGTGCGCCTGCCCTCATGGTCAGAACTCCCACCTGCGGTAAGGTCCGATGAGGTCATGGAACCCGAATGGCACCTCGGAGAGGGTCGCCTGTCCATCGGAGGTCGCCTCCCTGTTCTCATAGAAGTGGCCGGCGAGCTGCTTCAGCGCCTCCACGAGATCGGCGGGCACCTCTTCGAAGTCGTCCAGCAGCCCGACCCACGCCTCGATGTGGCGCCGCGCCGCCTCGAGCATGTCGCTCAGACCCGCATCCTCTTCGCCATCATCGACGCGCAAATGCGCCTCCAGCTCGGCAAGCGTCACAATCTCGCTCGTCTCGATCATCCGCGCGTCTCCCTTTCCGCTGCAGCGAACCAGTCGCGCGCCGCCTGTTCCATGCGGGCTACGTCCCCGCTGCGCCGGGTATCGGCGCGGATACGGCGCAGGCATTCGTCCAATGGCGTCGGCATCAGGACCACAGGACAGGTCCCGAGCTTGCGCATCCAGAGTTCGCGCTCGGTCCTTTCCGGAGCACCGACGATGAACCAGGCGCGGATGCTCCATATCGTTCGCAAGGCTGGCGAGGAGGCGATTGCGCTCGTCGAGCGCCGGCCCGAGCCATTCCTGACCGGAGGCATAGAGAGCGGCGCCCGACAGCCGCGCGCGGATCACGTCGAGGTCGATGACAAGATCATTCGGCCCCTTGTTCTGCTCGACATAGGTGCTTTTTCCCGAGCCGGGCGCGCCGCACACCAGCACCACGGGAATGCGCGACCGAGCGAGGAACGGCTGCGCCCGCCGTCCGGTGGACGGGCCGCCCCGCTTCTCTTCGGATTGTTTGCGCCCGTCATGGCAGGCCTTGCAGAGCGGCTGCCAGTTGGAGCGCGACCAGAACAGCTTGCGATCGCCCCGGTGGGGCATGATGTGATCGACGACGCTCGCCGGCGCGCCACAACCCGGCCAGGCGCAGCGCGGATGAACCTTCAGATAGGCCGCGCGCTCCTTCTGCCATTTGCCGTCATAGCCACGCCCATGGGCGGACGGGCGCTTCGTGTCGGCCCGGGCCCTGCGCTCCGCATCGCGCTTGCGCTCGCACGGGCACTGCGCGCCGCCGGCGATACGGTGGCCGCAACCGCAAATACGAGGTGCACGAACAGGCATCAGGGTTTCCTTTTTCAAAGAGTGGGAGGCGGTCTGCTCGCCCGCCTCCCGTGAGCCCTTGGCCGAGGGGAGAGCCCCGGATGGTGCTCGCGACCATCCCCGCCTTGCCTCCCATTCAGGCTCTCGCGAGCCGGGCGCCGGAGAGGCGGGGTTACCGTTGTTGGACAGGCCGCTACGTGCCCTCAATAAGCGGGCGCCCCATCCTGTCAGGCCACCGGCCGTTCGCGCGCGTGGCCCTTCACAAGGCTGACGGAAAGCGGCGTGGCGGTGCCGTGCGTGCCGGAGAAATCCGCCAGCAGCTTCAGGAACCGCTTGTTGCCGACATAGCCGACGCGCGTGATCGAGGGCGCCGCATGGGCGGCAACCAGCGAGCGGACGATACCGCCGGAACCGACGCTGGCGATGCCCTGCACGTCGTCGATAGTCACGGCGGTATAGGTCGAATCGTCATCCGAATGCGTAAGCTTGAACTCGATCTTGTTCGTCCCGCTGAAGGTGATGCCGCCGACGCCGACGTGAATGGCCAGCATGGCGGAATCGAAACCCTGCAGGTCGATCGCGGCGGGCGTGTTGTCCGCGTCGTAGGCCGCCGGCGCAATGACCGAGGCGACGGCGATGTTCGAGATGATGTCGCGCATGGAAGATCCTCCGGGGAGCGCGTGAAGGGGAACGGCGACCGTCAGGACACCGCCATCTTGAGCTTGCGCAGCGCCCGGGCCTGCACCACGCCGGCGCCGGTGCGGCGCGTGGCGTGAATGCGGGTGATGCCCTCGGTGGCGCGGATGTACGGGTTCACCAGGATCGACAGCGCCAGGCGGTCGACGATCCGGTAACCCGTGGCGAAATCGCCGAACAGGATGGGATAAGCGTTCGCCGCCACGTCCGGCATGTCGATCGCTTCCACCACCGGGCGGCCGAGGATCATTTCCGGCTGGCCGGCCTGATAGCTCGGCTGCCAGAGATAGTTGCCCTGGCCGTCCTTCATGGTGCGCAGCTTGGCGAGGGTGCCACCATTCATCAGCCAGGAGCCGCGCGAGCGGTAAGGTGCCGGCAGCGCATACATGAGGGCGATCAGAGCGTCGGCCGAAAGCGTCGTCGCGTGGCCGTTGAGCGTCTCGGCGAGGCTGGCGGCGGTCAGCAGCCCTTCCGGCTCGAGGATGCCATTGCCCGAGACGAAGGCGAGGCCTTCCTTCTGGCCGAAGTCCTCCGCGAGGGCGAGATTGATTTCCGCCTCGGCGGTGCCGCCGCTGTCGGCGAGGAGCTGGTTGCTCACGTCGACATAGGTGTTGACCTCGCGGATCGGGATTTCGACCTGCCCGAAACCTGGCTCGCTCGCCTCCTGCGCCTGCGTCTCACCCTTCCACTTGGCGTTGGTGATGCCGGTGCGCTTGGGATAGCTGACGGCGGGAGCGAGCGTGGTGCGCACAGTGGCGAGGGTGCGGATCGGCGAAAACTCGGTGATGTCGCGGATAAACTCGGCCGACATTTCGGTCGGCGCCAGGTAGCCGCCCTGCGTGTCCGACGACACCGTGAGCACCTTCAGCTCGGCATCGGGGGCGCGGTCGCCATGGCGCAGATAGGCGCCGAAGGCCTTCTGCTCGACGCTCGGCTCGCCCTTGGCGTCGGTGCCGCCTCCAGGGCGGTTCACCTTCGCCTCGATCTTGTCGAGCCGCTCGGTGAGCTTGGCCGCCGGATCGTCCTTCTTGTCGTCCGGCTTCGCGCCCTTGGTCTCCATCGCCGTAAGCCGGTCGCCAAGCGCCTTTTGGCCGTCGTTGACGGTCTTCGTCAGCTCGTCGAGCGCTGCCGTGACGGTGGCGATCGGGTCGTCGTTTTCGCCCTTCAGCTCCAGAGCGCCGGGCGCCAGCATGTGCAGACAGGTATGCTTCATCGGTCAGTTTCCTCGGATGGCCGCCGCGGCGCGACGGAGGGATTCGGCGAGCCGGAAGGCGTCCGCCGCGGATTTGGCGCCGGTAATACGGGCACCGGGATGCATGGGAGCGGTGACGAGCGACACCTCGAAAAGGTCGAGAGCCTTGATCGTGCGCCCGCCTCCGGTCCGCGCCACGGCCTTGCGGGTGACGAAGCCGATGGAGAGACCGCCGACCGCACCGGCCTTGACCAGCGCCCGGACTTCACGGGCGCGGGGCACGTCCTCGACCAGCATGCGGCCCTCGAGGGCGAGCCCGGCGCCGGTCTCCAGCGCTTCGGTCCACACGCCGACAGGGTCGTTCATGTCGTGGCCGAACAGCATCGGCAGGGGCAATTTCAGCCCCTTGAAGGCGCCAGGCTCGATCATGTCGCCGACGCGATCGGGGATGCCGAACTTCCATGCCAGACCGGAGATAAGGCCGGCATCGTCGGCGAGGATCTTGGTCTCGATGAAAGCGTGCTCCATCAGGCGGCCTCCTCGGCAGGGGCGCCGCCGGGCTGGCTGGAGCCGGTATTGGGATTGGCGTATTCCGCGCCACCGGCTCGCGGAGGCATGTCGAGCCACTCGCGCCCCTCATTCGGGTTGAGCACCCGGGAGGCGATGAGCGAGGAGATCGCCGAGGCGCGCTCGGTCAGGCTGGCGCGGGTAAGGTCGTCGCGGTCGAAGGCGACGCGGTACTCGCCCCGCTCCTCGGCCGAGAACAGCGCGCGGCGAAGGGATGCCTCGAAGGCGCGAAGCCACGGTTCCAGCGAATAGGTGAGGAACTCCTTGCCCATCTGCTCGGAGTTGGACCAGGTCGCACGGTCCAGTTCGTAGAGCATCGACGGTGGCACGCGGAATGCGCGGGCGATCTCGACAATCTGGAAGGTACGCAGCTCAAGGAACTGCGCGTCGGTCGACAGCATCGTGAGTTGCGCATAGGTCGCCCCGCCTTCGACGATGGCCGTGCCGCCGGACTTGCCGTTGCCATGGGCGAGCTGCCAGGCGTCGCGAATGCGCTTCAGTGCCTCCGGCGTGGTGCGGTCGGCCAGGGAGAGCACGCCGGACGGGCGAGCGCCGTCGCGGAACAGCCGGCCGGCGTGTTGCTCCATGGTCTTGGCCACGCCGATCGCATCGGCCGCCAGCGAGAGCGGGCACCGTGCGAAGGGCGAGCGCAGGTGCACGACGTCATCCGCCGACACCGGCACGTTGTTGATGCGGAAGCTCGGCTCTAGCCGGCCATCTCCGGAATAGTCGACCGTGAAGTGCGCCGGCTCATACCGCACCAGCTCGATCACACGCCCGTTGATCTTGTTCGCCAGCGCCAGCGAGCCCTTGTCGCTGATGAGCGCCGCCGCGACCATGTCGCGGATGAAATCGAACGTGCCGGTCCAGTCGTTCGGGCGATCGGCGAACAGCTGCGCGACGGGATGATCGGAGGCCTCCGTGTCGGTGCCTCCGACGCGGCGCATCACCTTCAGGTCGAGGCAGGCGGACGCTTCCGAAAGCAGCCGGATCGCCGAGGCCACCGCCGGCACGGTCAGTGCCTGCGCCGCGCCAACCGACAGCCCGGAGGGCAGCGCGCCGAACACCGCCTGCAGCTCCGCATCGGGCGCCGCCAGGCTCTTGGTCGGCAGGCCGAACCAGTTCTTGACCGTCGCGAACACCGCAGAAAATCCCTCGATCTCTACCAAGCCACTGATTGAAAAGCCTAATTCGCCTCTATCTCACGCAATTGGGGGACGCCGGTCTAAGACCGAAAGGCAAAAGTCGGCGACCACCCCGGGGACGACTTCCGCCGCCAGGGTTGATCAGGTCGAATGCGTGGTGAGGTGCTGTCCCATCGACCATTTTATGCGCCGCCGCTCGCGCCAGCTCCAGACGGCCACTAGCGCCAACTTCTGCCAATTGACGCCACGCCTGCACCCTTCTCTTTCCGCAGGCCAGCGACGGCACCGCCGGGATCGCGGTTTGAAGAGGGAGATGATCCTTTGATGGGGTCTGTTCTTCTTCCTGTGTTCTTCGTGGGGGTCACTATTTTGGGTGAGTGCGTCGACGTTTTGGATCCTATCGGCCTGTGAGCCGCAGGACCACGCTTGAGCCACGCCAGCCACTCGGCGGAGACGATGACCACGAGGTTTGTCAGGTTCTTCCTGCCGCGCTGGGGGCGCCCGGTGACCTTGATCAAGCCGAGCCTGCGGGCCTCGTGCACCGCGTTCTGCACCGTGGTGCGGCCACAGCCGGCCAGAGCGGCGATCCTGTCGATCGGCAGGTCGCACTGCCCATGGTGCTTGACCTCGCCGGCGATGATCGTCAGGGCGGCGCGCTGGCCCTCGGTGAAAGCCCGGCGGATGGCGGCCGGCATGTTGCCCGCGCCGCCGAGGTCACGCCGACGATCGCGCGCCGCCTGCCGATCGGGAGAGCACGGACGGCGGCGCGGCTTGAACCGGCTCAGCAGCCGGGCGCTCGGCAACGGCGTGCCGACCGGGGATGCGCGCTTGCCACGCCGCTCCTGCGCCAGATCGGCCAGCGACTGCGCTTCGTCATCGCAAAGGCGCTTGGCGCCCCATTGCTCCCACACCAGGGCGGACAGGCGGTCGATCTCGGCAGGCCCGCTGGACTGGCCGATGGCGAGCCGCAGCATCTCG
This sequence comes from Ancylobacter pratisalsi, assembly GCF_010669125.1. Classification (NCBI taxonomy): domain Bacteria; kingdom Pseudomonadati; phylum Pseudomonadota; class Alphaproteobacteria; order Hyphomicrobiales; family Xanthobacteraceae; genus Ancylobacter; species Ancylobacter pratisalsi. Next base: position 489,873 of record NZ_CP048630.1, read on the forward strand.
GCGGTGGCGGCGCTCACGGGAGCCTCCCGGCCGCTTCGCTCACCGCCGCAGCGGCCGCCTTCATCGTCCGGAAACGGCCGAGAAGCCGGCCATCGATCGACGTCGCTTCGAAGCCGCCGGAGGCGCGCTCACGCACGCTCCCCAGCCGAACGCGGCCGTCATAGAGGGCACAGCGGAGCAGGCAACGATCGGCGTCCGACCGACCTCGCCGTTCTCGCGAGAGTGGGACACGGACGGTTGTACCGCCCCCGGAAACACTGGATTTCGCTTTCGTCCCGACCGAACCTAAGCCGTTGTCATTTCTTGCGACGGGTCGGCCTGCCGGGCCCACCAAATTTGATCCTCCTGCCATGGCCTGAAGCCCCCCGGAAAGGGCCGGCGATGGTGGCGGTTCGATAAGTCTCCTCGACGTGTGCCGGAGGAGCCGCCCGTTGCGGCCCTTCGACCCTGCCGCCGTCATGGGCCGCTCGCAGCAGGCCCACAGGGCCGTGCCTCGCAGGGAAGTCGTCGCGGGTGTCGTTGCGTCGGCGCCGTGAAGAGCGGCCCTCCTCAAAGTAGGATGAGGCCGATAATGAGCGAGACTGAAACCGGCCCCCAATAGCGGAAGGCCGGGAGCCAGGTCATTCCGGCGGCCCTCAGCCGGCGCCGGCCATTGGTGTCTCGCCTCGCTCCATCTCGACAAAAATGTCGCGAAGGATGTCGAGCCCCTCGTCCATCTGATCCTCGCTGAAGGCGCTGAAGCCAAGCGTGACCAGATGATCGGCCTGCACGTCGTGTGCGAGAACGGCGATGGGCAGGATCTCCAGCCCCCGGCGCGCCGCGGCTTCCGCTACCCGTTGCCCACTCAGCCCCGCGGACAGGCTGGCGATGATCTCCATGCCGGTATTGGTCGGCGCGGCGGTCATCCACCGGGAGAGGCGGCGTTCGATCCCCTGCAGCAGATAGTCCTGCCGCCGCGCGTAAAGCCGCCGCATGCGCCGCACATGGGTGGCAAGATGGCCATCGTTCATGAAGCGAGCAACCAGTGCTTGTTCAAGCATCGGCGAATAGCGCCCGACGATGGCGCGCGCCGAGACGAATGCCTCGACCAGAGCATCCGGCAGCACCGCGAAGCCGAGCCGCAGGCCGGGAAACAGCATCTTGCTGAAGGTGCCGAAATAGAGGACGCGGCCCTCCCGATCCAGCGCGTGCAGCGCAGGCATCGGACGGCCCGCATAGCGGAACTCCGTATCGTAATCATCCTCCAGCACCCAGGCGCCGGCGGCGCCGGCCCATTGCAACAGGGCATGGCGTCGCTCGAGACTCAGTTCCATGCCGAGCGGGAATTGTTTGGACGGCGAAACATAGGCGAGGCGGGCATCCGGCGCGAGAGCCATGCCCCGCTCCACCACGATCCCTTCTTCATCGACGGGTATGGCCACGGGAATGGCACCCGCCGCGGTCGCCGAGGCGTAGATGCCGTCATAGCCCGGGTCCTCGCACCAGACCCGCTCGCCGGGGGTGAGCAGGATACGGCAGGCGAGATCCACCGCATGCTGCGCGCCCGCGAAGATGACGATGTTATGCGCGGTGCAGGTGAGGCCGCGGCTGAGCGCGACATGCTCGGCAATGGCGATGCGCAGCGGCTCATAGCCCTGCGGGTCGCCCTCCCCCAGCAACGCCCCCGCGGCGTCGGGATCCAGCTCGCGATAGAGAGACGCCGCCAGGCTGGCCCATTGCCGGACCGGGAACATCTCGACCGCCGGAAAATTGGCGCGGAATGGCACCGGCCGGCGCATGTGACGCAGGGTGGGTGGCGCATGGGTGATCGCCGAATCCGGCGCCATGGATCGGCTCAGATGTCCGGCCGCCTCGATGGCGGGATTTATGCGCGCGGACGCCTTCGCGGGACGCTGTTCGGGCAGTTCCCACGAGACATAGGTGCCGGAGCCGGTGACGGGCTCCAGATAGCCCTCGGAAATCAGGTGGTCGAAGGCGAGCACGACCGTGTTGCGCGACACCTCCAGCAGCCCGGCGAAGTCGCGCGTCGAGGGAAGCTTCTCGCCCGGACGCAGCGCGCCGGCGGTGATCTCCTCCACGAGCCGGTGATAGAGCTGCCGGTGCAACGGCGCTTCGGCAGCCCTGTCGATATGGAGCGCGAGCGAATCCAGCAGCCTCACAAATGCCTCCCGATCTGACCGATCGGGAGAACGCAAGTTCCGCACCATCCGGCCCGCGTCTGCGCGCTATACGGCGCTGCGTTCGCGTTCCGGCCGGTGGCCGAAGGTGACGAGGCCGGTCCTCATGAGCACGAACATGAGCCCGAGCAGCAGGAAGACGACAAGATTCACGCAGGTCGCCAACGCATAGAGTTCCGGTTTCACGCCGTAGCGCAGCGCACCCCAGGCCGCCGACGGCAGCGTCGGCGTCGCGCCCAGCAGGTAGAACGAGATCTCCAGATTGTTGAAGGCCATGATGAAGGCGACGATGAAGGCACCGAGCAGGCCGGGCCAGATCAACGGCAATGTCACCTCGAAGAAGGTGCGGGCCGGGCTCGCCCCGAACACCATCGCCGCGTCGTCGAGCCGCCAGTCATAGCGATAGAGCTGTGTCGCGATGATGAGCAGCGCATAGCTGAAGCAGTGGACCACATTGGCGAGGATGGCCGAGGCCATATTGCCGCGAAGCCCGAGAAACAGGCCATTGAAGATGAGCGAGGAGATACCGAGCAGCACCTCCGCCACGAAAAGCGGCGCGATGAACAGCGCCAGATAGAACGACGCGCGCCGGCCAGCGTGACGCATCAGCCCGATTGTCGCGAGCCCCGCGAGCGCGGTCGCCAGCAGCGCCGAGAAGATGCCGATGATGAGGCTGTTGGCCAGCGCGGTCTGGTAGAGCGAGTTGGAGAAGAGCCGCGTCATGGTGTCGAGCGACCATTTCGGCGGATAGGGGAAGTTCGAGTTCCGCGCGAAGCTTGCCAGGCCGATATGGACGACCGGCAGATAAAGGAACAGGTAGGAGACGGCGACCGTCGCGAGCAGCGCGGTCTTTCCCGGTTTCAGGCGCATCTCATCCCCTCCCGAAACCGGTGAAACCGGTGCGGCGCAGATCGATCAGCCGGGAGACCGCGACGACCAGCAGCACGGATACGGCGAACAGCACGACGCCCATGGCCGCGCCCAGCGCCCAGGTGCCGCTCTCACCGAATTGCTGCGCCATCGCCATGCCGTAGAGCGTGCCATTGGGGCCGCCGAGGAATCGGGGCGCCAGCGTCGCCGACAGACAGGGAATGAAGCACAGCGCGAAGCCGATCAGCGTGCCGAACAGGTTCAGCGGCCAGGTGACCTCAAGAAAGGCGCGCGCCGGGCTCGCCCCGAAAATGGTCGCGGCATCGATCAGCCGCTGATCGAAATTGAGCAGCGAGAGGTAGATCACCGTCACCACGATCGGCAGGTAGAGGTAGACGAGGCCGATGGCGCTGGCGACATTGGTGTACATGATCACCCGCAGCGGCGCCGCGCCCAGCGACAGCAGCACGCCATTGAGCAACCCGACCGGGCCGAGAAGCCCCTGAAGCGCGATGATGCGCAGCACCTCGCCGGTGAGGAAGGGCACGGCGAAGGCCAGTGTCAGCAACAGCTTGTAACGTCCGCCGTAGAGGGTGATGCCGTAGGCGACGGGCCAGGCGATCAAGGTGCAGATCAGCGAGACCGCGCTCGCCATCACAAGCGAGCGCACGAGAAAGGTCACGTAGGCCCCCTCGGTCGCCAGCACCTCGTAATTGTGGAAGCTGAAGTCGCGGATGATGTGGTAATTCTCGGTCCGCCAGACGCTCAGTACCAGCATGGAGATGAGCGGTAGCACGAACAGCCCGACCAGAAACACGCTGGGTATGCCGAGAAAGATGGCCGGGGCAAAGCGTCCTTTCATCGCCCATCCTCCGTCACCGGATAGAGGTCGATGTCCGCCTCATTCCAGAAGCAGACCACCTCCGTGCCCTGGGTGAACTCCGCCTCGCTGCGCGGCCGGCTGGCGATGATCTCGCCACCGCTCCAGCCGAGCACATATTCGGCATAGGCGCCGCGAAGGATGACGTACCGGATCGTCGCCTTCAGCGCGTTGGTTGCGGCCGCCGGCGCGTCTGCGGCAAGCCTGAGCTGGACCTTCTCGTTCTTCACGTGGGCGACAAGCGGGTCGCCCTCGGCGATGTCCGGCCGGGCTGCCGTCTCGATCCGCACATCGCCATCGTCGAGGGCGACCTTCCCCCCGGTGACGATCGCCGTGCCCGTGAACCGGTTCGAGCGCCCGACGAACTGGGCGATGAAGGCGGTTCGGGGATGGTCGTAGATCGCCGTGCGCGAGGCGAAGTCTTCGATGCGCCCGCCGCGCACGACCGCGATGCGGTCGCTCATCGACAGCGCCTCTTCCTGATTGTGCGTCACATAGATGAAGGGGATGCCCAGATCCGTCTGGTGCTTGCGGATCTCGACCTCCATCTCCTGTCGCAGCTCGCGGTCGAGATTGGCGAGCGGCTCGTCGAGCAGCAGCGCCTTGGGCCGACCGACAAGGCCGCGCCCCAGGGCAACGCGCTGCTGCTGGCCGCCGGAGAGCTGGTTCGGATAGCGCTTTTCAAGCCCGCGCAGGGCGAGGATGCCCACGACCCATTCGACGCGGGCCTCGATCTCGCCCCGGGGCAGCTTGAGCATGCGCAGCGGGAAGGCAAGGTTCTCGTAGACCGTGCGATGCGGGAACAGCAGGAATTCCTGGAACACCATCGCCACCCCGCGCTTGTGCGGCGGCAGGTCGGTCACGTCCTCGCCATCGATGAGCACGCGCCCCTGTGTCGGGCGCTCCAGCCCCGCGATGATGCGCAGCAGCGTCGTCTTCCCCGAGCCGCTGGGGCCGAGCAGTGAGACGAATTCATGTTTCTCGACCGCCATATCGACGCGATCGACCGCCCAGACGCTTCCATACTGCTTGGAAACGCCTTCGAGATGGATATAGGCCAAACGCCGAACTCCCTGATCGAACCAACCGAAGCAAGGCCCGGGCCGTTAAAGGCCCGGGGCTAGGGCTTGTCAGGCAGCCTGCACGCGCGACCAGACGCGCTCCCACTTCTCGGTCGAGGAGGGCTGGTCGAACTGATACATGCTCGACAGCTCCTCCGTGCGGTCCATCAGGAACAGCTTCTGCTCTTCGGGCGTGGAGATCGAGCGCAGGTCGACCGTCGCCGACGATCCGGCAATGAGCGAGATCTTCTTGATGTTCTCCGGCGCGAGAAAGGTGTTCATGAAGTCATGGCAGATATCGAGCGCGGCCGGATCGGTCACGCCTGAAGTCACCAGCCAGGTGTCGACCCAGCCGAGGCCACCTTCCTTCGGCACCAGCTGATGCGAGAAGTCGGCGGAGATGTCACCCTTCTCCTTCTTCTGCACCAGAATGCGATAGACCTGCGCAAATTCAGGAGCGGCGACGATGGCCCCGCTTTCCAGCAACTGCTGCAGGGTGGTGTTGTCCTGATAGCGCGTGAGCAGCAGCGACTTCTGCTGGATCAGCAGCTTCTCGACCTCGGCGAGTTCCTCATCGGTGAGGACATAGGGGTTGAACGGCTTGCCGTCCGGGCGCGGCTTGTCCTTGGTGCCCATGCGGGTGGCGGCCAGAATGCCGGTAAGCGCGATGTTCTCCTCGAAGCGGGCGCTGGTCGCGAGGCGTCCGGAAAAGGCGGGATCAAACAGCACCTCGATGCTCTCGACCTTCTCCTTCGGCACGTCGGCGGTGTTGTAGGTGGTGCCGTAGCTGCCCCAGCACCAGGTGACGCCGAAATGCTTGCCGCTGGCTTCGTCGGTCAGCAGCTTGAACCGGTCGGGCTTGAACACCGGATAGACATTGGCGGTGTTGGGGATCTTGGCATAGTCGATGTTGCGGATCAGCTTCTCGCGGAAATACAGGCCCGGCCAGAAGCCGTCGGCTTGGACGAGATCGAAATCCCTGGTGCCGCCGACGCGCAGCTTGTTGTAGGCCTCGGAATTGCCGTCGAAGAAGGTCGGGGAGAACTTGATCTTGTGCTTCTCCTCGAAGGCTCCGACGATATCGGGAACGGCATAGACCTCCCACATCAGCGCACGCAGCTGGGTAGGCGCGGCCGAGGCGGGCCGAATGTAGGGCGCGGCAAGCGCGCCGGCGGTTCCCGCCGCGAGTGTCTTCAGCACGGTACGGCGATTGACGGAGGCGGCGGACAGGGCCGCAGCGCCGGAAGACTTGAACGTCGATTTGGTCATGACCACGCCCTCTGGTTTTTTTGAGATCGATACGATCGGTCCTTGCGGGGCCCGTGCCTTGTGCGTTTCCTCCTCGGGGCAGTCTGAGCGCCGCCCCTGAGCCGTCACATCGGATGCGCTTCAGGCCGCGACCTTGAAGGGATTGTCGGCATCGGCGTAGTTGACCGGCGTCATGTGCCAGCCTTCCTTGTGCTTGCGCCAATAGGTCTCCTTCAGCTTGGCGCTGATCGGACCCGGCCGGTCATTGCCATAGATGCGCTCGTTCACCCGCGCACAGGGCATCACGCCGCCGGCGGTGGTGGTGGTGAACACCTCGTCGGCATCCATCAGGTCCTCGAAGGTGATCGGGCCGACGACCGGCTCGAGACCGAGCTCGGGGCACAGGTCGAGCACGGCGAGGCGGGTAATGCCGCGCAGCGCGCCGCGATCCGGGGTGGTGACCTTGTTGTCCTTGACGATGAAGACGTTGAAGCCGGCGCCTTCGGTCAGGTAGCCCTCGCTGTCGAGCAGGATGGCGGTGTCGAAGCCCTTATCCTTGGCCTCGAACATGCCGCGGGTGAAGTCGCGCCACATGTAGTTCTTCAGCGTCGGATCGAGCGAGTTCTGCGAGATGCGGGGCACCTGCGCGACGAGCAGGTGAGCACCGCGCTCCTGGACGTCGGGCTTGATCACGTCGACCCACGGCACCGCATAGGCAATGAAGGTATTGTCGCAATCGGCCGGGTCGCGCGAGCCGTAAACGCGCGGAACGCCGCGTGTGGAGACCATCGCGACGAAAGCATCCTTGAGGCCGCTCAGCGCCACCACCTTGCCGAGAATGGTGCGCATCTCGTCACGGGTAACGCCCGGATCGAGGCGGTAGCCTTCCAGCGAGCGATGAAAACGATCGAGGTGGTCCTCCAGCCGGAAGAACCCGCCGTCGGTCACATGAACCACGTCATAGGTCACATCCGAATGGGTGAAGCCCCAGTCACCGACCGGAATCTTGGCCTCGGAGATCGGCACGTAAATGCCGTTCATATACGCGGCGCCTTTCGAGTAATCGGGGCTCGACGGGCTCATGCTGTCCTCCTTCACACTCCCGCACCGAGCGGGTCGAGGTCAGCTTTTCTCCAAATGGCTCCATCAAAAAGGACCGCTTTAGGGGAAAATGACAGCACCACTTCGCGAATGGCACGTACGGCTCGCCGCAGGCATCATTCCCCCCCGGAGGTGCTGCGGCGACGCGTTCAGCCTCGCCGCCGCAGCGCAGAACCTCCGCAAGCCCGCCAGGCTTCCGCCGACGGCTTAGAAACATCATGAGCCGTAGACGGCTCGGCAGATTTCCTGCGGAAAGCGCCCGCCGCCGGACATGCCTTCGAGTGCCGTATTGGTGAAGGCGACGACACTGAGCTTCTGTGTGGGATCGACGAACCAGGAATGGCCATAGGCACCGCCCCATCGCCAGGTGCCAGGCGTTTCCGGCGTGCCCGCTTCCGTTGCGTCCTTCAGGATCGAAAATCCAAGGCCGTACCCCCAACCGGGCAAGCCGACGACGGGAAGGTTGCCGGTCTGGACGCGTGCCATCTCCGCGGCCAGCTCCGGCGGCAGCAGCGCGCCACCTCCCCCGCGCATCGTCTCCAGCAGGCTCAGGCTGTCATCGGCCGTCCCGATCATGCCGGCGCCGCCCGACGGGAAGGCGTCCGCGTCGAAGGCCCGTGCCGGGTCCATGACTATATCGGCAAGTCCTTCCAGCATCGGGATGCGATCAGGCTCGCGCATGCGGCGCGGTGAGGGCTGATCATCGGCATAGGCCGCCGCGAGCCTCGCCCGGTCACAAACGCTGAAGCCCGTATCGCCGAGACCGAGCGGCCGGGTGACCAGCGCACGAACAGCGTCCGGCAACGACGCGCCGAACGCCGAAGCCACGACGGCGCCGAGCACATCGATCGACAATGAATAGATCCAGTCCGTGCCGGGCGCGAACAACAGCGGAACCGACGCCAGGCGACGCAGATTCTCGTCGAGCGAGAGACCTGTCCTGTCCATGCCGTCGGACACGCCGGCTCGGTGATAAGGACCGTCCTCGGGCTCCAGAAAGCCGTAGCTCAGGCCGGCGGTGTGAGACAGCAGATGGCGGGGCGTGATGGTCGCGGGCTCGCCGCCCGGCAGCAGAGGGCGGAAGGCGGGCAGCCATGTCGTGATCGGCGCGTCGAGCGAAAGCCGTCCTTGCGCCACAAGCGCCATCGCGGCAACCGACACGAACAGCTTCGAGACCGAGGCCAGCCGGAACAAGGCGTCCTCCCGCATCGGTCGTTTCATCTCGCGATCCGCCATGCCCATGGCGCGGCGCCAGACGACCTCGCCATCGCGAGAGACCAGCACGACGGCACCGACGATGCGCTGTTGGGCGATCGCCTGCGCGATGGCCGCGTCGAGACGCGCTCCCATCGCCTGCACGGAGCTGGAGACAGGGCGCGGCGTGAGCGCGTGCATGGGTGGATCCTTCTATGATGTTCGATGGACCGGGAGATCGTTCAGGCCGACGGAAAACCGTGGCGTCGGGCCGCGTTGGCGATGAGGAACGCGGGTACCAGCAGCGCGGTAAGCCCCCATGGGAAAGCCCCGACGCCGAATGTACCGAGCAGCGCGCCCCCAATCAGCCCGCCGCCGGCAATGGCGATGTTCCAGACCGTGACCAGCATCGATTGCGCCAGATCGGCGGCGTCGCCGGAGGCCTCGGCGAGTGCCGTCTGGAACAGGGTCGCGGCGCCGCCGAAAGCGAGGCCCCAGACGGCGACGGCGATGAGAACCGGTCCCGGCGCGGTGTTCCACAGGCCAAGCGAGAGACTGGCGCCGAGGAACAGAGCCGTGCTCGCGAGAACGAGGCTGCGCAGGTGCCGGTCGATCAGCAGGCCGGTCAGCACGATGCCGCCAAGCGCGGCGGCTCCGAAGGCGAAGAGGACGAGATCGACACGCGGCGTCAGGCCCGCCGCGGCGAGGAACGGCGCGATGTAGGTGTAGAGAATGTTGTGCGCCAGCACGAAGAGCAACGTCACCAGCAGGATCGGTCGCACGCCGGGCAGTCGGAAGACCTGACGAAATCCGGCCCGCCGTTCCGCCGGCTGACCGGCGAAATCGGGCACCTGCCAAAGCACCCACCCGATCAGCAGCAGCGTCATGCCGCTCATGCCGAGAAAGGTCGTGCGCCAACCCAGCACGGCGCCGATGAAGGTTCCGACCGGGATGCCGAGAGACAGCGCCAGCGGCGTGCCGACCATGGCGATCGCGATAGCGCGGCCCTTGAGATGCTCCGGCGCCATGCGTGCGGCATAGCCCGCGACCAGCGCCCAGAGCAGCCCGGCCGAGACGCCGGCAATGAAGCGGGCGACGAGTATCAGCGTGTAGTCCGTCGACAGCGCCGTTACCGTATTCACGACGGCGAAGCCCGCGACGGCGCAGAGCAGCAGCGGGCGTCGGCGCACGCCTTGCGTCGCGGCCGTCAGCGGGATCGCCGCCAGGAGCGAGCCGACCGCATAGGCGGTGACGAGCTGGCCGATGAGCGCGGGCGAAACATCGAGATCGGCACTCATCTGAAGCAGGAGCCCGGCCGGCAGCGCCTCGGTCAGTATGGTGATGAAGGCCGCCATCGCCAGCGCCAGCAGGCCCGAGACCGGCAACTTTGCGGCGGCAGGCGCGCCGGGTGCCGTATCGGCGCAGATAATCGTCTCGGTCGTCATGGCTCCCGCCCACCTTCGGTTTGAACGGGACGGACGCTAGACGCTCTCGGGTGGCCGAAAAATAATCTGGAGTTCCATTCTTTCAGGACCTAATGATCCGTAATCGGAGGCATGACCATGATCGACAAGATGGCGGGGCTCAGTGCCTTCCTGCAGGCGGCCGAGACGCGCAGCTTCGTGGCGGCCGGGCGCCAGCTCGGGGTCTCGGCGTCGGCTGTCGGCAAGGCGGTGGCGCGGCTGGAGGAACGGCTCGGCGTCAGGCTCTTTCACCGGTCGACCCGCTCGATCACGCTGACCCCTGAAGGCAGCCTGTTCCGCGACCGCTGTCGCAAGATCGTCTGCGAGATCGAGGCCGCCGAGCTCGAACTCGCGCAGACGCGCGAGGCGCCGCGCGGCAAGCTGCGGGTGAGCCTGCCCCTCATCGGCATGCTGATGATGCCGGCGGTGATGGCCTTCATGCGTGCGTACCCCGAGATCGAGGTTGATCTCGACTTCACGGACAGGCTGGTCGACGTGATCGACGAGGGCTTCGATGCCGTGATCCGGACCGGCGAGGCGCAGGATTCCCGCTTGATGACGCGCAGGCTCGGCACCTTCTCGCACCGGATCGTCGCCTCGCCGGACTATCTCGCCGCCAGGGGCACGCCGCTGACACCGCAGGATCTGGCGCAGCACGCCTGCCACCATCACCGTTTTCCCTCGACCGGGAAGCTGGAGCGTTGGCCGCTGCGGTGGGAGGGAGGCGAGGTCGCGATCGAACTGCCCGTCTCCAGCGTCGCCAGCACGCTGGAACCCCAACTCTGCCTGGCTGAGGAAGGCTTCGGCCTCGCCTGCCTGCCGCTGTTCACCGTGCGCCGCCAGTTGGAGCGGGGAACGCTGGTCAGCGTGCTCGACGCCTACATCGCCGATGTCGGCGCCTTCCACATCCTCTGGCCGGCGAGCCGCCATACCTCGCCCAAGATCGCGGCCTTCGTCGCCTTCATGGCCAAGACGCTGTTCGCCGACCCGCCCCCCGTGCCGTGCCGGGGGTGAGCTCGAACACCCGGCCATACGACCCGCGCGCGGCGGAGCAGGTCTCACGGACCATGACCGCCGTGACCGGGCTGGTTGCGCTGTGTCTCGCTGGCGCAAAACGCTTCGCGTGACGGCCACCGCGCGGGCTCTCTGACGGGCGACGCGAGGCCTCACCGGGCAGGCGGCTCGGGGGAAGGCGATACGCCGGCGCGGCTTCCGCAAAGGCAGGGATCGGGGCCGGATCAATGCACATTAGTGCGACAAGCCGAAAAATGGTGCACGATCTTCGGCGGTACACGGTGTGACCCGAAAATGACATTCCGCCTGCTCCTCATTTGGGTGCAATAAATGTCGAATATTGCCGGGTTTGAAGACAAATTGCGTGATGCGCGGGTCCTGGTGACGGGTCATTCCGGATTCACCGGCGGGTGGGTCACGCTCTGGCTGTCGCGAATCGGTGCGCAGGTGCACGGCCTGTCCCTGCCCCCGGAAACGACGCCCAACCTGTTTTCGCTGGCCGGCATCGAGGCCGCCTGCGCGTCGAGCGTCTTCGCGGACATCCGGGAACCCGCCGCGCTGCGCGCCGCCTTTGACCGCGTGCGCCCCGATCTCGTGCTTCATCTGGCCGCGCAGCCGCTGGTGCGCCGCTCCTATGCGCAGCCCGTGGAAACCTACGCCACCAACCTGATGGGCACGCTGCATGTTCTGGAAGCGGCGCGGCGGCAGAGCGGCGTGAAGGGCGTTGTCTGCATCACCACCGACAAGGTCTACGCCAATCGTGAGACCGACCACGCCTATCAGGAGACCGACCCGCTGGGCGGCCATGATCCCTACAGCGCCTCCAAGGCCTGCGCCGAGATCGCGATCGAGAGCTATCGCCGCTCGCTCTCGTCATGGGACGCCAGCCTGCTCATCGCCAGCGCGCGCGGCGGCAACATCATCGGCGGTGGCGACTGGTCGCAGGACCGGCTCATTCCCGATTTCGCCCGCGCGGCGGCCCGCCATGAGCCGCTCGTCATCCGCAACCCCATGGCGGTGCGGCCGTGGCAGCATGTGCTGTGCCTGTGCCACGCCTATCTTGTGCTGCTGGCGGCCATCGCGCGCGGCCGCGCCGACGCGGCCCAGCCGTGGAATATCGGGCCGGAGCGTTCCGACTGCGTGACCGTCGAGGAAATGCTGGCGCGCCTGTCGAGGCACTGGTCCGCGCTGCGGGTGGAGGTGGTGCCCTCGATCGCGCACGAGGCCCAGCTTCTGATGCTCGACAGTTCGAAGGCGCGCCGCGAGCTTGGCTGGCACCCCGCCTGGACGCTCCACGAAGCCCTCGCCGAAACCGCCGGCTGGTATCGCGGCCATTACGAGGACCCGGCAGGCGCGCGGCCGCGCACGCTCGCCCAGATCGAGGCCTATCGCGCCGCCCTCACGACCGCGTCCCTCAAGGCCGGAACGGGCACATGAGCAACCGCGTCCTGATCGCCGGCGCCTCGGGCCAGCTCGGCCCTTCGGTGACACGCGCGTTCAGGGATGCCGGCTGGCACGTCTCCACCCTCCAGCGGCGCCCGTGCGAGACGGACGGCGACGCGAACATCACGCTCGCCGGCGAATGGACCGGCAAGGCCCTGGCGCAGGCCACCGCCGGGGTGGCGGCCGAGGTGGTGGTGAACCTTGTCGGCGCGGGTGTCGACCCCGGCACCCGGCAGCCCGCCGCGCTCGAGGCGGTGAATGTCGCGCTCGCCGGCAGGCTGGCGGATCTCGCGGCACGGGTCGGCGCGCGCGCCTTCATCACTCTGGGCAGCGGGGCGGAATACCAGCCCTCCTCGCAGGCGCGGCTCCGCGAGGAAGCCGCCGTCAATGCCGCCGATCCCTATGGCCGCTCGAAGGCGGAGGGCGGGCGTCAGGCACTGGCGCGGTGCGCGGCCCATGGCATCGCCGGGGCGCATCTGCGGCTGTTCGGCATGTATGGCGAAAGCGAGCGCCCCCATCGCCTGCTTCCCACCATCGTGCGGGCGCAGCGCGAGGGCGGCCGCGCCCGGCTCAGCGCGGGGCTCCAGCAGCGCGACTGGCTTTATGAGCGCGACATCGGCGAAGCGGTCCTTGAGCTGGCGCGGGCGCTTCTCGCCGGCCGCGCCGAGGCGGGGGTCTACAATCTCGGCTCGGGGCACGCGAACACGGTGCGCCGCTTCGCCGAGATTGCGGCCGAAGCCCTCGGCGCTGGGCCGGATCTGCTGGAATTCGGCGCGGTGGGCCTGCGCGAGGGCGAAGCCGACCGTCTCGTGGCCGACACGTCGCGGCTGCGCGCGGCCACCGGCTGGTCCCCGCGCGAGGATCTTCACTCCGGCATAGCCCGCGCCATCGCGACCATGGTGCGCAACGGTTCAGGAACGGGTTGATGAGCACGCGAAAGCTGATTTCGTTCTGCATTCCGGTCTTCAACGAATCCGGCAATGTCGAACGCCTGATCGCCCGGCTGCAGGATGTGAGCGAGAGCCTCTCGGAACGTTACGACTTCGAATTCCTGTTCACCGACAACTGCTCCGAGGACGACACGGTCGACAAGCTCAAGGCCGCTGCCCGCACCGAGCCACGCATCCGCATCATCCGGCTCTCGCGCAATTTCGGGTTCCAGCGCTCTATCCTGACCAACTACCTCAACGCGCGCGGCGATGCCCTGATCCAGCTCGACGCCGATCTGCAGGACCCGCCGGAACTGGCAGGTGATTTCCTCGCCCTGTGGGAGCGCGGCTACAAGGTGGTCTACGGCATCCGCAGGAAGCGGCTGGAAAGCGGGCTGATGACCCGTTTCCGCAAGGCCGGCTACGCCCTTATCCGCCAGCTCTCGGACGAGCCCATTCCGCTGGACGCGGGCGATTTCCGGCTTATCGACCGGGTCATCGTCGAGGCGTTGCAGGAATATAACGACTACGCGCCCTATCTGCGCGGAGCCATCGCCACACTCGGCTACCCCCAGACCGGCATCGAATATGACCGCGCCCGGCGCGAGGCCGGCAACAGCAATTTCGGCATAACGGCGATGATCCGGCTGGGCATGGACGGGCTGTTCAGCACCTCGATGGTGCCGCTGCGGCTGGCCACCTGGGTCGGCATCGCCGCGCTCGCGGTGAGCGTGCTGGCGATCCCGGTCTATGCCATCGCCCGCTACACCGACCCCACCTTCCCGACCGGGCTGGCGAGCGTCTACGTGCTGATCCTGCTGTCGATGGGCGTGAACGCCCTGCTGCTCGGCGTCTTCGGCGAGTATATCGGGCGCATCTTCCGCAACACACGCGGCGGCCCGATCACGATCATTCAGGAACGCTTCGAAGCCGCCCCTGTCCAAGCGGGCCCCGTCAAAGCGGACCCCGTCAAAGCGGACCCCATGGACGCCGCCACCCTCGAGCCCGGCCAGCCGCCGCGCGCAACGCTTTCGCCAGGGGAAGGGTGATCCGATGAAGGCTGTCATTCTGGCCGGAGGGTTCGGCACGCGCCTCGCCGAGGAGACCCAGCTCCGCCCCAAGCCGATGATCGAAATCGGCGGGCGCCCGCTGCTCTGGCACATCATGAAGCTCTACAGCTTTCACGGCGTCACCGAGTTCGTCATCTGCCTCGGCTACAAGGCCGAGGTCATCAAGGAATATTTCTGCAATTACTACATGCACAACTCGGATCTGGCGGTCGACCTGTCCGACGGGTCCGTGACCACCCTTCAGACCGTCGTCGAGCCATGGAAGATCACGCTGGTCGATACCGGTCTGAACTCCATGACGGGGGGCCGGCTGCGCCGCGCGCGCCGGCATATCGGGCAGGAAACCTTCTGCCTGACCTATGGCGACGGTGTCGCCGACATCGACATCGCCGCGCTGATCGCGCACCACAGGGCGAGCGGGCGCAGCGCCACCGTGACGGCGGTGCAGCCGCCGGGACGGTTCGGCGTGCTGCAGTTCGACGATGCCAGCGATCACGTCACCGCTTTCACCGAAAAGCCGCGCGACGAGATCGGCTGGATCAATGGCGGCTTCTTCGTGCTCGAACCCTCGGTGATCGATCTCGTCGACGACGATTCCACGGTCTGGGAAGACACGCCGATGCGTACCCTCGCCGGCACCGGCCAATTGTCCGCGTTCCGGCACACCGGCTTCTGGCAGGCCTGCGACACGCTGCGCGACAAGATGCAGCTTGAAGCGCTGTGGAGCACGGGCCGGGCGCCGTGGCGCGTGTGGTGAGGACGCCGTCGCGCCGGGCGCGGGCGCCTCGTCCTCCCGCCCCGGCTTGCCAGCACGCGGCAGCGCCCACATCTTCACGCCACCGGGGTGCGCCCGGCGAGGGGTTGCCTCCGGCGGCGCAGGCGCGGCATCTGCACCACAGGCGGTCCGGAAGAAGCGGCATCGCAGGGATCGGGAGAACCATGTGAGCGCGCAGCCCCCTTCGGATGCCGTTGCCACGACCTTCGACGAAGCCAGCGCCGCCTATGCCCGCGAGGTCAACGACGCCATGGCCTTTTCCGGCCTCAGCGTCGACCGCTTCGCCGCGGCCAAGGCCGAGCGCCTGAAGCAGCTTGCCCGTGCTGCCTTCGGCGATCCCGCGCAAATCGCGGTTCTGGATCTGGGCTGCGGCATCGGCACGTTTCACCGCTATCTGGACCACACCTTCGGCGCACTCCACGGCCTCGACGTGTCCCCCGCCAGCATCGAGCTGGCGCGCGCGGCCAATCCGCACTGCACCTACGCGGTCTATGACGGGGTGCATGCGCCTTATGAGGACGGCGCGTTCGATCTCATCTTCGTCGCCTGCGTCATCCATCATGTGCCGGTGCCGGACTGGCCCGGCTTCGCCGCGCAGATGCGTCGGCTGCTCAAGCCCGGCGGGCTCGCCGTGGTGTTCGAGCACAACCCGTTCAACCCGCTGACACGGCTGGTGGTCTCGCGCTGCGCGTTCGACGCCGACGCCGTGCTGCTGTCGCCGCGCACCCTGCGCGGGCTCATGGCGGAGGCGGGTTTCACCGATATCCGCAGCCGCAGCATCTTCACCCTGCCGCCGCTCTCCGCGCTCTGCACGCGCCTTGACCCGCTGTTCGCGCGCCTGCCCTTCGGCGCGCAATATGAGATGACGGCGCGGGCGGCGCGATGAGGTGCGTCCGGCAGGCTTGGCTCAGTTCCTCGCCACTGTTCCGGCTGGCGCGCTTCGTCCTCGTCGGCGCGGCGGCGAGCCTGACCTATATCGTGGTCTCGGCCCTGCTCCACCGCGCCGGCGGGGTGGACAAGTTCACCGCGTCGGCCCTGGGCTATGTCGTGGCCATCCCGGTCTCGTTCGTCGGCCACAAGCGCGTCACCTTCCGCGACACCGGACGCTGGCGTGTCCAGGCCGGGCGCTTCGGCTTCCTGCAGGGCGTCAACATCGCGGTGGTGCTGCTTGCGGTCTATGTCACCCAGCCGCTGGGTGAAGCCGGCTACTGGATCGGGCTGCTGCTTGGCGTCGTGCTGATGCCGCTCACCAGTTTTCTCGCCATGCACTTCTTCATTTTCATGTCCGACGGGCGCCCTCCCGCCGCGCCGCGCGGAAAGGACGCCGAAACGCCCTGAGCCCTCCGGCCTGGCAGCCTTGACTTGCACCCCGCATCAGGCTCGCATCTTGCCGTTCCGCCACGCGAGGGAAACAACCGCATGCCCACCCCCGCCCCACGGCAATCCTGGCTGGCGCCGTATCTCGCGGCGCTCGCGGCGGTTCCCTTCGTCATCCTCTTCTGCGCGCTGTTCGTGGCCGCCGAACATCCGCTCTACATCTGGGACTACACGACCTACTGGAACGCCTTCCGCGCCTATGGCCGGATGATCGACACCGGCATGCCGGGCTGGCCGGCGCAGCTGGCGGCCGATGTCGCCGCGCGCGACTACAATCCCCTGCCCGCCGCCCTGCTCTACCCGGTCTACTTCCTGTTCGGCGGTGGCCGCGTTGCCTTCATCGCCGGCATCGCCGTGGTCTACCTGCTGCCGGCGACGCTGGTGGCAACCGCGATCGCCCGCCGCGTCGTCCCCGGCCTGCCGGCTCTCGCGGTGTACGCGCTGGCACTCGCCTATGTGCCGTTCTGGAAC
The DNA here is from genome assembly GCF_010669125.1 of Ancylobacter pratisalsi. Classification (NCBI taxonomy): domain Bacteria; kingdom Pseudomonadati; phylum Pseudomonadota; class Alphaproteobacteria; order Hyphomicrobiales; family Xanthobacteraceae; genus Ancylobacter; species Ancylobacter pratisalsi. The sequence continues at coordinate 506,946 of NZ_CP048630.1, forward strand.
CCGACCCTGCGCGGGCTGGTGGACGTGATCGGGCTAATCCCGCTCGGGCTGGCGACGCTCCTGGTGCTGCGCAGCGATTTTCTGATGCGCCGGCCGGTGCAGGCCGCGCTGCTGCTCGGCCTGCTGGTCTACCTGCCGTTCCTGATGCGGCGCTGGTACGCCTACAGCATCGTGGTGCTGCTGGGCCTCACCTTCCTGTTCGGGCTGTTTGCACGGCTGCGCGCCGGCGTCGGCCCGGTCCGGGCCGCGCTCTCCATCGGGGTGCTGGTCGGCCTTGCCGGGCTGGTCGCGGCGACGCTGGTGGCGAGCCTGCAATTCGAGCTCGCCCACCGCGCGCTGACCACCTCCTATGCCGCGCTGCACGAGCAGTTCCAGTGGAGTTTCCTCCAGCATTTCCGCACCTTCCCCAGCATGATGGGCGGCTATCTGATGGGGCTGACGGCAATCGGCATCGCCGCCGCCCTCGCCGCGCGCAACATCGCCGCGCTGTTCTGCGCGCTGGCCGCGTTCGGCACCTTCTTCCTGTTCATCCGCACCCAGTTCTTCGCGGTGCATCATTTCCTGCCGGTGGCGCTGTGGCTGTTCCCGCTCTACGTCGCGGGCGTCGATGCCCTCGCGCGGCGCCTAGCCCTGCTGCCCCGCACGCTGCGTCCCCTGCCCTTCGTGGCGCTGGCGGCGGCGGTGTTTGCCTTCAGTGTCATTCCCTGGCTGGGAAAGAACCCGGTGATGCGCAGCTATGTGGTCGCCTTCGACGCCCCCTTTCCACTGCATCTCGACAATTACGACGCCTATCGCCGTCTCATCGACGACCTGCACCGGGAAATGGGCACGGAAGGCAGCGCCGTTGTCTTTTCCTGCTCGTCCGGCATATCGGACCAGCACCTGATCGCGCTTGACGCCACGCTCGGGCCGCAGATGGTGCAGACCTCCTGCATTCCCGCGTTCGACCTGTTCAACTTCGACAGCCTTCGCGCCGGCAGCGCCGTGGTGCGCACCGATGACGGGCGGCGCAACGAGGTCGCCGCGCTGGACGCGGTGATGATCCCCGGCGAGTGGATCCGCACCGGAACCGGCTTCGGCGCCGCCTACGAGCAGGTCGGGGCCTACACCCTGTCGGAGGGCGAGAGCGTCGCGCTGTTCCGGCGCACCCGCCCGATAACGCTGGCCGAACTCGCCCAGCTGATCGAGGCCCTCGACAAGGCCTATGGCCGCGATGTCGCCGCCGACTACCGCGGCGACATGCGCATGCTGATGCCGCTGCGGGTCGACGAACCCGGCGACGTCTTTGGTGCCGTGCGCGAGAGCGGGCCGCACACGCTGTTCATGCATCCGGGCGCGACCACGCCGACCTCCACCACCCTGCCCGTTGATGCGCGCTTCGGCGCCCGCCCGAGCCGGCTGGTCTTCTCGATTCCGTCGAGTGCCCTCCAGACCTGCCCGGAAGCCGATGGCGTGGCCATCGAGGTGCGTCTGGACACACAGAGGCTGTGGAGCGGCACCGTCGAGCCGGGCGGCCAGCAGAGCGTGGCGCTGCCGCCGCGCGACGGCGCGTTACGGATCACGGTGGACAAGCGCGGCCAGCCCAATTGCGACCACGTCACCGTCGACATTGAGGTCGGCGGGGCCTGAGGAACGCCTCCCGGCTCAATCCCCGTAGGCGTCGGCGCCGCGTGGGACACCGAGCGGCATGGCTCCCATCCGCGAATGCGACTTGTCCACGCGCGCGCCGCGCGCCATTGAAACGCCGTCTCGGCGTGCTGCCTGCGCGGGGGTTCAGAACGTCAGCTGCATCAGGAAAAGCAGGGCCCGAATGTCGGCATCAGTGACCATCGTATCGCCTGCTCACCAAAACCGGCGGGCACGATGCTGAGGTCCTTCTTCTCCTATTATCGGCCGCACCGGAGGCTGTTCCTGGTCGATTTCGGCTGTGCGGTGGTCTCCGGACTGCTCGAACTCGGCTTCCCGATGGCGATGAAGGGCTTCATCGACCTGCTGCTGCCGCGCGGCGACCTGCAGCTCATCCTGCTGTCGGGCGCGGCGCTGCTCGCGGTCTACGCGCTCAACAGCGGCCTCATGGCCATCGTCACCTATTGGGGCCACGTTCTCGGCATCAACATCGAGACCGAGATGCGCGAGCGCGCCTTCGAGCATCTGCAGAAGCTCTCCTTCCGGTTCTACGACAGCTACAAGACCGGCCATCTCGTCGCCCGCATCACCAAGGATCTGGAGGAGATCGGCGAGATCGCCCATCACGGGCCGGAAGACCTGTTCATCGCGATCATGACCTTTGTCGGCGCCTTCGTGCTGATGCTCTGGGTGCATCCGCCGCTGGCGCTGATGACCGGGCTCATCGTGCCGCTCACCGCCTTCATCGTTGCCCGCTACGGCGGACGGATGACGCGAAACTGGCAGGCGCAGTTCGGCCGCATCGGCGCTTTCAACGTGCGGCTGGAGGAGAATATCGGCGGCATCCGCGTGGTGCAGGCCTTCGGCAACGAGGCCCATGAACGCCGCCTTTTCGCCGGCGACAATGCGCTCTACCGCGACACCAAGCTCGACGCCTACCGCATCATGGCCGCCAGCCAGGCGCTTAACTACCTGGCGATGCGGCTGGTCCAGCTCGTCGTCATGCTGGCCGGCAGCTGGTTCGTGGTGCAGGGCACGCTTTCCATCGGCGGCTTTGTCGGCTTTCTCCTGCTGGTGGCCGTCTTCTACCGCCCGCTCGACAAGATCGCGGCGGTGATCGAAACCTATCCCAAGGGCATCGCCGGCTTCCGCCGCTATCTCGAACTGCTCGCCACCGAGCCGGACATCGCCGACCGCCCCGACGCACGCGCCGTCGGCCATCTCGCGGGCGATATCCGTTTCGAAGGTGTGCGGTTCGGCTACACGCCGGATCGGCCGATCCTGAATCATATCGACCTCACCATCCGCGCCGGCGAGACTGTCGCCTTTGTCGGGGCTTCCGGCGCGGGCAAGACCACGCTGCTCTCGCTGCTGCCGCGCTTCTACGAGGTGGACGGGGGCAGCATCAGCATCGACGGCATCGACATTCGCGACATGACCCTGTCCGCGCTGCGCCGCAATATCGGCATCGTGCAGCAGGACGTGTTCCTGTTCGGCGGCACGATTCGCGAGAACATCGCCTATGGCCGGCTCGACGCCAGCGAGGAAGATATCCGGGACGCCGCGCGCCGCGCCCGTCTCGACACGCTGATCAACGAGATGCCGGACGGGCTCGACACCGTCGTCGGCGAGCGCGGGGTCAAGCTGTCGGGCGGACAGAAGCAGCGCCTCGCCATCTCGCGCATCTTCCTGAAGGATCCGCCGATCCTGATCCTCGACGAGGCGACCTCGGCGCTCGACACCCACACCGAACGCGAAATCCAGCGCTCGCTGGACGAGCTGGCGCACGGGCGCACCACGCTGGTCATCGCCCACCGGCTCGCCACCATACGCGACGCCGACCGCATCGTCGTGGTGACGCCCGACGGCATCGCCGAACAGGGCTCTCATCAGGCGCTGCTGGCGCATGGCGGGCTCTATTCGCGGCTGCACAGGGCCCAGTTCGCCGGCGAGACGCCGATCCCCGCCCTCGATCCGGGACTCTGAGCCTCCCGCCCTTCGCGAAATCCAGCATTTGCAATCGCCGCGTGGGCGGGAGAGGCCGGACAATGGGCGGCGCGCCGTGCTATCAGAACCACGTTTGAACGTGACGCCGGCGATGGATCTTCATGACGGACCAATTGCGCCTCGCCCACGACCTGCTGTCGGCCGCCTGCGAGGCGGACGCCGCGCTGCGGGAGAACGATACGAGTCGGTTTGACGCCTGCCACCAGCGGCTCGGCGGCTTTCCCGACTCCGCCCTCGCCTGCGCCCTTCGCACCGCGCTTGAGGCGCAGGACGCCGCCCGGCACGGGCAGCTCGATTCCGCACGCGACGGGTTCCTGACGCTGCTCGCGAGCCCCTTCTCCCTGCCCGGCGCGCTTGAGGCGGCGCAGCGCTTCTTCGGCGGGCAGGCCTATCTCGAAGCCGCCCTCGCCTGCCTTGGCCGACGCCTCGCCCCGCTTCAGCCGGCGGATGCCACGACGGCCGGGCTGCAGCAGAGCCTCGGCGCGCGCTATTGGGAGCTGTGGCGGCCCGCATTGCAGGCGAGCGATTTCAGCATCGACCTGCTGTATTTCCTCAAGCTGGACATGCAGGCGCGGCACGAGATCAAGGACGCCATCGCCGCCTATGCGCTGATGCTTGCGCCCGGCGGGGCGGCACATCTCAATTTCCTGAAGGTCGAGCCGCTGCTGGGCTATGCGCGTGCTAACGGCTTCCACGTCACCGAGACGGTTCCCGCCGGCATCAAGCAGGTGTCGTCCTCCGTGGTGGTCGGTCAGCCGCGCCTGCCGCCTTACGAGGTGGAGGGGCGCGCCGTGTTCCACGCCATGCTGCGCGATGCTACCATTACCGCTGGCTCCAGCGGCATCGAGATCGATGGGCGCCTGCTGTTCGACTATCAGGGCGGCGACCTCGAACGCATCTCGGTTGATTTCCGCTACGACGCCCCGATCGTGGCGATGGAAGACGGCACGGCGGCCGTCGTCGGCCTTGCCGAGGGCACGGACGAGATCGACCGCGCCATCAATCTCGTTGGCGCCACCAGCAGCGCCTTCGGGCACTGGATGCTGGAGTACCTTCCGAAGTTCTTCGGCATGGCCCTTGCCGGCATCCCCGAGGACGTGCCGGTGGTGATCGATGCCGCCATGCCGCCCACCCACCGGCAGGCGCTCGACTATTTTTCCCAGGGGCGGCGCCCCATCATCACGCTGGCCCCGCGTCGCCGGCTCCGGGTGCGTGAATTGTGGGTCGCCTCGACCTTCTGCTACGTCCCGGTGCTGCCCCGTCCCGGACAGGACTTCACCCCCGAGGCCTTCAATTTCGATTCCCGCGCACTGGCGGCGCTGATCGACCGGTTCGATCTACCCGCACCAGACCCGCGCGCACCGCGCAAGATCTATCTCGGGCGGCGCGCGCATCTGGCGCGCAAGCTCCTGAATGTCGAGGCGGTGGAGGCCCTGTGCGGCGCGCGCGGCTTCGAGACCATCTATCTGGAGGATCTGAGCTTTCCCGAGCAGCTCGCCACCATCCGCAGCGCGACGCACATCATTGCGCCCGCCGGCTCGGCGCTGCTGCTGCCCTTCGGCTATGGCACCGCGGGAACCCGCATCCTCAATCTTCACCCCCCCTATATCGACGAAACGCCCGGCCTGACCGACATCGCCCATGCGCGCGGCATCGAGGTAAGCGTCATTCTCGGCACGTCGGAACGACTTGAGGAAAGCTATCGCGGCCGTTCGGATTTCGCCGTTCCGCTCGACCCGTTGCGTGCGGTTCTCGACGCCTGGGAGCGCGGTGCTTGAATAGTCCCCCTCCGGGCGGCTAGCCTGCCGTTCGGTTAGCCTTTACGAGGCGGTTCGCGCACGCGGCGTGCCCCGCACGCTGCGCCGAAACGATCAAACGACAGAACGGATGACACATGGCCATCAAGCCCGACAAGGTAGACGGCAAGTACGAGACCTCGCGTTTCGCCGAGCTGAGCTATGATCGTTTTCGCGCCATGGCGCGCGACAGCACGCTCTCGCTCAACGAGCGCATGGGCATGCCGGACGCCTTCCGCGACGGCTATGAAGACGCCATCATGGCCGATATCTGCGCCAAGCTGCCGGTGCTGGGCGAAGAGGGGCGGACCATCGTCGACATCGGGTGCGGCTGCGGGCTGCTGACGCTGAAGATCATGGAGCTGTGCGCGGCCCGGGGCCACCGTCTCATCATGGTCGACAGCCCGGAAATGCTGGAGCTGGTGCCGGACGCGCCGCATATCGTCAAGGTTCCCGGCGCCTTCCCGGACTGCAAGCAGGCCATCCGCGCCGAAGCCCCCGAGGGTGCCGACGGCATTCTGATCTATGGCGTGCTGCAGGTGATCTTCGGCAGCGCCGACATCTTCGGCTTCGCCGCCGACGCCTCGCGGCTGCTGCGCCCCCATGGCCAGCTGTTATTCGGCGACATTTCCAATTTCTCCAAGACCCGCCGCTTCCTGGCCACGCCGGAAGGCGTCGAGCACCACAAGGCGTATATGCGCACCAATGAGCCGCCGGTGGTGCCGCCCTTCCCCGAAGACGATGCGCGCATCGACGACAGCGTGATCTTCGCCTTGCTCATGCGCCTGCGCGGCAGCGGATTCGAGGCCTATGTGATGCCGCAGGCCGCCGACCTTCCGCTCGCGAACCGGCGCGAGGACATTCTGGTGGTCAGGCGCTAGCGGGGCCCGGAACGTGGACGCTTTCGCCGTCAGGCCCTACCGCGCCGAGGAGGCCCGGGCGTGGAACGACTTCGTCGCGCAGAGCCGCAACGGGACGTTCCTGTTCGACCGCGCCTATATGGACTACCACGCCGACCGCTTTCCCGACGCCTCGCTCATCATCACCGAAGGCGAGCGGATCGTGGCGCTGCTGCCCGCCACGCGCCGGGGCGAGCGCCTCGCCAGCCATGACGGACTGACCTATGGCGGGCTGCTCGTCGGGCCCAAGGCCAATGCCGCCACCGTGCTCGGCGCCTTCGCGGCGGTGTGCGATCACTGCCGCGACATCGGCGTCACCACGCTGTTCTACAAGGCGGTTCCCTTCATCTACCATCGCCGGCCGGCGCAGGATGACCTCTACGCCCTGTTCCGCCACGAGGCGCGGCTGGTGCGGCGCGAGCTGCTGCCGGTCATCGAGCCCGGCGAGATCCGCCCCAATGAGCGCCGGCGCTCCTATATTCGCCGCGCCGGGGCGGCCCATCCCGGAGCGGTCGGACGGTCGCAGAACTGGGGCGGGTTCTGGGACGTGCTGGGCGAGCGGCTTGCCGACCGGCATGGCGTGCGCCCGGTGCACTCGCTCGACGAGATGCGCCTGCTCGCCGGCCGCTTTCCCGATGCCATCCAGCTCATTGCCGCCGAGGTCGAGGGCCGCGTCGAAGCGGGCATCGTGACCTATGAAACCCCATGCGTGCTGCACATCCAGTACATCGCCTCGACACCGGCGGGCGACGAGGCCCATCAGCTCGACGCCGTCATCCACCACGCCCAGCTTCAGGCGCAGCGGGCGGGCAAATGGCTCAGCTTTGGCATTTCCACCACCGAGGGCGGGCGGGTGCTCAATGAGGGGCTGACCTTCTACAAGGAAAGCTTCGGCGCCCGGACGATAATGCAAGACAGCTACGAGGTTTCCCTGTGACCGGACGCCGTCCTCTCTTTATGATTACATAGCAATAACCAGCCATCGCGCAGGCAAACATGACGCCCATCGACCAATGCCGCCTCATCGACATACGAACGATATCCAGCGAGAGCGGCGCGATCGGCGTGATCGAGGCCGAGGCCGACATCCCCTTCGCGGTGAAGCGTGTCTATTACTTGTTCGGCACGCAGCCCTCCAGCGTGCGCGCGGGCCATGCCCATCGCGCCCTGCGCCAGCTGCTCGTGGCCTCCTCCGGCGGGTTCGACGTCAGCCTGGACGACGGGCATCACAAGCGCGTCGTACGCCTCGATCATCCGAGCAAGGGATTGCTGCTGGTGCCCGGCGTGTGGCGCGTGGTCAGCAACTTCACCGCGGGTGCGTGCCTGCTCTGCCTCGCCTCGGCCCATTTTGACGAAGCGGACTATATCCGCGAACACGCCGACTTTCTCGAAGCCGTGCGTCGCAACGAGTTCGTCGCGTGATCCGCGTTCCCTTTCTCGACCTGAAGGACAATGTCGCCGCGCTGCGCCCCGCGCTCGACGCGGCCTTCGCGCGGGTCATGGATTCCGGCTGGTTCATCCTCGGCCCGGAACTGGAGGCCTTCGAGGCCGAGTTCGCGCACTTCATCGGCGTCCCCCACGCGATCGGCACCGGCAACGGGCTCGACGCGCTGCGCATTGCGCTGGAAGCCTCGGGCGTGGGACCGGGCGATGACGTGATCGTGCCGGCGCACACCTTCATCGCCACCTGGCTCGCCGTGACACAGCTCGGCGCGGTGCCGGTCGCGGTGGAGCCCGCCGCCGGCCGCTTCAACGTTGCCGCCGACGCCATCGAGGCGGCGCTCACCCCGCGCACGAAGGCGATCGTCGTCGTTCATCTCTATGGTGAGCCGGTGGAGATGGAGCCGGTGCTCGCGCTTGCCGCCGCGCGCGGCATTCCGGTGATCGAGGACGCCGCCCAGGCCCACGGGGCGACCCGCCACGGCGTCGCCTGCGGGTCCTTCGGCCACGCCGCCGCCTTCAGCTTCTACCCGGCCAAGAATCTCGGAGCCTTCGGTGACGCGGGCGCGCTGGTGACCGGGGACGAGGCCCTGCGCCAGCGGGCGCGAAGCCTGCGCAATTATGGCGCGGTGACGAAATACGACCACGCCGAAGCCGGCATCAACTCGCGGCTCGACGAATTGCAGGCGGCGCTGTTACGCGTCGTGCTTCCCGAGATCGAGGGATGGAACGCCCGCCGCCGGGCGATTGCCGCGCGCTATGACGAAGGCCTCGCCGATCTTCCCGGCCTGGAGCAGCCGCGCTCCCTGCCCGGCAACGTGCCGGCCTGGCATCTTTACGTGGTGCGCAGCGCGCGGCGGGCCGCGCTCCAGGCGGCGCTGGCGGAAGTTGGCATCGGCACGCAGATCCACTATCCCACGCCGATCTACCGGCTGCCGCCCTATGCCGGGCTCGGCCCCGCCTGTGAGACCCCGACCGACCGGATCGCCCGTGAAGCCCTCAGCCTCCCCATGAACCCGTTCCTCTCGGACCCACAGATCGAGCGCGTCATCGGGGCGGTGCGGGCGGCCTGTTCATAGTCGGCGCTCCAACATTCGAGCGCCGTTTCGACAATCACATCGCTTTCTAGACGCTATGCCCTGCAAGGTGACGCCCATGAGACTCGACAGCCTGACGGCCCTCAGGTTTTTTGCGGCATTCTCGGTTTTTCTTCATCACTGCGTTCCACTTGGAATCACGTTTTCCGATTACATGTTCAACCTGAATCTTGGCTGGACGGTCTCGTTCTTCTTCGTGCTCTCCGGCTTCGTGCTCAGCCTGTCCCGCGACAACCGCCTGCATACCCGCCGGGACCGATCGAACTTCATTATTGAGCGGTTCTTCCGAATCTGGCCGCTGCACCTCACCTGCGCCCTGATCTATTTTCTCACCATACCGATCACGGGTCAGTTCGAGCGGTATTACCTGTTTTTTACGCTGCAACATGCCTGGGTTCCGGCCTATTCCACCGCCTTCTTCATGAATGCCGTGAGCTGGTCGATCTCGGTGGAGCTGTTCTTCTACATCATGTTCCCCTTCATCTTCTTCACGAGGGTGCGGAACATGGTCCTGTTCGCCATGCTCTGGGCCGCCGGTGTGTTTTCGTTCATGGCGGTGGTGAGCTGGCACCCGCAGTGGTTCAGCTTTTCGCCCGAGGTGCCGAACCTGCTCGAGTCGGGCGTCACCGAGCATTCGTTCTTCTACTTCTTCCCGCCGGTGCGGCTGTGCGAGTTCATCGGCGGCATGCTGACCTATCAGGTCTTCAAGCGCGTTCGACTCTCCGACGCGAGCGCCACGATCGCGCAGGCCGCCGCGCTTCTCCTCGTGCTCGCCTATATGGTTTCCAGCCAGACCGTGATCGCGTTTTTCTATGGCATATATCCGCGTGTCGCGACCGATAACTTCGACAATTATGGCATGTACCCGCTTTTTTGCGTGTTCATCTGGGCGTTTGCCTACCAGGACGGGCTGCTCGCCCGCAAGGTATCGCATAAATACCTGGTGTGGCTCGGCGAGATCAGCTTCTCGTTCTACATGATCCATCAGATCGTCATCACGAACCTGCACCAGAACCTTCAGGTTGGGGCCTACGGATTCCCGTTGCTGTGGGTCGTGGTGGCGTTCGCGGTGAGTGTGGGCGCGTCGTGGCTCCTGCATGGCGGGGTCGAGAAGCCGGCGCTGAACTTCGTCAAACGCCGGCTGTATGGCGCGCGCCCGGTGCCCCCCACGGCCCTCGCACCCTGAGGCCCGCGGCCATGGCCGGCCCCGCATCGGTGCGCGCGCAGGGTTGCACCGGCTTCGCCTCGGGCGCATAAGCGCTTCGCAAAAATTGGAGGAGTTCCATGCCGCCCTATCGCTCCCGAACCACCACCCACGGCCGCAACATGGCTGGCGCGCGCGGTCTCTGGCGCGCCACGGGCATGAAGGACGGCGATTTCGGCAAGCCGATTATCGCGGTCGTGAACTCCTTCACCCAGTTCGTGCCCGGCCATGTCCACCTCAAGGATCTCGGCCAGCTGGTGGCGCGGGAGATCGAGGCCGCCGGCGGCGTGGCCAAGGAGATGAACACCATCGCGGTCGATGACGGCATCGCGATGGGTCATGACGGCATGCTCTATTCGCTGCCCTCGCGCGAGCTTATCGCCGACAGCGTCGAATACATGGTCAACGCCCATTGCGCCGACGCCATGGTCTGCATCTCCAACTGCGACAAGATCACCCCCGGCATGCTGATGGCGGCGATGCGCATCAACATCCCGGTCGTGTTCGTCTCCGGCGGGCCGATGGAAGCCGGCAAGGTCGTGCTGGGCGGCAAGACCAAGTCGCTCGACCTGATCGACGCCATGGTCGCCGCCGCCGATGACCGCGTGGCGGAAGCCGACGTCCAGACCATCGAGCGTTCCGCCTGCCCGACCTGCGGGTCCTGCTCGGGCATGTTCACCGCCAATTCGATGAACTGTCTCACCGAGGCGATGGGCCTTGCCCTGCCCGGCAACGGCACCACGCTGGCGACCCATTCGGATCGCAAGCGCCTGTTCGTGGAAGCTGGCCACGCCATCGTCGACCTCGCCCGCCGCTATTACGAGCAGGACGACGCCAGCGTGCTGCCGCGCTCCGTGGCCAGCTTCGCCGCGTTCGAGAACGCGATGACGCTCGACATCGCCATGGGCGGCTCCACCAACACGGTGCTGCACCTGCTCGCCGCCGCGCATGAGGGCGAGGTGCCCTTCACCATGGCCGATATCGACCGGCTGTCGCGCCGCGTGCCGGTGCTGTGCAAGGTGGCCCCCGCGGTTCCGGACGTGCATGTGGAGGACGTCCACCATGCCGGCGGCATCATGGGCATCCTTGGCGAACTCGACCGTGCCGGCCTGCTCGACACCTCCGTGAGCACCATTCACGCCCCCACGCTGGCCGCCGCGCTAGATCATTGGGACGTGAAGCGCAACACCAGCGAGGCGGTGCACGAATTCTTCCGGGCCGGCCCCGGCGGCATTCCCACCCAGGTCGCGTTCAGCCAGTCCGCCCGCTATGACGATGTCGATCTGGACCGCGAGAAGGGCGTGATCCGCGACGCCGAGCACGCCTTCTCCAAGGATGGCGGCCTCGCGGTGCTCTACGGCAACCTCGCCGAGGACGGCTGCATCGTGAAGACGGCGGGCGTGGACGACTCGATCCTGAAGTTCACCGGCACCGCGACCGTGTTCGAGAGCCAGGACGACGCCGTCTCCGGCATTCTGGGCAACCGGGTCAAGGCCGGCCAGATCGTGCTCATCCGCTATGAGGGGCCGCGCGGCGGGCCGGGCATGCAGGAGATGCTCTACCCGACCAGCTATCTGAAGTCGAAGGGCCTCGGCAAGCAGTGCGCGCTCATCACCGACGGCCGCTTCTCGGGTGGGTCCTCGGGCCTGTCCATCGGCCATGTCTCGCCGGAAGCGGCGGAGGGCGGCACGATCGGGCTGGTGCGCGAGGGCGACACTATCGAGATCGACATCCCGAACCGGCGCATCCATCTCGCCGTCGACGATGCCGAGCTGGCGGCGCGCCGCGAGGAGCAGGAAGCCAAGGGCTTCACACCCGCCGCCCCGCGCAAGCGCAACGTTTCCACCGCGCTGCGGGCCTATGCCGCCTTCGCCACCAGCGCCGCCAAGGGCGCCGTGCGGGTGGTCCCCTGACGCGGCAGGGCTGAAACGCGCGCCCCCTGAGGGGCGCGGTCATGTGGACGGTGCGGCGGCCCCTTTCGCCGTGCCATCCCGCCCCACCGGCGCGCGGGTCGCGCCGGGTGGCAGATGGAACGCGATATCGCGACATGGTAGCGTCGCGGCGTGCCGCTTCGGCATCGTTGTAACGCGAGTTTTCCCATGAAGAAGATCGCACTGGCTCTCGCCTGCGCCTTCGTGCCGCTCCCCGCCTTCGCCGACCAGATCGATCTCTCGACCATGACCTGTGCGGAGTTCCTGCAGAGCGACAAGACCGAGATGATGCTCACGCTCGCCTGGCTCGACGCCTATTACAAGGACGTGGACGCACCACCGGTCATCGACACCGACAAGTTCGTCGCCAATGCCGGAAAGCTCGGCGACTATTGCGCCGCCAACCCCACCATCGGGCTCATCACCGCCACGGACGAGCTGTTTGGCGAGTAAACGGCAACGGCGTGGCATCCGCGCCATTGCGAACAAAACAGGAAACGTGTTTGCGTAGGGCGTGAACCCCTGCGCTGAGATTCGTTTCGCCCGATGCACGCTGCCGCCTATCTCGAAAAGCTGAACCCGCAGCAGCGGCAGGCGGTCGAGCATGGCGTGAGCGGGGCCGGCGAGGCGCGCAAGGGCCCGCTTCTGGTCATTGCCGGCGCCGGCTCGGGCAAGACCAACACCCTCGCCCACCGCGTGGCCCATCTCATCGTCAACGGCGCCGATCCGCGCCGCATCCTGCTGCTCACCTTCTCGCGCCGGGCGGCGGCGGAGATGGCGCGGCGGGTCGAGCGCATCGCCGGGCAGGTAATGGGCGCCAATGCCGCCGTGCTGACCGAGGGCCTCACCTGGGCCGGCACCTTCCACGGCATCGGCGCGCGGCTGCTGCGCGACTACGCCCCGCAGATCGGGCTCGACCCCAACTTCACCATCCACGACCGCGAGGACAGCGCGGACCTGATGAACCTGGTCCGCCACGAGCTCGGCTACTCCAGAACCGAGAAGCGCTTTCCCACCAAGGGCACGCTGATCGCGATCTATTCACGCGCGGTGAACGCCGAGCGCCCGCTGGAAGAGGTCATCGCCCGCTCCTTCCCGTGGGTCGCGGGCTGGGCGGCCGAGATGAAGGCCATCTTCGCCGGCTATGTCGAGGCCAAGCAGGCCCAGGGCGTGCTCGATTATGACGACCTGCTGCTCTACTGGGCGCAGATGGCGGGCGAACCCCAGCTCGCCGCCGACATTGGCGGGCGCTTCGACCATGTGCTGGTCGACGAATATCAGGACACCAACCGGCTGCAGGCCTCGATCCTGATCGGCCTGAAGCCGGACGGGCGCGGCCTCACCGTGGTCGGCGACGACGCGCAGTCGATCTACTCGTTCCGCGCCGCGACCGTGCGCAACATTCTCGACTTTCCCGGCCATTTCTCGCCGCGCGCGGAAACCATCATGCTGGAGCAGAACTACCGCTCCACGCAGTCCATCCTGCGTGCCGCCAATGCGGTGATCGACTTCGCCGCCGAGCGCTACGCCAAGAACCTGTGGTCCGAACGCCCCTCGCTGGAGCGCCCGGCCCTGGTCAATGTGCGCGACGAGATCGAGCAGGCGAACTTCATCGCCACCCGCGTGCTGGAGAACCGCGAGGACGGCATCGCGCTGAAATCGCAGGCGGTGCTGTTCCGCGCCTCCCACCACAGCGGCCCGCTGGAAGTGGAACTGACCCGGCGCAACATCCCGTTCGTGAAGTTCGGCGGGCTGAAGTTCCTCGATTCCGCCCATGTGAAGGACGTGCTCGCGGTCCTGCGCTTTGTCGAAAACCCGCGTGACCGCGTCGCCGGCTTCCGCGTGCTGCGGCTGCTCAGCGGCTTCGGTGCCGCCACCGCGGCCAAGGTGCTGGACACGGTCGCCACCGGCCCGATGGTGCCCTCGCTGGAGACCTTCTCGCCCCCGCCCCGCGCGGCGCAGGACTGGCCCGGCTTCGTCACTCTCGCCCGCGACCTGAAAAGCCGCGCCACCGGCTGGCCTGGCGAGCTTGACCGTGTACGGCAATGGTATGAGCCGCATCTGGAGCGCCTGCACGAGGACGCCGCCACCCGGCAGGCGGACCTGGTCCAGCTCGCCCAGATCGCCGGCTCCTACCCCTCCCGCGCGCGCTTCCTGACCAAGCTCACCCTCGACCCGCCCGACGCCACCAGCGCCGAGGCCGGCCCGCCCCATCTCGACGAGGACTATCTCATCCTCTCCACCATCCATTCCTCAAAGGGGCAGGAATGGAAGTCGGTCTTCGTGCTGAACGTGATCGACGGGTGCATTCCCAGCGACCTCGGCGTCGGCACCAAGGATGAGATCGAGGAGGAGCGCCGGCTGCTCTATGTCGCGATGACGCGGGCCAAGGACAGTCTGAGCCTGATGCTGCCCCAGCGCTTCTTCGTGCATGGCCAGTCGCGCGGCGGCGACCGGCACGTCTATGCCGCGCGCACCCGCTTCATTCCCCCGCGCATCCTCGACCATTTCGCCACCAGCGTCTGGCCGCCGGCCACGCCCGAGGCCGCGACCGCCGCGTCGGCGAGCGAGGTGCGCATCGACCTCTCCGCCCGAATGCGCGGCATGTGGCGATAGGCAAGACCGGCGCGGACGTGCCCGCGCGGGGCATTTCCACGCGCCTGCCCCACGCCAGCCGGAACCCAGGTCGGTTGGGAACGCTCTAGCCGCCGGGGCCTTCGGAAATCGGCGTCAGCCGGTCCAGTTCGTCATCGTCGAACAGCCGCGAGCGGGTGAGGAAGCGCTCGCCGCGCCCGTTCTCCAGGCTGAACATGCCGCCCCGTCCGGGCACCACGTCGATGATCAGCTGGGTGTGCTTCCAGTACTCGAACTGCGAGGGGCTCATATAGAACGGCGCCCCGCCGATCTCGCCCATGCGCACGTCACGGTCGGCGATCATGTAGTCGCCCTGCGCGTAGCACATGGGGGACGAGCCGTCGCAGCAGCCACCGGACTGGTGGAACAGCAGCGGGCCATGCTCGGCGCGCAGTGTTTCGATCAACGCCAGCGCGGTCGGCGTCGCGCGCACGCGCGGCACCTCTTCACCCGCATGTTCACCGGCGTCGCCGGCGGGTGGGGAGATTGTGGCGTCCATTGGCGTCTCCTCCGCCTGAAAAAACAAAAAGGCCGCCACCCCGGGGGAAGTTCCGGGGTGGCGCGCCAGGTGCCCTTTAGTCGGGGACCTTTAGGTTCAGAAGAAGCCGAGCTTCTTGGGGCTGTAGCTGACCAGCATGTTCTTGGTCTGCTGGTAGTGGTCGAGCATCATCTTGTGGTTCTCGCGCCCGATGCCGGACTGCTTGTAGCCGCCGAAGGCCGCGTGCGCGGGATAGGCGTGATAGCAGTTGGTCCACACCCGGCCGGCCTGGATGGCGCGGCCGAAGCGGTAGGCGCGGTTGCCGTCGCGAGTCCACACGCCGGCGCCGAGGCCATAGAGCGTGTCGTTGGCGATGGCGAGCGCGTCGGCGTCGTCCTTGAAGGTGGTCACGGACACGACCGGCCCGAAGATCTCCTCCTGGAAGATGCGCATCTTGTTGTGGCCCTTGAACACGGTCGGCTTCACGTAATAGCCGCCGGCAAGATCGCCGCCGAGCATGTTGCGCCCGCCGCCGGTGAGGACCTCGGCGCCTTCCTGCTTGCCGATGTCGATATAGGAGAGGATCTTCTCCAGCTGCTCGGAGGACGCCTGCGCCCCGACCATGGTGGCGGGGTCGAGCGGGGAGCCCTGAACGATGGCCTCCACGCGCTTCAGCGCCTTCTCCATGAACTTGTCGTAGATGCTCTCCTGGATCAGCGCGCGGCTCGGGCAGGTGCAGACCTCGCCCTGGTTCAGCGCGAACATCACGAAACCCTCGACCGCCTTGTCGAAGAAGTCGTCATCTTCCGCCACCACGTCGCTGAAGAAGATGTTCGGCGACTTGCCGCCCAGCTCCAGCGTCACGGGGATCAGGTTCTGGCTGGCGTACTGCATGATCAGCCGGCCCGTCGTCGTCTCGCCGGTGAAGGCGATCTTGGCGATGCGCGGCGAGGACGCGAGCGGCTTGCCCGCCTCCAGCCCGAAGCCGTTGACGATGTTCAGCACGCCGGGGGGCAGCAGGTCGGCGATCAGCTCGGCCAGCACCAGAATGCTCGCCGGGGTCTGCTCGGCCGGCTTCAGCACCACGCAGTTGCCCGCGGCGAGCGCCGGGGCGAGCTTCCACACCGCCATCAGGATCGGGAAGTTCCACGGAATGATCTGGCCGACCACGCCAAGCGGCTCATGGAAGTGATAGGCCACGGTGTCGTGGTCGATCTCGCTGATGCCGCCTTCCTGCGCCCGCACGGCGCCGGCGAAATAGCGGAAATGGTCGATGGCGAGCGGCATGTCGGCGGCCGTGGTCTCGCGGATCGGCTTGCCATTGTCCCAGGTCTCGGCGAGCGCGAGGAGATCGAGGTTCTCCTCCATGCGGTCGGCGATGCGGTTGAGGATCAGGGCGCGCTCGGCGGCGCTGGTCTTGCCCCAGGCGTCCTTGGCGGCGTGGGCGGCGTCGAGCGCCTTCTCGACGTCGTCCTTGTCGGAGCGGGCAATCTCGCAGATCTTGCCGCCGGTCACCGGCGAGGTGTTGTCGAAATAGCGCCCGGCCACCGGCTCGACGAACGCGCCGCCGATGAAATTGCCGTAGCGGGCCTTGAACGGGGACTGCTTGGTAATCGCGATTTCAGGCTTATTCATTGGATCCTCCCAAGAGTAGTAGCGGGAAGATTGCACCGCCCGTGCCAAAGCTATGCGGCAGCGCACAAAATCGTTAGTGCGTAGCGGGAAAGCATTGAAACAATTGGCATCCCGCCTCAACTCGCGGCTTGTTGAGGAAAACACCGATAGACGCCCCACCAAAACTTGGTAAAATCTGTCGTAGAAAACAACAAGAACTGCAACAGCTGTGGCTTTTTGCAACACTGGGGAGATGCGCATGCGGACGGAGGCATCACCACGGGCCGTGCTCGCGGCCCGGCGGCAGTTCTTCCACGATGGGCGACCGGAAGGCCCGCTCGTCACCTCGCTGGTGCCTCCTTCGATCCTGCGTTCCTGGCAGCGTTGCGCCGAGCGCGGGCTCGACAGTGCCGCCCTGCCGCGCCTCGAACCCATGACCGAGCACGAGCTGCGCGAGGTCGCCGAACGGCATGAGAAGCTGCGCCGGCTCAGCCGCCCGGAAATCGAGAGCCTCTACGCCGACGCCATGCAGACCGGCTGCGTGGTCGTGCTCACCGACGCATCCGGCCTCATTCTCGACGCGCTCGGCAATGCCGATTTCGCCGCCCGCGCGGCGCGCGTGGCGCTGCGTCCCGGCGTCGAATGGGGCGAGGGAACCACCGGCACCAACGCGGTCGGCACCGCCATCGTCGAGGGCCGGCCGATCAGCGTGCACGGGGGCGAACACTTCTACGATCCGCACGGCATTCTGAGCTGCTCGGCGGCGCCCATCCTTGACCCGTTCGGGCAGACGGTGGGAGCGCTGGACCTCTCGGGCCCGGCCGCCGTCGACCACCGCCACGCGCTCGGGCTGGTGCGGCTGGCCGTGGAGCAGATCGAGCACCGTTTCTTCGACGACGACTTCAAGGGCCGCCGCGTGCTGCGCTTCCAGGCCGAGCGCGAGCTGCTCGGCACGGCGCGCGAGGGCATTCTGGTGTTCGAGGAGGACCGCCTCGTCGCCGCCAACCGGGTGGGTCTGGGCCTCGCCGGCCTCGACTGGTCCGCGCTGGGCATGCAGCGCGCGGACGAGATGTTCGCCGAGCTGCCACGGGCCGACGGCGCCGCGCACATGATGCGCGCGCTTGGTGGCGCGGGGCTGTTCGGCCGTTTCGACGGCGCGCCCTCGCGCCACGCCCGCCCGCCACGCCCGCTCGCGGATCCGCGCACGGCGAGCACGCTGCTGCTGCGCCCGGCGGACCGCGATGCCGTCTCCCGCGCCGTGCGCATGGTCGAGGCCGACGTGCCCGTGCTGATCCGCGGCGAAACCGGGACCGGCAAGGAGATGGTGGCGCATGAGATCCATCGCCTCAGCGAACGCGCCTCCGGCCCGTTCGTGGCGGTGAACTGCGCGGCGATCCCCGAGACGCTGATCGAATCCGAGCTGTTCGGCTATGAGGACGGCGCCTTCACCGGCGCCCGCCGCCACGGCCACAAGGGGCTGCTGCGTCAGGCCGAGGGAGGCCTGCTGTTCCTCGACGAGATCGGCGATATGCCGCTCGGCCTGCAATCGCGCCTGCTGCGGGTTCTTCAGGAACGCGAGGTCGCCCCTCTCGGCGGTGGCCGGCCGGTGCATGTCGACTTCGCCCTGCTCTGCGCCACCCATCGCGACCTGGGTGCGCTGGTGGAGGCCGGGGCGTTCCGTTCGGACCTGTATTTCCGCATTGCCCACTACACGATCGAGCTTCCCGCCCTGCGCGATCTCGACAACCGGCTGGAGACGATCCGCGCGCTGTGGCGGCGACTGGTCGACGACACCCGCGTCACGCTGTCGGAGAGCTGCGAAGCGCGTCTGGCGGCCTATCACTGGCCCGGCAATTTCCGCCAGCTGGCCGGCACGCTGCGCGCGCTCGCCGCACTGGCCGAACCCCGCCGGCCGGTCGAGGTCGACATGCTGCCCGCCGAGATGCGCGCCTCATCGTCCTCACTGCCCTCATCGTCCCCATCGGCCGCCTCATCGCCCTCATCCTCCACGCCGTGCGACGCCACGCTGGACGCTCTGACGGTGGATGCGATGCGACGCACGCTCGACGCCTGCGGCGGAAATGTCTCGCGCGCCGCCCGGCAGCTTGGCGTCAACCGTTCAACGCTCTATCGGCGCCTGTTCAACGCCTGAGCGGGGAACCTATCGCCGCGCCGGACCGTTGCCCCCTTGAGTTCATAAAGGGAGCCAAGCCATGGTCCGCGATCCGCGCCGACTCGATCAGAACCCCGTCGTCGTCGACCCCGCCAATGTCGACGCTGTGCTGGAGGATCGGGCGACCGACATTTCCTCCCCGCTAAAGCCGCCGCTGGAAGAAGTGCACAACGACAACGATCCCAAGGACGGCAAGCCCTCATCCCGCACCGGCGGGCGCTTCGCTCCGGACACCATCCAGACCGTCGACGGCTCGACCGACGGCACCCCGCAGGACTCCGACGATCCCAAGCGGTAACAAGGACTTAGCTTAACTCGGTCGGCTCCGGATCCGTGTCGGGGGCCGAGCCGGTGCGCTCGACGCGATCGCGATAGAGCGCGGCGCGGGCGAGCAGCATCAGTGTGACCGGCGTGGTGAGCGTGACGAAGGCCGCGATCAGCAGCTCGTGCACCAGAAACCGGGTCTGCAGCACACTGAAGGCGATCATGGACCCGATCAGGATGCACCCGGTGCCAAGCGTCGCGCCGAGCGAGGGGGCATGGGTGCGGGCATAGAAATCGGGCAGCCTCAGCAGCCCCACGGAACCGATCAGGGTGATCAGGGCGCCGGACAGCACGAGGAAGGACACCAGCAGCGCCGCCCACAGCGGCAAGTCGGGCGCGCCGCTCATTCGATCACCTCGCCACGCATGATGAACTTCGCCAGCGCCACCGTGGCGACGAAGCCAAGCAGGCCGATGATCAGCGCCGCCTCGAAATACAGGGTCCGCCCACTGCCAATGCCGATGGTGACGAAAAGCAGCATGGCGTTGATGTAGAACGTATCAACACCGAGGACGCGATCCTGCGCGCGAGGCCCCCGCGTAAAACGGATAGCGGCGCAGACCATGGCCAGCCCGAGCAAGATCTGCGCGATGGTGAGCGACCAGGCGAGGATCATCGCATTCATTCGAAGATCTCCAGCAACAGTATCTCGTAACGCAGTTTGATCAGTCGCACCCAGTCACTTTCGTTCACGAGATCAAGGACATGCAGCAGAAGCGTGCGCTTGACCGGGTCATAGTGCACCCACAGCGTGCCCGGCGTGCAGGTCATCACGATCGCCAGCACCGCGAGCCCGTAGCGATTGGTGAGGTCGAGGCGCAGCGTCATGAAACCGGCATGCGTCCGCCGGTGGCTGGCACCCAGAATGATGGTTCCGACCGCCCGATTGGAGCGGAACACATCCACGAAAACCCGGCCGGCAAGACGGAGTGCCGCGCTGATCCTGCGAATGCGCGTCGGCTCGGGGCGCATCGCCACCATCGCCCAGCACCCGCCGAGCGCGACAATGGTTCCAAGGATGAACTGGCCCGGCGACAGGCTTTGCTGGAGCAACATCCACATCGCGAGCAGCGCCAGGAACAGCAGCGGATAGGGAATGATCCGGCGCAGCGCGTTCATGGCTGGCCTCCCGTCGCGGGCACCACCGGAGTGGCCGCGCCCAGCACGTCCTGGGCATAAATCTGCGGCCAGTAGAGCAACTGCGCGGTCGCTTCCATGTAGCGCATGGCAGGACCACCCAGCACCGTCATCGACACGCAGATCAGCAGAAGCGCCGCGACCGGCATCGCCTCGATCGCCCTCACCCGCGGAATCGCGATCTCATCAGGCCCCCAGAGCGTGCGCATGCCGGTACGGGTCATGGCGATCAGCGTCGCAAGACCGGACAGGATCAGCAGAATGACCAGGGCCCAATGCGAGGGAGGAATGTCTCCCGCCTCATTGATCAGCGCCGACAGCATCGCGAACTTGGCGATGAAACCCGAGAGCGGCGGCATGCCGGCGAGCAGCGCGGTGCAGGCGAGGAAGGCACCGCCCAGCACGGCGATGGCAGCGGGAATGGCGACGCCGACCTCTTCCTCCTCCTCCTCGATGTCCTCTTCCGGATCCCCGAACACTTCCATCGTGACCGCAAGCACATCCGCGCCCGCCTGACGTCCGCGCTCGATCAACTCGACGAGCAGGAAATAGGCGCCGATGGTGAAGGTCGAGGTCACCAGGTAGAACAGCGCACCGGAAATCACCGCACTGTTGGTGGTTCCTATGGCGGCGAGCAACGTTCCGGAGGACACCAGAACGCTGTAGCCGCCCAGGCGCTGCATGGACTGCGAGGCCAGCACCCCGATGCCGCCAAAGGCAATGGTTGCCATGCCGCCATAGTAGAGCCACTCGGCACCGAAATCCGCGGAAGCCCCCGCCCCGTCCCCGAAGCACAGCAGGAACAGCCGCAGAATCACATAGATGCCCACCTTGGTCATGATCGCGAACATTGCGGCGATCGGCGCGCAGGAGGCGGCATAGGTTGTCGGCAGCCAGAAGCTCAGTGGCCACATGCCGGCCTTGACGAGAAAGGCCACCCCCAGCACCGCAGCCCCGGCCTCGAAGAAAACGCGCGTGTCGTCCGGCAGCGTGGGCACCAGCCGGCCCAGATCCGCCATGTTGAGCGTTCCGGTGACGCCGTAGATCAGGCTCACGCCGATAAGGAACAGCGAGGACGCGACGAGATTGATGGGAATGTAGTGCAGGCCGGCCTTCACCCGCGCGGTGCCCGAGCCATGGAGCACAAGCCCATAGGAGGCGGCGAGCAGGATCTCGAAGAAAACGAACAGGTTGAACAGGTCGCCGGTGAGAAACGCACCGTTCAGCCCTGTCAGCAGCAGCAGGAAGAGAGTGTAGAAACGCGGCCCCGCCTTGTGCCAGCGCGCCATAGCGAAAAGAAGCGTCGCGCATCCCAGCACGGCGGTGACGAGCACCATGAGCGCCGACAGCCGGTCCGCCACCAGCACGATGCCGAAGGGCGGCGGCCAGTTGCCCAGCGGATAGACGATAAGCGAGGACCAGCGGTCGCCCGACGGCGTATCGACGTGGACCACCAGCGCAATCGCCATGACCAGCACGGCCAGCACGGTGGCGAGGCTGAGCGCGATCTTGGTCAGTCTCCGGCGCTCGTCGAGCAGCAGCATGAAGGCGCCCACCGCGAGCGGCAGCAGGATGGGCGCGATGACGAGATGGCGGATCGCATCGCCCATCACTCCACCTCCCGCCCGTCCACATGGTCGGTTCCGGTGCGTCCGCGCGCGGCGAGCAGCACCACCAGAAACAGAGCTGTCATGGCGAAACCGATGACGATGGCCGTGAGCACCAGCGCCTGCGGCACGGGATCGGCCAGCTTGGCGGGATCCGCGACAATTCCCGGTGTCAGCACCGGCGGCGCGTCCATCTTCACCCGCCCCATGCTGAAGATGAAGATGTTGACCGCGTAGGAGATCAGCGACAGGCCGATGATCACCTGATAGGTGCGCGGACGCAGCAGAAGCCACACGCCGGAGGCGGCGAACACACCGATGCCGATGGCGAGCATCACTTCCATCGCTCGGCCTCCGAAGTCTGGGCCGAGCGCGACCCACGCAGCGACTGGTGGGCCAGCGCGATGAGGATGAGCACGGTCGCCCCCACGACCAGCGCAAATACGCCGAGATCGAAAAGCAAGGCACTCGCGACCGGCATCTTTCCGATCACCGGAAGTTCGACGTACTGGAAGTGCGAGGTGAGGAACGGGTACCCGAACCACCAGGAACCAAGGCCCGTCGCCACCGAGGTCAGCAGGCCGAGCCCCATCCAGCGCAGCGGCAGCACGCGCAGATGATCCTCCACCCACCGCGTCCCATTCGCCATGTACTGCACCACAAAGGCGATGGAGAGGGTGATGCCGGCCGCGAAGCCGCCACCCGGCAGGTCGTGTCCGCGCATGAAGAGATAGACCGCCAGGACACCGATCACGGGGAACAGCCAGTTCATGATGAGGCGCGGGATCATCAGATAGTCGGTCAGCGTGTCGCCCGGCGCGCGCGAGGGCTCGGCATCGTCGAAGGCGTCCTGAATGCGCTGCTGCTCCGGGATCTCAATGCTCTCCGGCGCCGGCCGGAACCGACGCAGGAGCGCAAAGACGGTAAGCGCGGCGAGGCACAGCACCACGATTTCGCCCATCGTGTCGAACCCGCGGAAGTCGACCAGGATGACGTTGACGATATTGCTGCCACCCCCCTCGCTATAGGCATTCTCGACGAAGAATCGCGAGACGTTGGAGGAGAGCGGGCGCGTCATCACGCTGTAGGAAAGGAAGGCCATTACCGCGCCAACGCCGCAAGCAATGGCGAGATCGGCATAGCGGCGTACCAGCGTGCTCAGGGGCGGCCGGCTCGGGTAGACTTCCTCGATGCGCTTGGGCAGCCAGCGCAGACCGAGCAGCAGAAGCACGGTGGTGACGATCTCCACCAGAAGCTGGGTCACGGCGAGGTCTGGCGCCGAGAGCCAGACGAACGTCACGCAGGTTACCAGCCCGGCGCCGCCCAGCAGCACGAGCGCGGCGAAACGGTGATACTTCGCCTGGTAGGCCGCACCGATCGCGCAGGCGATGCCGATCACCCACACCACCATGAACGCGGGCTCTATGGGCGCGCCAGGCAGCGTGCCGGCTTCCACCAAATTGCCGAAGAAGGGCGTGGCCGCCGCCACGATCGCCAGCGCGAGCACGAGCCGCATCTGCGGCTGCAGCCGCCGCGTGCCCAACACCGCCTCGGCGGCCCGCGCCCATTGCCAGGAAATGGTGACCAGCACCTTCTCGAAGATGCGCTGCCCCTTCAGCTCGCGGATCACCGGCGGTCCTTCGATCCCGCTACGCAGATAGGGACGCAAGGCGAAATAGAGAGCAATTCCGCCCAGCAGCGCGATGAAGCTCATCAGCAGGGGAAGCGTGAACCCATGCCACAGGGCGAGGCTGAAGGCCGGCATGCCGGTGCCGATGACCGAGCGGATCACCGTCGCCAGGAAGGGACCGACCGTCAGCCCCGGCACGATGCCGATCATCAGGCACAGCAGCACGAGGAACTCGATCGGGAACCGCATCCAGTGCGCCGGCTCGTGCGGACGACGCGGAAGATCGATCGGCGGGGGGCCGAAGAACACGCCGAGAATGAAGCGCATCGAATAGGTCACGCTGAAAACGCCGGCGAGCGTTGCCCAGTAAGGCAGGCTGTCATCCAGCAGCGAGCCGGTATGATTGGCCACGGCCTCAGCGAAGAACATCTCCTTGGAAATGAACCCATTGAGCAGCGGCACACCCGCCATCGACGCCGCCGCGACCATGGCCAGCGTGCCCGTAATCGGCATGTAGCGGTAGAGCCCGCTCAGCCGCCTCATGTCGCGCGTGCCGGTCTCATGGTCGATGATGCCGGCGGCCATGAACAGCGACGCCTTGAAGATCGCGTGGTTGAGCGTATGGAAGATCGCCGCCACCGCCGCCAGTTGGCTGCCAAGACCAAGAAGCAGCGTGATCAAGCCTAGATGGCTAATGGTCGAGTAAGCCAGCAAGCCTTTGAGATCCTGCTGGAAAATAGCAGCAAACGCGCCGAGCAGGAGCGTCGTGAGCCCCACCGGCACGACGATGTAGAACCAGCTATCGGTGCCCGCCATCACCGGCCAAAGCCGGATCATGAGGAAGATGCCCGCCTTCACCATGGTTGCGGAGTGCAGATAGGCCGACACCGGGGTGGGCGCCGCCATCGCATGCGGCAGCCAAAAATGGAACGGGAACTGCGCACTCTTGGTGAAGGCACCGAGCAGGATGAGCACCAGCGCGGGCACATAAAGATCACTGCCCCGGATCAGGGCACCGGAATTGAGCACCTCGTCCACGTCGTAGCTGCCGACGATCCGACCGAGCAGCATGACGCCGACGAACAGGCACAAGCCGCCGCTCGCCGTGATGATCAGCGCCATGCGCGCGCCATCGCGGGCGGGCGCGGAGTGGTGCCAATAGCCGATCAGCAGAAAGGAAAAGAGACTGGTCAGCTCCCAGAAGAAGACCAACTGCACCAGGTTCCCCGAGATCACGACGCCGATCATCGAGCCCTGGAACGCCAGCAGAAACGAGAAGAAGCGCGGCACCGGGTCGTCGGGCGACATGTAATAGCGGGCATAGAGCGCAACCAGCGCCCCAATGCCCGAAATCAGGATCGCGAAAAGCCACGAGAGCCCATCCAGCCGAAGGGTGAAGTCGAGCCCCAGCATGGGAAGCCAATCCAGCGTGAACCGAATTGGCACCTCGTCCGCGACGCTGATGTACAGCCAGGCCAGAATTGCACTGCCTGCCAAGCCGATGCTTCCGGCCAGAGTCGCGGCGGTATTGCGCGCATTGGTCGGAAGAAACCCCGCCACAACGCTTCCCGCAAACGGCAGGAGCAGCGCAACGAGGAGAAACGAGCCGATCGGCATTGGTGAGGCAGTCCTCCCGCGCTGAGATCGTCAGAGTCTTGTGTAATATCGCCCATTATGGTTGATTTACGGGTCTGAAGGCAAGGCATGAGCGATGGAATTGTCGCCTGAGCAATGCCGTGCCGCACGCGGCCTCCTGGATTGGACGCAGGAGCGACTGGCCGTGCGCGCCGGCGTTTCACGCAGCACCGTTCGCGACTTCGAGCGGCATAGACACGTGCTGCATCGAGGCACGGAAACTCTCCTTGTGCGCACCTTGCAGGATGCCGGGGTGATGCTTCTGCCGCCCGACGACCACGGCCCCGGGGTGAGGATTCGCTAGGCTCGCCTACCTTGAATGAAGCCCCTCGAACGAAGCGCACCGCCCACAGCGTCGTGTCTTCGTGTCGCTCGCTGGCATCACTTAGAAACGTGGGACTCTGAGCGCCGGCAAGGTCTTCGCGACTCCTCCCGCGCCTGGAAAAACTTGCGCATGACGAGGAGTGCTGTCCGGTCTGACGGTCGTGCCGCGCAACCACGTCCCGAGCATTGAGCTTGGCCGCTCAATCCGCGCGTCTTATTCATCGGGAGAGTAGGCTGCGGCCCTGAGGAGGCGCCGTCTTGCGACATGCCGTTTCGCGGCATCCGCCGGAGACCCCTATCGCCCGGGAGATCCGGTGATCTGCCAGAACGCGCTGGGGAGTATGCGAGGTTGTCGGACAATGGATGCGGGAGACCTTATGGGTAGGGGGCACCGCGGTTCGGACCCCTCCAGGCCCGCACCCGAGCCCATGCTCCCATGGGCTTCAGGTTCTGGCCGATGAGACCGCCGCCGACATCTGTCCCAACATGGAACGCCTCGCACCTAGACCGGGGGAGCGGCCTATTGAGCGAACGAGCGTCACAGAACCAGAATCGATCGCGCCGGAGCAGGGCTCGAACGGCGTGCTCTCAACTTCACCTTCGGCGACGCACGGGATCACGCGTCGGAACGGGCGCCTCACCTACTGGCAGAGCAGGATGTCTTGCTCACGTGTCAGCTGGTAGTTCGACGAGAGCTTGACCACGTAGCGCACGTCACCACTGCTGTTCAGGCAATAATCGTATATGCGACCGTCGCCCCAGCTGATGCGCACCGCGCGAGGATTGAAGCAGAGGTTCTGCAGCTCAATCCGCTGGCCGTCGGATGCGGAGCTGATCTCGACGATGCAGGTACGCTCGACCGCCTTCTGCAGCGCTTCACCTGCGGCCCTCTGCTGGGCCACCGCCGTGCCGCCCATGGCACCAAACGCCATGAGAGCGGAACATGCCAACACCGTTAATTCACGCCTCATATTGCCCTCCCCGGCAATTTTTAACCATAGGCGGAATATATACCCGGCTACCCACCTTGCAATGAATCTGTTTCTTATTTGATCTGAAATTAAGGAAAATTTCAAACTAGTGACACATCCGCGCCACTTTGACGCAGAGTCAGCCGCCTTCAAAAGCTTCGCAACAAGCTGAACACGTCCCCGTCGGGCCCAACGGGCACGTTCCACCCAACAGCCTGGCAGAAGGGATTATTTCGGCGTGAGCGCCGTCACTGCCAGTGCCGTTGCGGCAGCCCGGTTCTCGACGCCGATCTTGGAGTAGATCTGCTCCAGGTGCTTGTTAACCGTACGCGGCGAAAGACCCAGTATCTCGCCGATATCCCGGTTCGCCTTGCCCCTAGCCAACCACATAAGCACCTCCGCCTCGCGGATGGTGAGGTTCAGTCGGGCTTTCAGCACCTGCTCGGGGGCCAGCCCATCGTCCTCCACAATCCGCAGCAGCAGCTCTTCAGGACCTATCTGGCCGACATAGGAGATGCGATGCCGCAGCGGCGAGCCTTCCATCGGCAGTTCAAGAGCGTTCGGCTCAATTCCGCTAGTCTCGCTGCGACGGTTGCTGAGCCAGCGGCGCACGGTGTCGGGGAGCATGAGGCTATCGCCGGCCGGGGATGCCGTGATCGCGGTGAGCAGCGCCGTCGCCTGCGGCGTGCTCCACAAGACGCGGCCGTCAGGTGTGGCGGACAGAAGGAAACGGCCCGCGGCATCCAGTGCGGCGCGGGCGCTGTGAGTCTGACGGGCGTTGGCGAGATGAACGCGGATGCGTGCGATCAGTTCGTCGGGCGAGATTGGCTTGGTGACATAATCCACACCTCCCGCCTCCAGCCCCTTCACGATCTGCTCCGTTTCCGACAGGCCGGTCATGAAGATCACGGGCACATGAGCGACCGATTTGTTGCGCTTCAGTCGGCGACAGGTCTCGAATCCGTCCATTCCCGGCATGACGGCATCGAGCAGGATTACGTCGGGCGTAATCCGCTCGACGAGCGCGAGCGCGTTGGCTCCCTCTACCGCGACGAGGACCGTCGCGCCGGCAGCTTCCAGCGCATCGGTGAGAAGGCTCAGTGTTTCGGGTGAATCGTCGACCACGAGGATGATGTCGCGGCGCTCCACGCTATGCATCATTGCTGCGCAACGCCTCCAGAACGGTCATGTATTGCTTCAGATCGAACGTCTCCATCAGGTCTCGCATATGCGAGACGAAAGCCTCGTTGTCCGGCGAGGCGTTCTCGATCTCCTTGAGCTTGGCCTGAATGCCGCGCACATAGCCAATTTCACCAAGCTTGAGCAGATCATCGATATGAATTCCAGACGGCGGCTGCAGCGCGCCTGACACGCGTGTCTGTGTGGCGAGATCCGCGACCTCGCCCTCCCCGATCCACTCAAGGTCGAGCAGCTTCTCCATCTTCTCCAGCAGGCCCCGCAGCTGAACCGGTTTGACGATATGGTCGTCCAGCTGGTTGGCCTCGAGGCCGTTGCCGTGGATCTCCCCGACATTGGCCGAGATGATGACGATACGCATGCGCGCGAACCCTTCATCGCGCACCTGCCGAACCACCTCCCAGCCATTGAGGCCGGGCATTGAAAGATCGAGCAGCAACAGATCCGGATCCCACTGCCGTACCATTTCGAGCGCGGCGACACCGTCGGCGGCCGACAGCACCGTGAAGCCGAGAGGCACCAGGAGTTCGTGCATCAGATCGCGATGCGTCGCATCGTCGTCCGCCACCAGCACCGTACGTCGCGGTCCGGTGTAGCCCGCGACACGGCGATGCTGGATAGGCCCCGGGCGCGTGGGATTGGAGACCTCCGAGAGCATCAACTTGACGCGGAACGTGCTGCCGAACCCGGGTTTCGAGGTGAGCGATATTTCTCCCCCCATGATCTCGGTCAGCAGCTTGGTGATGGTGAGGCCAAGCCCGATGCCGCTCGTCGAATAAGTCCCGGCACGCTCGCCGCGCTCGAAAGGCTCGAAGATGCGCTCGTGGTCAGCAACCGGGATGCCGATTCCGGTGTCCTCGACTTCGAACTCGGCGACCTGGTTTCGATAGCCGATGCGCAGCGCCACCCGTCCATTCGCGGTGAACTTGATCGCATTCGAAAGCAGGTTGATGAGAATCTGCCTCAGCCTTTTCTCGTCCGTATAGACGATCGCCGGCAGACGCTCGGGACGAACATAGACGAAGTCGATTCCCTTGGCCGTCGCCTGCAGACGGAACATGTCGACAAGCTGGTCGAGGAACTCGGCGATCCGCACCTCGTCCCGGTTCAGATGCAGGCGGCCGGCCTCGATCTTCGAGATGTCCAGCAAGCCGTCGATCAGACCGGAGAGATGCTCAGCCGACCGTCGCACCACGCGAATAGCGTCCCGGCGATGGTCGGGAATGGAGGTGTCGCGCTCGAGCAGTTGCGCATAGCCGAGAATGGCGTTGAGCGGTGTCCGCAACTCGTGGCTGATTCCGACAACGTAGCGGCTCTTGGCGAGATTGGCCGCTTCGGCGACTTCCTTGGCCTGCTGAAGCTTGGCGTCGGTGCGCTTATGCGCCGCAATCTCGCGCATCAGCAGCGCCGTCTGCCGGTTGCTCTCTTCCTGTGCAACGCGCCGGCTTTCCTGCGCCAGCACGAACAGCCACGCGGCGACACCGGCGATGATCAGCAGGATGAAGTACAGCGTGAACAGCGTCGACCCGATAGCCTCCCGCTGCGCCGCCGGAGCAAAAGTCGCCTGAAAATAGATCACCCCGAGAATGGCACCGATCACCAGTCCCAGCAGCGATAGCACGCCAATGTAATGGCCGATGCGGGAGTTGATCTGCGCCACCATCCAGGTGGGTAGCGTCGCCCTCAGCGCGCCGAGGATCTGATCCGGGAACCGCGCATCCTCCTTGCATCGATCATGACAGCGCGCATCGAGCGAGCAACACAGCGAGCAGATCGGTCCCGCATAAACGGGGCAATGCGCCATGTCCTCCGGCTCGAACTTGTGCTCGCAGATGCAGCACTTGATCGTCAGCCGCTGATCCCAGTTCTTGGTCGTGCGGCGCGCGATGTAGTAGCGCCCCTTCGTCGCGAAGGCGATGCCGGCGGCGGTAACGAAGGACACCACCAGCGCCACGAAGGGCGCGAACACCTTGATCGTCGTCCCGAACAGGCCGGTGAAGGCGATGCCGGCGATCAGCGTTCCGGCAATCACCGCGCCAACGCCGACAGGATTGATATCGTAGAGGTGTGCCCGCTTGAACTCGATGCCGGGCGGACTCCATCCCATCGGCTTGTTCACCACGAGGTCCGCAACCAACGCCGCGACCCATGCCACGGCAACAATGGCGTAGAGCCCCAGGATCTGTTCGAGGACCTTGTAGATACCCAGCGCCATCAACATCAGCGCGATGGTGACGTTGAAGACCAGCCAGACGACGCGTCCCGGATGGCTGTGCGTCAATCGCGAGAAGAAATTCGACCAGGCGATCGAGCCCGCATAGGAGTTCGTCACATTGATCTTGAGCTGGGCCAGGATCACGAAGACGCCGGTGAAAACGAGCGCCATCTCGGGATTCAGCACGGTCTTGAAAGCCGCCAGATACATCTGGGTCGGCTCAGCGGCGTGAATGAGAGGCACACCCTGCGTCAGGACGAAGTAGGCCAGGAAGGACCCGGCAAGCATCTTGATGGCGCCGGGGACGATCCAGCCCGGCCCCGCCGAAAGCAGCGACAGCCACCAGATAGTGTTGCGCTTGAACGCCGTGCCGCCGGGCGCCCGCCGCGGAAGGAAGCGCAGGAAGTCCACCTGCTCGCCAATCTGCGCAACAAGGGCGAACACCACTGTTGAGGCGGCGCCGAACATGACCAGATCGAACGATCCGTCGGGTGCACCGAACCGCCCGGTATATTCGGTCCACCCCGTGATGGAGTGGCGATGATAAATGAAGATGAAGACGAAGGGGATCAGATTGAGCAGCAGCCAGAAAGGCTGAGTCCAGAGCTGAAAGCGGCTGATGAAGGTGATGCCGTGGGTCACCAGCGGTATGACGACAAGCGCGCTGATGAAATACCCCACCATCATGGGCACGCCGAAACACATCTCCAGTGCCAGCGCCATGATCGCCGCCTCGATAGCGAAGAACAGGTAGGTGAAGGAGGCGTAGATCAGCGACGTGACGGTGGACCCGATATAGCCGAAGCCGGCACCGCGGGTGAGCAGATCGATGTCGACCCCGAACTTCGCGGCGTAGTAGCTGATTGGAAGACCCGACGCGAAGATGATGATGCTCACGACGAGAATCGCGGCAACCGCATTCGGAAAGCCATAAGCCAGCGTGATCGAGCCACCGATCGCCTCAAGCGCGAGAAAAGACACCGCTCCCAGCGCGGTGTTGGCGACGCGCATCGGAGACCAGCGCCGGGCGCTCTTTGCCGTGAAGCGCAGCGCATAATCCTCGAGCGTCTCATTGACGACCCACTGATTATACTGGCGTCGAACACGAACGATCTTCTGTTCCGCCGCCATAGGGTTCCGCCTCGCCGTCTCGACGCTCGACATCCGCTTGCGTTTATCCTCCCAGGCACTTTTCTCGTTGCTGCACTGCGTCGAATGGTCTGGTCATTCGGACCACCCTTCCACAAGCATAAACCGTTCCAACAAAGTCGTAAGACCCAAGGACGCTCCGGACCCCTTCGAAATTAAGACTAATTGCCGCATATACATGACGATGCGGCACGCCACCTCGCTAAACACACATAATTTCTATGTATTTTCTATATCCAGCTGGTCGCTTCACGTACGATATACGCGCACGCGCGCGCGAACACACATACAGGCGCAGGACGCACCTGTATCTCGATGATTTAATTCACTGTGAGCCGAGCGACTGAAATCCCCTATACGTCAATCGACGTATTGCTGCGTCGCGGCATCGCCCCCCACGATCTACACAATGCAAGCACACCGAGAAGCTTGTTGAGGCCACGTCAAACCCGTGGAGGGGATCGTATGTCTTCTAACAATGATAAATCCAATACGTTTTCGAGCACACGCCGAAAGCTACTGATGGGCATGGCTACGTTGCCGGCCGTGCCTCTTCTTGCCCAAGCTGGCCTCTTCTCTACTCCCGCGCACGCCCAGACGCCGGCAACGGCGGATGTAAACACCACGGGACTTGCGGTGACCGACGACGAAGTCACCGTCGGCATCCTGCACTCCATCACGGGCACCATGGCCATCTCCGAAACCGGCTCGGTGCAGGCCGAAAAGCTCGCCATCGAGCAGATCAACGCCATGGGCGGCGTGCTCGGGCGCAAGATCAAGTATGTCCAGGAGGACGGCGCATCTGACTGGCCGACCTTCGCGGAGAAGGCGAAGAAGCTGCTGGTGCAGGACAAGGTCGCGGCCATCATGGGCTGCTGGACCTCCGCGTCCCGCAAGGCCGTGCTTCCGGTCGTCGAGCAGTACAACGGCATGCTCTATTATCCGACCTTCTATGAAGGCCTGGAGCAGTCCAAGAACGTGATCTACACCGGTCAGGAAGCGACCCAGCAGATCCTCGCGGGCCTCGATTGGGTGCAGCGCGAGAAGAACGGCAAGACGTTCTATCTCATCGGCTCGGACTACATCTGGCCCCGCACCTCGATGAAGATCGCGCGTAAGCACATCGAAGGGCACCTCAAGGACTCGTCCGTCGTCGGCGAGGAGTATTTCCCGCTCGGCCACACCCAGTTCAACTCGGTAATCAACAAGATCAAGCTGAAGAAGCCCGACGTGATCTACGCTGCCGTCGTCGGCGGCTCGAACGTCGCGTTCTACAAGCAGCTCAAGGCGGCCGGCATCGACCTCTCGAAGCAGACGCTTCTCACCATCTCGGTGACCGAGGACGAGATCGACGGCATCGGCGGTGAGAACTTCGCTGGCGCCTACAGCTGCATGAAATACTTCCAGTCTCTCGACAACCCGAACAACAAGGACTTCGTCGCCGCCTTCAAGAAGATGTGGGGCGAGAAGACCGTTATCGGTGACGTCACCCAGGCCGCCTATCTCGGCCCCTGGCTTTGGAAAATGACGGTCGAGAAGGCCGGCAGCTTCGATGTGGACAAGATCGCCGCGGCTTCGCCGGGCATCGAGTTCACCAAGGCTCCCGAAGGATACGTCAAGATCCACAAGAACCATCACCTCTGGTCGAAGACCCGCGTCGGCAAGGCCCTGGTCGACGGTCAGTTCGAGGTGGTGTTCGAAACGCCCGACCTCATCGAGCCCGATCCGTTCCCCAAGGGCTACCAGTGAGCTCAGAAGCTCCCACCCGGAGAGGGCTAACCCGCCCTCTCCGGGGCCTTTGCCTTTGAACGGAGACCGCGCCGCAGGGCGCACGCCGGGGGATTCGTGATGTTTTCAGACTATTCGCTTGCCGAACTCAGCTCGATTTTTGTGATGCAGGGCTTTGCAGGCCTGATCCTGTTCTCCGTGTTCCTGCTGATGGCGCTCGGACTGGCGATCATTTTCGGCCAGATGGGCGTCATCAACATGGCGCACGGCGAATTCATGATCCTTGGCGCTTATGTCACGTATTTCACGTCGCAGTTCTTTCTCAATTTCATACCTGACCTGTTCAGCGTCTACTTCTTCGTCGCCATGATATTGGCCTTCATCGCATCTGGCGCGCTAGGAATGCTCGTTGAATGGTTGATGATACGCCGCCTCTACAAACGACCACTCGACACGCTGCTCGCCACCTGGGGCCTTAGCCTCATTCTTCAGCAGTTCTACCGTTCGGTGTTCGGCCCGCGCGAAGTGGGCGTGGAGCTGCCGAGCTGGATGATGGGTTCGCTTCCGCTCACCGACGTTGTCGAAGTGCAGATCAACGGACTGTTCGTGATGGCGCTGACCATCGTGATCACGATTGCCGTGGCGTTGCTGATGTACAAGTCGAACTGGGGCAAGCAGGTTCGCGCCGTGGTGCAGAACCGCATGATGGCCAGCGCCGTCGGCATCAATACCGAGAAGGTCGACCGTTACACCTTTGGGCTCGGCTGCGGCATCGCCGGCATCGCCGGTTCCGCCTTCACGATGATCGGCTCGACCGGCCCGACTTCCGGCCAGCTCTACATCGTGGACACGTTCCTGGTCGTCGTCTTCGGCGGCGCGCAGAGCCTGCTCGGCACCATCGCCTCCGCCTTCACGATTTCGCAGGCCCAGTCGACCATGGAGTTCTTCCTCTCCGGTTCGACGGCCAAGGTCCTCACGCTTCTCAGCGTGGTCATCATCCTGATGCTGCGGCCCCAAGGCCTCTTCGTCATCAAGGTCCGTCGTTGAGGAGGCGAACATGACAAAGTCCGGCCGCACTTTCTTCCTGCGCCCGCAGGATATGATCGGGATCGCGATCCTCGCTATCCTCCTCATCGTCGTCCTGCCGCTCACACTGGACAATTTCCGCCTCCAGTTCATCGGCAAGTATCTCACCTATGCCTTCGTCGCGCTCGGCCTTGTGCTGTGCTGGGGCTATGCCGGCATTCTCTCCCTTGGACAGGGCGTGTTCTTCGGCCTGGGCGGCTATTGCATGGCGATGTTCCTCAAGCTGGAAGCCTCCAGCGTGGAGAACACCAAGATCCAGACCACGCCGGGCATTCCAGACTTCATGGACTGGAACCAGATCACCTCCCTGCCCTGGTTCTGGGAGCCGTTCCGGCATCTGAGCTTCACCATGCTCGCCGTGATCCTGGTCCCCGCCATCTTCGCCTTCGTGGTCGGGTTCGCCATGTTCAAGCGGCGCGTGGGCGGCGTGTACTTCGCCATCATCACCCAAGCGCTCGCGGCGATCCTCACCATCCTGATCGTCGGCCAGCAGGGCTATACCGGCGGCATCAACGGCATCACCGATCTGCGGACGCTGAATGGCTGGGATATCCGCACCGACAGCGCCAAGACCATCCTCTACTTCATCTGCGTCGGCCTGCTGCTCGCCTGCATCCTGCTCGCCTATTTCGTGAAGTCGTCGAAGCTCGGCCGCATCCTCGTCGCCATGCGCGACAAGGAAGATCGCGTTCGCTTTTCCGGCTACGACGTCGCGAACTTCAAGGTGTTCGTCTTCTGCCTGGCGGCCTCGTTGTCGGCCATCGGCGGCGCCATGTTCACCCTGCAAGTAGGTTTCATGTCGCCGTCCTTCGTGGGCATCGTGCCCTCGATCGAGATGGTGATTTACACCGCGGTCGGCGGGCGCCTGTCGATCCTCGGCGCCATCTACGGCACGCTGCTCGTCAATTGGGCCAAGACTTCGTTCTCGGAAACCTTCCCAGAACTCTGGCTATTCGGTCTGGGCGGACTGTTCATCGCCGTCGTGCTCGCCTTCCCGAATGGCATCGCGGGTCTCTACCAGACCTATGTCGCCCCGCGCCTCGGCCCGTTGTTTGGCGGTGCCACCAAGCGCCGCGACGCGACGCCGCCAGCGCCGTCCAGCTCTGCCCCCGCCGCCGCCGAGTAAGGAGCAGGTTCCATGAACACGACTGTCATCACCGACACGATGAACCGAGACTTCGTCCTTGCCGTGGAGGGCCTCACGGTCTCCTTCGACGGGTTCAAGGCGGTCAACGATCTCTCCTTCTATGTCGACGAGAACGAGATCCGCGTCATCATCGGCCCCAACGGGGCCGGCAAGACGACGGTGTTGGACCTCATTTGCGGGCGCACAAGGGCGACCAATGGTTCGATCCGGTTCAAGGACCAGGAACTGACCAAGATGAAGGAGCATGAGATCGTGCGCGCGGGGGTTGGGCGGAAGTTCCAGAACCCTTCGATCTATGAAGACCTTACCGTCTTCGAGAACCTGGAGATCTCCTACCCTAAGGGGCGTTCGGTAGTCGGCGCCCTCACCTTTCGCCGAGACAACGCAGTCAAGGAGCGGGTGCAGGAAATCGCCGAAACGATCTTCCTCGCCGATCAGCTCGACCAGCGGGCCGAGTATCTCTCCCATGGCCAGAAACAGTGGCTGGAGATCGGCATGCTGCTGATCCAGGACCCCGAGCTTCTGATGCTCGACGAGCCCGTCGCCGGCATGAGCGTGTCCGAGCGCAAGAAGACGGCCGAATTGCTCAATACCATCATCAAGAACCGCTCGGTGATCGTTATCGAGCACGACATGAAGTTCGTCGAGGACATCGCCCATAAGGTCACGGTCCTGCACCAAGGCAAGATCCTGTCGGAAGGCTCCATGGCCAAGGTTCAGTCGGACCCCAAGGTCATCGAAGTCTATCTCGGCCATTGAGGGGCGGAACATGCTGAACGTCGAGAACCTCCACGTTTCCTACGGCGAGAGCGAGGCGCTCCACGGGCTCGACTTCAAGGTCGCGCCCAACGAGATCATCGCCATCATGGGCCGCAACGGCATGGGCAAGACCACGCTCATGAAGTCGCTCATGGGCATCGTGCCCACCAAGAGCGGCAAGGTGACGGTCGGCGATACCGACATCACCAACCTCAAGAGCTATGAGCGCGTCGCCAATGGCGTCGCCTATGTGCCGCAGGGCCGCATGATCTTCTCCACCATGACGGTGCAGGAGAATATCGAGACCGGCCTCATCCCGCGCGGCGAGAGCAAGGTGCCACCGGACATCTACGAGCTGTTTCCCGTCCTGCTGGAAATGAAGGGACGGCGCGGCGGCAACCTTTCCGGCGGCCAGCAGCAGCAGCTTGCCATCGCCCGCGCGCTTGCGACCGCGCCGAAGGTGCTGCTGCTCGACGAGCCGACCGAAGGCATCCAGCCGTCCATCATCCGTGAAATGGCGCGCACGCTGAAGCGCATCCGCGATGAGCGCGGCCTGTCCATTGTGGTTTCCGAGCAGGTGCTCTCCTTCGCCCTCGAAATCGCCGATCGCGTGCTCGTCATCGAGAATGGCGAGTTCGTCCATGAGAATTTGCGTTCCGAGGTCGACGAGGCAGCGGTCGCCAAGTTCCTGTCCGTCTGACACCCCGGCGACCGCCCTGCCAATCGGCGGACGCCGGTTTTTGAATCCGCATGAAGCCCAAGGGGAACGGAGTGTGCCATGCCTGAAACACTGATCTCGGTCGATCTGTCCAAGCCGGCCACGGAGAACGAATATCTGCACAATCGCTGGCACCCGGACATTCCGATCGCCACCTGGGTCGAGCCCGGTGCGGACTTCATCGTCGAAACGGTCGACTGGACCGGCGGTGCGATCGCCAATAACGACTCCGCCGACGATATCCGTGACGTCGATCTGTCCACGGTCCATTATCTTTCCGGGCCCATCGGCGTGAAGGGCGCGGCGCCGGGCGACCTGCTTGTCGTCGACATTCTCGACGCCGGCACGCTCAAGGGCCACGAGTGGGGCTTCAACGGCTTTTTCTCGAAGAAGAATGGCGGCGGCTTCCTGACCGACCACTTCCCCCTCGCCCAGAAGTCGATCTGGCACTATGAGGGCATGTTCACCCGGTCGCGCCACGTACCTGGCGTGGGTTTCGCGGGCCTGATCCATCCCGGCCTGATCGGCACCCTGCCCTCGCAGAAGTTGCTCGATACGTGGAACTCGCGCGAGCAGGCACTGATCGACACCAACCCGACCCGGGTGCCGCCGCTGGCCAATCCGCCCGCGCCGAAGACCGCGCATCTGGGCAAGCTGTCCAAGGGCGATGCCTGGGACAAGGTGGCCTCGGAAGGCGCGCGCACCGTTCCGCCGCGTGAACACGGCGGCAATTGCGACATCAAGGACCTGTCGCGCGGCTCGAAGATCTACTTCCCGGTCTATGTCGACGGTGCCGGCCTCTCGATGGGCGACATGCACTTTTCGCAAGGCGACGGCGAGATCACCTTCTGCGGCGCCATCGAGATGTTCGGCGCGTGGCTGCACATCAAGGTGGACCTGATCAAGAACGGCATGGCGATGTACGGGATCAAGAACCCGATCTTCAAGCCGTCGCCGATCACGCCGAACTACAAGGACTATCTGATCTTCGAGGGCATCTCGGTCGACGAGAGCGGCACGCAGCACTATCTCGACGCCAATGTCGCCTATCGTCAGGCCTGCCTTAACGCCATCGAATACATGAAGAAATTCGGCTATTCGGGAGCACAGGCGCACTCCATCCTCGGTGTCGCGCCCGTGCAGGGGCATCTCTCGGGTGTTGTCGACATCCCGAACTCCTGCGCCACGCTGTGGCTACCCACCGAGATCTTCGATTTCGATATCAAGCCTTCGGCTGCCGGTCCGACCAAGTTCATTGACGGGTCGATCGACATGCCGATCTCGCCGGACCTGTGACCCCCGCTTAGGTCCGGCCATGGGGCGATGCCGCGCATCGCCCCATCTGTCACGGGAATTCGGAGAGCCATGGCGACATCGCTCTCCTCTTCCTGCTTCGAGGAAACGCCC
Source organism: Ancylobacter pratisalsi (assembly GCF_010669125.1). Classification (NCBI taxonomy): domain Bacteria; kingdom Pseudomonadati; phylum Pseudomonadota; class Alphaproteobacteria; order Hyphomicrobiales; family Xanthobacteraceae; genus Ancylobacter; species Ancylobacter pratisalsi. The sequence goes on from NZ_CP048630.1 coordinate 544,879, forward strand.
AAGGAACCGGCCGATGCCCGTTTACGAGTATCTTTGCGACGAATGCGGCGACTTCACCGCGCTGCGGCCGATGAGCGAGTATCAAGCGCCTCAGCCCTGCCCCGACTGCGGCGCGCAGGCCCCACGCGTGATGCTGACCGCGCCGCATTTCTCTTCCATGTCGCGTGAGCGGCTGGTCGCGCATTCGACCAATGAGAGCGCCAGCCATGCGCCATTGAATGTGGATCAGTACAAGGATAAGCAGGACCGCGCCCGCCACCGAGCCGGCTGTTCCTGCTGCTCCGGCATGAAGAGCCGGACCAAGAAATCGAAGACCGCGACCAGCCCGAACGGGGCCAAGAGCTTCCCCTCTGCCCGTCCCTGGATGATCAGCCACTAGGGCCCACGCGGCGCTCTGTCGTGCGCAGGAGCCCATCGGGTGAGCGCCGGTTCGCCCGATGGGCTCATTGCTTTTGTCTCAAACCACTGTCCCTGCGCCATCCATCCGCACCTTGCGCGACGACAACCGGGCCTCCCTCACTCGCCGATGGCGACGCCCTCGCGGCGCGGATCCGCGGCGCCGGAGAGCCCTTCGGGACCAATCGCCACCGCCTGCACGCCCGATGTCATCGGTGCCGTCTTCACCTCGAAACCCAGCTGTCGCATCTCGGGTTCCAGCGACATCGCCGTGCTTCCTTGCTCGATCTCTACCGCATCGAAGCGCGCCAGCATGTTCGGTGCGGCGATCGCCTCGGCGAGCGGCATGCCCCAGTCGAGATGCGCAATCAGTGTCTTTGCCACATAGCCGATGATCTGACTGCCACCGGGTGAGCCAAGCGCAAGAACGGGCTTTCCATCCTTCAGGACAATGGTCGGCGTCATGGAAGAGCGCGGTCGCTTTCCGGGCTCCACCCTGTTGGCAACCGGCACACCGTTCCTTTGCGAGCGAAAGGAAAAGTCCGTCAGCTCGTTATTGAGCAGGAAACCGCCGACCATCAGCCGCGAGCCGAACCCTGCCTCGATTGTGGAGGTCATGGAGACCACATTGCCGTCGGCATCCACAAGGGTGATCTGCGTCGTCGAGGGCAGCTCCGGCGCGTCGCCATCCGCACGGCCGGGCGCCGCCATCGCATGGTCCCAGGTAGGACTGCCCGCGACGACCTCCGGCAGGGCGTCATCGCCGGCCAGAAGCTGCGCGCGCGTCGCCAGATAGTCGCGGGCGAGCAATCCCTTTGTCGGCATTGGCACATAATCGGAATCCGCCATGTAGCGCTCACGATCAGCGAAAGCGAGGCGCGAGGCGTCCGCGATCAGGCGCCATGCCTGCGGGGACTGGGGGCCGAGCGCCTTGAGATCATACGCATCCAAAATGCCCAGAATCTGGCCCAATGTGAGCGCGCCCGAACTTGGGGGACCCATGCCGCAGACATTGAACCCACGATAGGCGCCGCACACCGGGGCACGCTCCCTCACCTGATAATCACGAAGGTCGCCACGTGAAAGCAGGCCTGGATTGTCGCCCGAATGGACCGTGCGCACGATCTCATCAGCCAGCGCACCATCATAGAAGGCGTCGGTGCCGTCGCGGGCCAGCAGGCGCAGCGTGTCGGCATAGGCCGGGTTCTTGAGCAGAGTACCGCTCTTCAGCGGAGCGCCCTCCGAGTCCAGGAAATAGGCGCGCGCGGCCGCATTGCGCTTCAGCATCGCGACATCGCCGGCAATGAGTTCGGCCAGTCGCGGCGAGACGGCGAAACCCTTCTCCGCCAGCGCTATCGCCGGCTGCGCGAGTTGCTCCCAAGGCAGCTTTCCGTATCTGCGGTGCACCGTCTCAAGAAGCCTCGGCGTGCCCGGCGCGCCAACCGACCGACCACCGACCACCGCCTCCATGAATGCCAGAGGCTGGCCATTTTCAGTCTGGAACAGCGTCGGCGTCGCCGCTCGAGGGGCCGTCTCGCGGCCGTCAAATGTCGTAAGCGCCTGTCTCTCGGCATCCCAGAAGACCAGAAATGCCCCTCCGCCGAGGCCGGAGGACTGCGGCTCGACCAGCCCCAGCACAAGCTGGGTGGCAACCAGAGCGTCAATCGCGTTCCCTCCGCGCCGCAACGCGGCGGCGCCGGCTTCCGCGGCAAGTGGATTTGCTGCCGTCACCATCCAGTGTTTGCTGGTAGCCGCCTTCTGGCCGGCGACGGGTGCGCTCGCCGCTTCCGGCGCCTGTGCGTCCGAACTTTGCTGCGCCTGAAGCGGCGTTGCCAAAAGCACTGACGCGACCAACCACGACCATTTCCACCACATCGCCTGATCTGCCCCCCGTGAACGCGCACCGAAGATTGCGCACCGTAACGCGAAGTGAACATCGAATTCGATCCCGAAGGCACCACGAGGAGATGACGAGGGCGCGAATCAGGGTAAGCTTCAGTTGTCGTTAACAATCGAAAGGAGGTGATCCAGTGTCTGATCGTCTTGATCCGCGGTCGTCGGAGAACGTGACCTGGACTCTTGCCTCTTGCGAGGTCCGTGCCGCGTGAAGCGACACTTCGCGCCGGCTGATCGGCGCTCACCGGGCCGGACCGCGGTCTGACATGGGAAGGGCTGCCTGCAAGGGCAGCCCTTCTTTCTTGGAAAAACCATGCAAGGCACCGACATAAACTTGGCGAAACCAATTCTCATCTATATCGATGCCGATGCCTGCCCGGTGAAGGACGAAACCTATCGCGTGGCGGCCCGCCATCGCATCAAGGTATTTCTCGTTTCCAACAGCCATATCGCCATCCCTCGCGATGCCGAGGTGGAGCGCGTCATCGTACCAGCAGGGCTCGACGTCGCCGACGACTGGATCGCGGAACGCGTCGAGGAAGGCGATCTGGTCATTACGGCAGACGTACCGCTCGCGGCGCGGGTGGTGGCCAAGGGCGCAGAGGCCATCGGGCCTACCGGCAAGCCTTTCACGGCGTCCTCGATCGGACTGCAGCTCGCCACGCGCAACCTTATGCAGGACCTGCGCGAAGCCGGCGAGGTAACCCGTGGGCCCCGTCCCTTTTCAGCCCGCGACCGCTCGGAATTTCTCCAGGCGCTGGACCGCGCCGTAAATAGGCTGAAACGAAAAGGCTTCCTGGCGGGTTGAACCAAACAGTCCTCGCACAAGGAGATCACCATGCTGCAGGCTTGCCTCAACGGTTCGCGGATGCGCGACTTTCATCCACACACACCTCTCAAGGTGACCGACCTCGCGGCCGATGCAGCCGCCGTCATCGCAGCCGGCGCCAATGAGCTTCATATTCATCCACGCGACACGGACGGGGCCGAGACGCTTGATCCCGACGTCGTGGCCGCGACGCTGGAGGCGATCCGCGCCCGCGCGCCGGGAACGCCCATCGGCCTGTCCACCCATTCGCGCATTGCGGCGGGCGCGGAGCGGCTGGACGCGATGGCGCGCTGGACCGTTTTGCCCGATTACGTTTCGGTGAACCTGATCGAGCCCGAGGCCCCGGAGATCATACGCCTCGCCTTCTCGCGCGGCATCGGCGTGGAAGCGGGGCTGTGGTCGGCCGATGATGCCGAGCGCTTCGTCGCCCTGCCGGAGGCCCGTCAGGTCCTGCGCATTCTTATTGAGATCAACGAGCAGGACGAGGCCGAGGGACTGGAGGCCGCTGTCGCCATCCGCAAGGTTCTGGCCCGCGCGAGCCTCGACGTCCCCATCCTCCAGCACGGACTCGACGCCACCATGTGGCCGCTTTACCAGGACGCGCTGATGCGCGGGCTGGATAGCCGGATCGGGCTCGAGGACGGCAAGTTCCTGCCCTCCGGCGAAGAGGCCCGGGACAACGCGGCCCTGATCAAGGCCGCGTTCGTAATGGCACGCGTGCCGCCGAACCTGGCGCCCGAAGCCACGCCGTCGATCGGGGGGCAATAGGCGCCCCCCGTCCAAAGGCCTCAACCCGAGTTGCGCAGGCCCGCCGAGATGCCATTGATGGTGAGCTGGATGCCCTGAAGCACCTTCTCGTCGGTGTCGTTGGCGCGATACTTCCGCAGCAGACCCACCTGAACGTGGTTCAGCGGGTCAATATAGGGAAAGCGAGCCCGGATCGATCGGTCGAGAAGCGGGTTGGAGCCCAGCAATTTCGGCTGCTCGGAAATCGCCAGCAACGCGTCGATCGCCGCCTGATGCTCCGAGCGGATGCGTCCGAAAATGCTCTCGCGCAGCTCCACATCCTCCACCAGTTGTGCGTAGCGCGAGGCAATGGCGATGGAACTCTTCGAGAGCACCATGTCCATGTTGGAGAGCTGCGTGCGGAAGAACGGCCACTCGCGGTACATCTCCTGGAGAAGACCGAGGCCATCGGGATGGGCCTCAAGCCACTGCCGCACAGCCGTGCCAAAACCGTACCAGCCGGGCAGCATCAAGCGGCACTGCGCCCAGGAAAACACCCAGGGAATCGCCCGCAGATCCTCGATCCGGCGCGTCTTCTTGCGTGAGGCGGGGCGCGAACCGATGTTCAGCGTCGCGATCTCGTTGATAACCGTGGATTCCCAGAAATAGTCCTCGAAGCGCGGGGTCTCGTAGACCAGCGCGCGATACGCGCGGAATGCCGCCTCCGACAGATCCTCCATCACGGTCAGATATTCGTCGCGCGGGGCCTTGGCGTCGCCCGAAAGCAGCGTCGCCTCCATCGTGGCGGCGGTGAGGATTTCGAGATTTCCGCGCCCGACCGCCGGATTCGAGTACTTGGAGGAGATGATCTCGCCCTGTTCGGTGATGCGGATCTGCCCCTGCACCGCCCCGCCGGGCTGGGCCAAGATAGCGTCGTAGCTCGGCCCGCCGCCACGGCCGACGGACCCCCCGCGGCCATGGAACAGGCGCAGGCGCACGCCGTGGCGTCTGAATACCTCGATCAGCTCGATCTCTGCCTTGTAGAGTTCCCACCCGGAGGTGACGAAACCACCATCCTTGTTGCTGTCAGAATAGCCGAGCATCACCTCCTGCTCGCCGCCGCGGCTATCGACCAACTTGCGGTATTCCGGCAGGCGGAACATCTGCTCCATCACCCTGGGCGCGCTGCGCAGATCCTCGATGGTCTCGAACAGCGGCACGATATTCACCGCCGACGAACCCGCCGGATCGACAAGGCCGACTTCCTTCAGCAGCAGCGCCAGCTCCAGCATGTCGGACACGCCTTCAGCCTTGGAAATGATGCAGGTCTGGATGGCGTCGGGCCCGTACGTTTTGTGGATGCTCGCGCATGTGCGCAGCATTGCCAGTTCGCCGTCGGTCTCGTCTGAATAGGCCGTGAAGGGCGAGGTGAGAGGACGCGCCGTGGTCAGCTCGCGCAGCAGCAGCGCAACGCGTGTGCCCTCGGGAAGCTCCCTGTAGTTCGTGCCCGGCGCCGCCACTTCGAACAGCTCGGCGACGCAACGCTCGTGCACATCCGAATTCTGGCGCGAATCGAGAATGGCGAGGTGAAATCCGAAGCAGTCCACCGCGCGGCGCAGCGCCCTCAGCTTGCCGCGGGCGATGGCCGCTGAGCCATGCGCCTTCAGCGAAGCATCGATCACATCGAGATCGGCCAGAAGCTCGGCCGCCGACAGATAGGGCGCGACATCCGGCTTGTCGGTGACACCGGCGAGCGGTGCCACGTCCAACCGGAATGCCGTGGCCCGCAGCCGCGCGGCAATGGCGCCCGCAGCCAGCCGGTAGGGCTCGTTGCGCCGGTGCGGCGAGCTTTCGCCGGGCGACTTGTCGATCAGCGCCATCAACTCGTCCGACACCGTCACCCGAATGGTGCTGATGGACAGTTCGGCTCCGAGTTCATGCAACTCACTCAGATAGAAGCTCACGGCGAGCGCGCTCTGCATGCGCATGGTCTCACGCGTGACATCGGCGGTGACGAAGGGATTGCCGTCGCGATCGCCGCCAATCCAGCTCCCGACACGGAAGAAGGAGGCCACCTCCGGCCGGCCGGGTTCAACCTCGCCTTCCATGGCCCTGAGCTGGTCTTCAAGTGCGCCGTAAAGCGTCGGGAGCTGCCTCAGGAAGGTGTAGTCGTAATAGGCCAGCCCGTTTGCAACCTCATCGAGCACCGTCAGCTTGGTCTTGCGTAGCAGATTGGTCTGCCACAGCGTCAGGACACGCCGGCGCAGCTCTTCGGCCGCGAGGCTCTGCTCCTCGGGCGTCGGCTCGATGCGGGCGCGCTCGGCCAAAAGCTCAGCGATCCGCATTTCATGCGTGAGCGTTGAACGTCGGCGCACCTCGGTCGGGTGCGCGGTCAGAACGGGGCTTGCCAGCGCGGTTGCGAAGAACTTGCGCAGTTCACCCACCGAAATGCCCGCGTCGCGCGCGCGCTCCAGCGCCGCGGCAACAGTGGCCGGCCCGCCCCCCCGCCCGCTTGCGGCCGAGGCGCGCATCCGGCGGATGACGTTCTGATCCTCCGCGATGTTGGCGAGATGCGAGAAGTAGCTGAAGGCCCGCACGATGCTGATGGTGTCGTCGGCGCCGAGATCGCTGAGCATGGCTTCCAGCTCGTGCCGCGCGCCCTCGTCTTCCTCGCGGTGGAAGCGGGTGGAGACACGGCGGATGTTCTCCACCAGATCGAAGATCGCCTCACCTTCCTGGTCGCGCAGCGTGTCGCCGAGCACACGGCCCAGCATGCGGATGTCGTCACGCAAGGAGAGATCGAGCTCACCGTCCGGATCAATCTCGGCATCGGAAAGGGCGATGGTGAGGGCAACGGACATGGCGATACTCCCTTAGACGTCGTGCACTTAGCAATTAGCATGCCGGTCATGACAACCGGCAGTACGCCTGTTTTCCCGACGCGAATAGGTGTCGGGATGCGGTGCGGCGTTCCAGCCACAGCCGTGGTTTCTCGCATGCCACGATCATCGCTGCCCTATGTCTGCCTCGATTGTGAAGGAAATCCACACCCATATGATCGAAACCCTGAGCAGGGGCTCAGTGTTAATCGTTCATAACCCAGTTCGTGGAAAGATCAGCGTCGGCAGATGACGGCGTTTGAAATAGCAGGAAACCGGTCCCCGACCGGCATGTAGGCAGATGCGTACGCGTAATAGGAAGGACGTTGAAATGCCCCCCGTCTTGAACCGCGCCGAGGGTCAGGCCCCCGCCGCGCTTCGTCAGGCAAAGGCCCCGCTCTCGGTTGACCCGCGCCAGTCCGCCAGCTCCATCGAAAAGAAGGCTGCCGCCGCAGCCGCCAACGCCCCGGTCGGGTCGATTGCCGCGATCGAATCCCTGCTCGGCTTCTGATTAGCCTCAGGTGATGGCGAGCGTCCGGGCGCGGGCATAGGCGTGCCCTTTTGCGACCGACCTCGCGTGCTTGTGCTGAGTGGCGCTGTGATTGCGCCCCGGCAGAGGGTGACAAAGCCTGCCCTGCGCCCCATATGGATGACGTAACGGCATACGCCGTCATCCGTTTTGAGTAAGGAAGAGGTTTGCCCGTGCGTTACTCGCGACTGAGCCCCGTCGCCCTGCGTCTTGCGCTGGCGTCCGTTATCGTCGCCGCCGGAATGGTCGTGGCGAGCGATTTCGCCGAGGCGCGTCTTGGCCGAAGCGGTAGTTTCGGCAGCCGTGGCGCACGGACCTGGTCGACCCCGGCTCCGACGCCCACCGCCCCCAGCGCCCAGTCGATGCAGCGCTCGGTCACGCCGCAGAGTCAGATGGGACAGACCGCTGCCCGCACGACATCCGCGCGCACCGGTGGCCTGTTCAATCGTAGCGGCTTCATGGGCGGCCTTATGGGCGGACTGCTCGGCGCCGGTCTCTTTGGCCTGCTCATGGGCTCGGGCTTCTTCTCCGGCCTTGGCAGCATGGCGGGCATCCTCGGCCTCCTGCTTCAGGTTGCCCTCATCTTCATCGTCGTGCGACTGGTCATGGGCTGGATGCGCTCACGCAATCAGCCATCCTATGCTGGCGGCGCACGGCCTGAGCCGATGCAGCGTTCCGCGCTCGGCGGCGGTTCGGAGACGGCCGAAACCCCTGAGACCACCGCAGCGCCGATGCGACCGGGCTTCGGCTCCGCTCCCCGCGGGCGTCCCTTGAAACTCGAGAGTGGCGATTTCGACAGCTTCGAACGGCTGCTTGGCGAGGTTCAGGGTGCCTATAGCCGACAGGACCGCGCGGCGCTGGCCCAGCTCATGACACCCGAGATGATGGGCTATATCGGTGAGGAGCTCGACGACCTCGCGCGCAATGGCTGGGAAAACCGCCTTGCCGATGTGAAGCTGCTTCAGGGTGACCTTTCGGAGGCCTGGAGCGAAGGCGCCAGCGAGTTTGCCACGGTTGCCATGCGCTATGAGCTCAAGGATTTCGTCGTCGAGACCGCCACCGGCCGCGTTGTCCAGGGAGACCCCGAGCGCCTGGGACAGGCGACCGAATTCTGGACGTTCACGCGCAGTTCCGGCGGCGAGTGGAAGCTCAGCGCCATCCAGCAGGTGTGAGTAACGCCCCCTTCCGAGCGCCGACATGATATCGATCATCGGCCGGTAGGACTTTTCGTGCAGTCATCGACGGCGCGGAAGCCCTATCAACGGCGCAAGGAGGAAAGCGATGACGAAAAGAACGATCCGCAGGATCCTTACAACATTCACAGCCGCCGCGATCGCGGCGGCTCCTGTTGCAGCCAACGCCTGCACCTCTTTCGTTCTGGCAGCGAAGGACGGCTCTTATGTCTATGGCCGGACGATGGAATTCAGCTTGCCGATGCGCTCGGAGCTGATGGTCATCCCTCGCGGCTATGCGATCACCGGCACCGGTCCGGACGGCACGGCAGGCGCGGGCCTCGCCTGGAAGTCCAAATATGGAGCCGCCGGCGCCAATGCGCTCGGCCTGAAGATTCTCGTCGACGGCATGAATGAAAAGGGCCTCGCCGGCGGCATGCTCTACCTGCCGAACATCGCCGAGTTCCAGGACGTGGCACCCGACGAGGCGAAGAACTCGATCGCCTCGGTCGAACTGCTCACTTGGATCCTGACCAACTTCGCCACCGTCGACGAAGTCCGGGAGAACCTTCCCAAGATCAAGGTGAACAAGGCGCCGCAGGAAACCTTCAAGATGCCCGTGCCGGTGCATGTCACCCTGCACGACATGAACGGCAAGAGCCTGGTTATCGAGTATGTCGGTGGCAAGCTGAACATGTACGACAACCCGGTCGGCACCCTCACCAACGCCCCGGAATTCCCCTGGCATCTGGCGAATCTCGGCCAGTACGGCAATCTGTCGACCAACGAGCCCCCGGTCCGCGAAATTGGCGGCGTGAGCTTCGCCGAGCCGTCCACGGGCGCCGGCATGCACGGCATTCCCGGCGACTTCCTGTCCCCGTCGCGCTTCATCCGCGCGACCCTGTTCGCTGACAGCCTACCGCCTCTCGACACCGGGCTCGACGCCATGGACGCCGCACGGCACATCCTGAACAATTTCGACATTCCCCCGGGCGCGATCCGCACCGCGGCCGGCTCCAATGTCGGCGGCGGTGTCGCCGGTTGGGAAACCACAGAATGGTCGGTCGTGGCCGACATGAAAAAGGGCGTCTACGCGATCTGGGATTACAAGAATCCCAATCCGCGCGCGCTCATCTTCTCCGAGCTGAACTTCGACGCCAAGGACATCAAGCTGATGTCACTCCAGGTGAAGCCGGACTTCGTCAATCTGTCGAAGTAAACGCTTCGAGCCATCGCGCGCCACACACCGCGCGTGATGGCTCCAGAGCCTTGTCCGGCAACGCCTGCTAGACAGGGCGACGGTCGAGCGGGTCCGAACCGTAACGGTTCGGGCCTTCATCGCCCCGGACCATGAACCAGAAGAAAATGACGATAGCGCCGATTCCGGTGAACGTCAGCAACAGCCACCAGCCCGTGCGCCCCATGTCATGGAAACGCCGCGCGCCAACCGCGATGGTCGGCAGCAGCATGGCGAGGCCGGCAAGGCTCGTGATGGGCGTGAACGCGTGCATGTCGCCATAGTCGGCGAACGACATTCCGCCGAAAAGCGCGCTGTCGATGATACCGGCCGCCGCCTGCACCAGAATGGTGAACAGGACCCACCACCAGTACTCGGAGCGCGGCGCGCGGCCACTGAAGGTGGCGTATTTTCCGACAACACGCGAGATCGACTCGCCGAATTCCAGTCTCTGACCGTAGCTCATGACCACCCTGCCCGACTCCCTGCGATGGTTAGATGTTACGTCAGGTGACCACATATTCACAGATGCACACCCAAGCGCCGTGCAGCGATCCCTGGTCGGATGGGAGGCCAGACGTCGGAACGCGGCGAAGCAATTCCGGCCGGCGCATCTTTCGGCGTGATCATGGCGGAAGCTACACCTGCGCGCCTGCAGAGAGGAGTGCCCCTAAAAGGGTCTCCAGGTCGCGTAAAGAGCACGCACCGAAGCAATCCGCGAGAACACTCTAACGCTTGCGGCGCCCGCCCTTGCGATGCCCCTTGGTCATCGGGTCCGGTCGTTCCGGGCGCGTCCAGCCCTCCGGTCCCAGCGGCTCCACGCGATCGGTCCCCGGCCCCATGTCGTCCAGCGACGGCCGAACAAGGCGAGAGCCGGAACCACTCGGGTCGTAGACCGCCTGCGCCTCATCCGCCCGCGCGGACGCGCCGGATGAGACGTGGCCCGGCGAGGAGCGCGGGCCCACTCGCCCGGCCTTGCCCTTCTTCTCCGGCATGTTGGCCGAGCGGCCGTATTTGCGCTCGCCGCGATAGCCGCCCGTTCGGTCGTCCACGCTGTCCTGGCGCGTCATCGGATCATCGGAGATGGCGAGTTCGGTCGCCTGCAACCGCTTGACCTCGTCGCGCAGCCGCGCAGCCTGTTCGAAGTCGAGATCGGCGGCGGCGGCGCGCATGCGCTTCTCGAGGTCGGCGATCACCGTGCCGAGATTGTTGCCATAGGTCGCCGCCCCTTCGGCGAGACCGGAATCCACCGTCACGTGGTCGCGTTCATAGACGCTCTCGAGAATGTCGCCGATCGCCTTCTTCACACTCTCCGGCGTGATGCCGTGCGCGGTGTTCCACTCGACCTGCTTGGCGCGGCGGCGCTCGGTTTCCGCCATCGCCCGTTCCATCGAGCCGGTGATGTTGTCGGCGTAGAGCACCACCCGGCCATCGACATTGCGCGCGGCGCGGCCGATGGTCTGGATGAGAGAGGTTTCAGAGCGCAGGAAGCCTTCCTTGTCGGCATCGAGAATGGCGACAAGGCCGCATTCGGGTATGTCGAGCCCCTCGCGCAGCAGATTGATGCCAATCAGTACGTCGAAGGCCCCCAACCGCAGATCACGGATGATCTCGATGCGCTCGATGGTGTCGATGTCCGAGTGCATGTAGCGCACGCGGATGCCATTCTCGTGGAGATATTCCGTCAGGTCCTCGGCCATCCGCTTGGTCAGCACCGTGACCAGAGTGCGATAGCCCTGCGCGGCGGTGGCGCGGACCTCACCGAGCAGGTCGTCGACCTGAGTGCGCGCCGGGCGCACCTCGATCTCGGGATCGACAAGGCCGGTAGGCCGGATCACCTGTTCGACGAACACACCGGCGGTGCGTTCCATCTCCCATTTGCCGGGCGTCGCGGAGACATGAACCGTCTGCGGGCGCATCGCCTCCCATTCCTCGAAGCGCAGCGGCCGGTTGTCCATGCAGCTCGGCAGGCGGAAGCCATACTCCGCCAGCGTCGCCTTGCGGCGGAAGTCGCCGCGATACATCGCGCCGATCTGCGGGATCGTCACATGGCTCTCGTCGCAGAAAATCAGCGCATTGTCGGGCACATACTCGAAAAGCGTCGGCGGCGGCTCGCCCGGCTGGCGCCCGGTGAGCCAGCGCGAATAGTTCTCGATGCCGGCACAGCTGCCCGTCGCCTCCATCATCTCAAGGTCGAAGGTGCAGCGCTGCTCCAGCCGCTGGGCTTCGAGGTAGCGGCCCATCGCGTTGAGCTCGTCGAGCCGGTGCTTCAGCTCGGCCTTGATGCCCTGCGTAGCCTGGATGAGGGTCGGGCGCGGCGTCACATAGTGCGAATTGGCGTAGAGCTTGATGAACTTCAGGTCCTGGGACTTCTGCCCGGTCAGCGGGTCAAATTCCTGGATGCTCTCGACCTCATCGCCGAACAGCGAGACGCGCCAGGCCCGATCCTCGTAATGGGCAGGGAAGATCTCGATCACGTCACCGCGCACGCGGAACGTGCCGCGCGCGAAGTCGCCCTGAATGCGCTTGTACTGCAGGGCAACGAGATCGGCGAGAAGCTGGCGCTGATCGATGCGCTCGCCAACCTCGACCTTGAAGGTCATCGAGGCATAGGTCTCGACCGACCCGATACCGTAGATACAGGACACCGACGCCACGATGATGACGTCGTCGCGCTCCAGCAGCGAACGCGTCGCGGAGTGCCGCATGCGATCGATCTGCTCGTTGATCGACGATTCCTTCTCGATGAAGGTATCGGTGCGCGGCACATAGGCTTCCGGCTGGTAGTAGTCGTAATAAGAGACGAAATACTCCACCGCATTGTCGGGGAAGAAGCTCTTGAACTCGCCATAGAGCTGGGCGGCGAGCGTCTTGTTCGGGGCCAGCACCAGCGCCGGGCGCTGCAGCCGCTGGATGACGTTCGCCATGGTAAAGGTCTTGCCCGAGCCGGTGACGCCGAGCAGCACCTGGTCGCGCTCGCCCTGGCTGGCGGCTTCGACCAGTTCCTCGATTGCCTTCGGCTGGTCGCCATTGGGCGTGTAGTCCGACTTCAGTTCGAAACGGACGCCGCCTTCGGACTTTTCGGGCCGCGCCGGACGATGCGGCACCCACACCTGCTGGTCGACCTCGGCGCGACCGCTCTCGATCAGCGCCGACAGCGCGGCGACGGTGGCGGATGCACCCGATGTCGGCGCCACGCCGAGCTTTTCGGCGAGCGCGGGATCAAGGGTCGCGGATTGGGCGGGCTCGAACGCGCGCTGGGAGCGCTCCGCGAATCCGCCGGGACGTGCTGCTTTGGCCATTGCGGGAATATGGGGTCTCCCGGCGGCGGAGGGAAGGGTCCGGCAGCACGCGTCACCTTCCGAGCTGTGGCCCGTCCCCGGCTTGTCGGAAAGTGGCGCGGCCGCTCACGGTTACTGCGTCCGCAGGTTGCGGGGTAGCGGGACGATAGCGAACACCACCGCCTTGCCGTTCGCCTTGTCGCTTATCTCGTCGCGTAGTTTGGCTTCCAGCTTGGGTTGCAGCTTGCTGAGTTTAATGGAGACGTCTCCCTCCAAACCCGCACCCCGCTTGCGGCTCAGCATAAGATCGCCCGTGTAGACCGACTCGACCTGATAGACGGCGAACAGCCGGTCCACGTTGCTGAACCACCCCTTGCAATCCTTGCGGCGACGCAATGAGTCGAACACGGTCCGGGCATCGCTATGAGTGATGCCCGTCTTGGTCACATTGGCCAGCTTGAGATCGTAGTAGCTTGTGAGATCCGCCTTGAGGCCGGCAGAGACCAGCAGTGTCTTTATTCCTGAAAGTCCAGTGCTTCCGGAAAAACTATTGGTCACGTCAATGTCCGGCACACCAATGGGGTCGAGCAAAGGCACGCCGTGAATATCGAGCGACGTAAAGCACAACGGCTCGATCGCCAGAGGCTTGCTGAACTCTCGCGTCGGCTCCTCGCGGGCATAGTAAAGCGACCCGATCCGGACATTTTGTTGCGGCGGCTTGATCGCCCGCGCCTCAATCCAGGACGAGGGCACGGCACTCGCATCCGGAAGCCACATGCCCGTCCTTCCCTGGCAGCCCGCTAGAGCGAGCACGGACACCAACACGAACCCAACTGCGTAGCGCATTGTCACCCCCCAATGAATGGAAGCAATAGCGCTAATACAAAACTATAAGTTGTAAATTAAAGACAAAATACACTCAAAAATTGCGTATCGAAGACTTCCTCGTGTGGCGAGAAGCCCACTCTCCCGACTCCGCCGCCGCTGACAATTTTCACCCCTGGAATGAGCATTTGCTGAATTTTTCGTCACCATAAATAGCACCCGCAATCGAGACGCATTTCAAATTTCTACTATTTTTCTTATATTTATATAATATTAGGCTAATAAATGAGCAATGGCACGGCATATGCATGCATGATTGTATGCATTAGCGCGATCAGTCGCCCCGGAGCCGCCCATGCCCGAGTCTCTCCTGTCCGCCGAACCGACGCCGCTGGCCTTCGATCCGAATCGCACCGCGCTCGTCATCATCGACATGCAGCGCGACTTCCTGGAGCCCGGGGGGTTCGGCGAGACGCTTGGCAACGACGTTTCGCTGCTTCAGGCCGCCGTCGGCCCGTGCAAGGCGGCGCTTGCCGCGGCCCGCGCCGCGGGCATGCTGGTCATCCACACCCGCGAAGGCCATCGCCCCGATATGATGGATGCCCCGCCCGCCAAGGTGGAGCGCGGCGAGCCGACGACCCGCATCGGCTGCGCGGGACCGATGGGCCGCATCCTCATCCGTGGCGAGGCCGGCCACGACATCATCGCCGAGCTCCACCCGGCCGAGGGCGAACCCGTGCTCGACAAGCCGGGCAAGGGTGCCTTCTACCAGACCGACCTCGAGCTGATGCTCAAGAACAGAGGCATTGAAACGCTTCTGGTCTGCGGCGTGACGACGGAGGTGTGCGTCCACACCACCATCCGGGAGGGCAATGACCGCGGCTATCGCTGCGTCGCCCTCGCCGATTGCTGCGCGTCCTACTTTCCCGAGTTCCACCGCGTCGGTCTGGAGATGATCAAGGCGCAGGGCGGAATCTTCGGTTGGGTGTCTTCATCCTCAGCGCTCATCGCCGCGCTCGGCAACAAGATCCGAGCCGCCTGAGGACAAGATCCCGCGAGACCGGAGGCGACGCCATCCGCGCCGCCGCCCCGAAAAAGCGAGCCGTGCCTGCCGCCTGCGCGACCACGTTCTTTTCAAGGGGATGAGCTGCATGTCCACAAACGAGATGACACCGATTTCGCCCTCCCGCATCGGCATGCGTCCGACGCTGTGGACCCGGGGTGACTGGAATGCCCTGTTCGGCTTCGGCACGAACATCCTGGTCAACATGCTGGTGCTGACCGGCCTGCTTCAGTTCGTGCTGAAGATGCCATCGGAAATCGTATTCGGCCGCATCCTGCCGGCCGTCGGCCTGATGATGTTCCTATCGACCGCCTACTATGCCTGGCTCGGCTATCAGCTCGCCAAGAAGACCGGGCGCGATGATGTGTGCGCCCTGCCCTCGGGCATCAGCGTGCCGCACATGTTCGTTGTTACCTTCGTGATCATGCTGCCGATCGGTGCGGCGACCGGCGATCCGATCCAGGGCTGGGAGGCCGGCCTGGTCTGGGTGTTCTTCCAAAGCTTCATCCTGATGATCGGCGGTTTCGTCGCGCCTTACATCCGCCGGATCACGCCCCGCGCCGCCCTGCTCGGCACGCTGGCGGGTGTGTCGATCGCCTTCATCTCGATGCGCCCCGCCTTTGAGATCTTCACGACGCCGGTCATCGGTCTCACCTGTTTCGCCATCATCATGGTGAGCTGGTTCGGCGGGGTGAAGTACCCGAAAGGCATCCCCGCCGGCCTCGTCGCCATCGCGGTGGGCATGGCCATCGCCTGGGGCTCGAACCTGTTCGGCCTGAACTATGGCGGCATGAGCGTGGACAAGGTCGGCGGTGCTTTCTCCAGCTTTGGCTTCTCCGTGCCGCTTCCCGCGTTCGACCACGTCTTCCACGGCTTCAAGTATCTCGGCGTGATCCTCGTCACCGCCATTCCCTTCGGCATCTACGATCTCGTGGAGGCGATGGATAATGTCGAGAGCGCGGAAGCGGCCGGCGATCATTACCCCACCACTCGCGTACTCACCGCTGACGGCGTGGTCAGCCTGATCGGCTGCCTGATGGGCAACCCCTTCATCAATGCGGTCTATATCGGCCACCCCGGCTGGAAATCGATGGGCGGGCGCATCGGCTACTCCGCGGCCACCGGGCTCATGGTCATCGTGCTGTCGTGGTTCGGCATCATCGCGCTGCTGCTGGCGCTGATCCCGGTCGTGGCGATCTCGCCGATCCTGCTCTATATCGGCATGCTCATCGGCGCGCAGGCCTTCCAGACCACGCCGAGCCGCCACGCGCCGGCGGTCGTGCTCGCGCTCACACCGCATCTGGCGGCCTGGGCGAAGCTGCTCATCGACAATTCTCTGGGCATGGCCGGAACCTCGGCGGCGGCAATCGGCATGGAAAAGCTTGGCGCGGTCGGCGTGCTCTATCACGGGCTTGAGGTGATGGGCGGCGGCGCGATTCTCGTCGGGCTGGTGCTTGGTGCCATCGCCGTCTTCGTCATTGAACGCAAGTTCGAGCACGCCTCCGCCTTCGCGCTGGCCGGCGCGGTGCTCACCTTCTTCGGCTTCATGCATGGCGAGATGGTCGGCTTCGCGGTCACACCCGGCGTGTCGCTCGCCTATGTCATGGTTGCGGGCGTCCTTTTCGCTTGTTCCAAATATGCAGTGATCGAAAGCCTGCCGGCCGAATATCCTGAAGGCGCACACACCGCGGCCGCCGAATAGGGTTTCCGCTTCGGCCGGGGGGCCAACGAAGCGGCTTGAGACGGCGCGGTTCATCGCACAGGATGGCCGCGCCGTTTTTCGTTTTCACCGACGCTTGCGTTCAGGCGCGCCCCTTCCCAGTCGAGGCCCTCATGTCCCTTCTGCTCACCTTCGACCTTGAGACATTCGGCCCTCCCGAGGAGACCGTGCCACTACCCGAGCGTGTGGTGTCGGGCGACCCGCGCCATCTCACCTGGAACTTCGAGACGCTGCCGGATGGCACGCTGTTCGCCGGCATATGGGAATCCTCGCCCGGCGCCTGGCGGGTGGACTATGAGGAATGGGAGTTCTGCACGCTGACCTCTGGCGTCTCCATCCTTCATGAAGACGGCAAGGAACCGGTGACGCTGAAGACCGGCGACAGCTTCGTCATCCGCCCCGGTTTCACCGGTATTTGGGAAGTCGTGGAAACAACGCGTAAGATCTATGTGCTCCGCTTGATCTAGGAGGAACGGCGCAGCGCGCCACAATGCACGGGTGTCCGAATGCTCTACGCTCGCACATGCCTGGCCTACCCACGTCCCTTCAGCCACGCCGGCGTGGCCGCCGCCCTCCTGCTGCTCGCGTGTGGCAGCGCGGCGGCTGACTGCACCTGTCGCGCCGGTGGGCGGGACTACAATCTCGGCGAACGCATCTGCATCGCCGGCCCCTCCGGCCCGCGCGCAGCGGTGTGCGGGATGAACCAGAACGTATCGAGCTGGATCTTCGACCAGGAGCCGTGTCGCGTCTCGGCCCGCCCGGCATCACTGCGTCTGGCGGCGGATGGCGGGGCAATGGACGGCACGACGACGCACTGAACACATCGCGCCGATTTTGCACTGTGTGTGGCTCCCCCGTCCTTGACCGGTGGCGGGGTGGGATGCATCGTCCCGGCAACGTTTGAGAGAGGGCAGTCATGGGCAGGGATCGGAGCCGGAAATTGGGCGCCGCGACACGTTGGGCGACGGGACTGCTGGCAAGCGCGGCGCTGGTCGCGGCCACGGCCGGAACGGGGCACGCCGCCAGCTTCCTTGAGAAGAATTTCTGGCTCTCCGGCCCCGACTACAGCGGGAACGTGCCGGCCTGCGACACGCCCGCGGCGCTTTCGCGAATCCAGAAGCACTTCGCCGAAACCGAATCCCGGTTCTGGAACTCGTCTCTCACGATCGATTCCTTCGATCGCATCCACCAGATCGCCTTCCGTCCCTGGGGCGAGGAAAACGTGCCGCGCCGCTACTGCACGGCCGACGTTGTCGTCTCGGGCGCCACGACCGCAAAAACACCCGACGCCACCAGCCACTATGTCGGGGGCAAGGTCGGCAGCAATGTCGCCATGCATGGCGAGCGTCACAAGATCTTCTATTCGCTGATCGAGGACGGCGGGTTCCTGGGCTTCTCCTGGGGCGTTGAATGGTGCGTCGACGGGCTGGACCGCTCCTGGACCTACGCACCGAACTGCCGCATGGCGCTTCCGTGAGCCTTCTGACCGCGACGTGGCGCCTCGTCGCCGCGTCGCTGTCGTTGCTGGCTGTCCTTGCCAGCCCTGCCTGGCCTGCGGGCGAGCCGGGGCGCTTCGACCACTATGTGCTGACCCTTTCCTGGTCGCCGACCTATTGCGAAACCGCCGCGCAGGCCGATCCCGGCCAGTGCGACCGGGCGCGCCCCTTCGCATTCGTCGTTCATGGCCTGTGGCCGCAATATGAGCGTGGCTGGCCCGAATTCTGCCGCAAGCCGGCGCCTTTCGTTCCCGAACCCGTTCTGCGCGGCATGCTCGACATTATGCCCAGCCGTGGCCTGGTGCTTCACCAGTGGCGCAAGCACGGCACATGCTCGGGTCTCGATGCCAACGCCTATTTCGGAACCGTTCGTCGCGCCTTCGGTGAGGTGACGATCCCCCCGCAGTTCCGCCATCTTGATACCTATCGCTCCGTCTCGCCGGACGACGTGGAGGCTGCGTTTCGTGCCGCCAATCCCGGGCTCGCCGCGAATATGATCGCGGTGGACTGCGACGGGCGACGGCTGACCGAGGTGAAGATCTGCCTCGACCGCAGGCTGGACTTCGCGCCCTGCGCGGAGGTAGACCGGCGCGCCTGCCGCGCCTCGCGCATTGTCATGCCTCCGACCCGAGGCGGCTGAACCAGCCGGAACGCCACGGATGAACTACCGCCACGCCTTCCATGCCGGCAATTTCGCCGATGTCGTCAAGCACGTCGCGCTCGCGCGCATCCTTGCCTATCTCGGTCGCAAGGATGCGCCCTATCGCGTCATCGACATCCACGCCGGGGCGGGCCTCTACGACCTCGCCGGCGATGAGGCGGAACGCACCGGGGAGTGGCGCGGCGGCATCGGCGCCGTTCTTCAGGCCCAGTTCACGCCGCAAGTCACGGAACTACTGGCGCCCTGGATCGATGCGGTGCAGGCGGTGAACCGCGCGGGTGACGGCGCGGCCCACGGCGAGCCACTGCGATATTATCCCGGCTCGCCGCTCCTCGCGCAGGCACTGTCGCGCCCGCAGGACCGCCTGCTGTTCTGCGAAACGGTCCCGCCGGTCCGGGACGCCTTGAGCGAGGCGGTCGGCAAGGATGCCCGTGCCAAGGTGCTGGCCGTGGACGGGTGGCAGGCGCTCAATGCCTATCTGCCGCCCAAGGAACGGCGCGGGGTGGTGCTGATCGACCCGCCCTTCGAGGACGCCCGCGAATTTGCGCGCATGGCCGACGCTCTCATCGAGGCATATCGGCGCTGGGCCACGGGCATTTATGCGGTCTGGTATCCGATCAAGGACGTGCGCGCCGTTGATGCGTTCCGCCGTGAGATCGAGCGTGCCCGTATCCCCAAGACGCTGAACATCCAGTTCGACCTGCGCGCCGTGCGACAGGCGGACGCGCTTTCGGGCTGTGGCCTTCTCATCATCAACCCGCCCTTCACTCTGGTGGACGAGCTGCGACTGGCGCTGGGCGCGCTGGCGAAAGTGCTGGCCACCGACGGCGCCGGCCGCGTGCGCGTGGGCTGGCTTACGCCCGAGCGCTGAACAGCGCGCCTCCCCCTGGCCTCGCAGTCCGGCATCGGTCTTGCTTGATCAACGCCAGCTAGGAAATCCGGCGAGTGGTGTTTGACCCATTCGGGGATGAGGAGAGCAGGCGAATGGCAATGACGGGCACCGTCAAATTCTTCAACACCGAGAAGGGATATGGCTTCATCCGTCCGGATGACGGTGGCCGGGATGTTTTCGTACATGTGTCCGCCGTAACGCGGTCGGGCCTTGGCACGCTGACGGAAGGCCAGCGGGTGAGCTTTGAGGTCGAGCCGGACAAGCGCGGCAAGGGCCCCAAGGCCATCGACCTCGAACTGGCTGACTGATAAGCCTCGCGCGAAGCTGCGGCAGTCCGCCGTCGGCAGGCAGAGTGGCACGATCTTGCCGAGGCCTTGAGAGAGCTGCCCTGCCATCGCTTGCGAAGCGTGTCATGAAGCTACGTTCCTCACCCGCCTCCCCCTTCGGTCGCAAGGCGAAAATCGCGGCGGCGCTCTGTGGCGTCCCGGTCGATATCGAGCCTACCGACACCACGGATCCCAACGATTCCGTGCGTGAGCAGAACCCGCTGGGCAAGATTCCCGTGCTGCTGCGCGCAGACGCCGCCCCGCTTTTCGATTCCCGCGTGATCGTCGAGTTCTTCGATGCCGAAGCCGGCGGCGGCTGCATCATTCCATCCAGCGGCGAAGCCCGCTTCTCGGCCCTGACCGCGCAGGCCCTGGCCGATGGCCTGATGGATGCGGCACTGCTTCAGGTCTATGAGGCACGTTTCCGGCCCGAGGAAATCCGCAGCCCCAGCTGGGTCGCGAGCCAGGCCGGCAAGGTGGAACGAGCGATGAAGGCGTTCGAGGCGGCCCCGCCGGCGGCCGGCGGTGTCTCGGCCCCCGCCAATATCGGCGAAATCACGCTCGCCTGTGCGCTGGGCTATCTCGACCTGCGCTTTGCGGGCGCGTGGCGGGCGCAATACCCCGCCCTCCTGGACTGGCTGAACAGCTTCGCCGCACGCGTGCCCGCTTTCGAGGCAACGCGGCCGCCCGGCTGAGGCCTGCCCTCAAAACCCGAGACCGCTTAAAAACGAAAGGCCCCGGACGTTTCCGCCCGGGGCCTTCGCGATCCGATCGATCGGCGGCCCCTTGGGGCCGGCGCATCAGAACTTGTAGTTCACGCCAGCGCGCACGACGCTCGCGGTCAGGCCGCTCTTGACGCCGATGCTGTCGTAGTAGTCCTCGCCGAGGTCCATGTAGAGGTACTCGGCCTTGACGGTCCAGTTGTTCGTCAGGGCGTACTCGACGCCGCCGCCGACCGTCCAGCCAACAGCCGTGTTGTCGGAGGTCAGGCCAGTGATCTCGTTCTTGACCTCGTTGTGGCCCCAGGCGAGACCGCCGGTGACGTAGGGCAGAACGTTGTCGAACGCGTAGCCGAGGCGGGCGCGCACGGTGCCGAAATAGTCCATCTTCGACTCATAGCCGAAGGCGTTGTCCTTGATGTCCGAGCCCTGGAAGTCAGCCTCGGCGCCCAGCACGACATTGTTGCCGAGCTGGTAGTTCACGCCGATCTGGCCGCCACCGAGGAAGCCATCGGGGTCAAGGCCGTACGTCGAAGCGCCGCCCTCGCCCGAACCCCAGGCGTAGCCGGCGTTGGCACCGAGATAGAAGCCCGTCCAGGTGAAGGCCGGCTCGGCGACTACCACCGGGGCCTTGGTCGGATAGGGCTGCGGCAAGTCAGCGGCGAAAGCCGGGGCCGCGACCAGGAGGGCAGCAGCGGCCATGCCCGAGCGGATGATCGTATTCATAGGGTACTCTCCGAGCGACAACAAAACTGGCATTCAGCCAAGCTCGGAGGTGAGATAGGCGGCCAGATAGGCATGTCGAGGGCCAGATTGCGGCGAAATCAGTCTGCATCTCACCGCGATCCGCGCCCCGTTCGGCGCGAAACGCGGCGAAACCCGGCATGGATGCTGACTCTTCGGCGGTAAATTCCGCTGCGTCAAATCGCGATTGAACGCAACAATTTCGCCATGATCGACATGCGAATGCGTTTAGCCTGTTGCCAAAACAGCACAAAATGGGCGTGCACCTCGAAGTTTGGCGCCGAAACCGGCCGGCGAAATCCAGACGCCAAAACAGAATGGCCGCGACACCCGGCGATTCCGGATGTCGCGGCCATTGACGGTGTTTCAGGCGTACGGCGGATCAGAACTTGTAGTTCACACCCGCGCGCAGCATGTTCGTGGTCAGGCCGACGTCGAGCGGGCCGCTGATGGTGTTGTAGGTCTCCGAGCCCATGTCGAGATAGAGATACTCGGCCCGCAGCGTGACATTGTTGCTCACCGCATACTCGCCACCGAAGCCAAGCGTCCAGCCGGTGTGAGTCTTGTCGTCGGAAAGACCGCCGACCTCGTAGGTGCCGCCACCATAGGCGAAACCGCCGGTGCCGTAGATCAGGAACTGATCGACGGCGAAGCCGGCGCGGGCGCGCAGCGTGCCGAAATAGTCAAGCGTGAACACCGAGCTCTCGACGTTCGAATACTGCAGATCGGCCTCGAAGCCGAGCACCAGCGGGCCAGAACCCTGCCAGTTGTAGCCCGCCTGAATACCGCCGACGAAACCGTCCGTGTCCGGCGACCAGTCGGCCGTGCCCCAGCCGTAGCCGGCGTTGGCGCCGAGGTAGAAGCCGGTCCAGGTAAAGGGCATCGCCGCCGCATAGGCGACGGGTTCGGGAGCCGGATAGCCGAGGTCGGCCGCTGCTGCCGGGGCGGAGATCAGGGCCGCAAGGCCCAGACCCGCAAGAATGCTGCGATTCATGGTGCTCTCCTAAAATGTCATGCGGGCACGCCGGGCCCGCCCCGCGAATTCGGATGGCTGACACTCCCATAAATGTATGATCAGAATCTTATGGCATTTAGTAAGAATAAGGTATGCTTAACGCTTCGTTTATTGCCAAATCTGATATTAATACTCTTTGTCTGAGATAGTATAAAAAGACACACTCAAGCTCTTATGTAAGACGCGCGGATATACACTTCGTCTTATGGTTATCGTTTGGTAAAGGTTCGCCCAACTCGCGAAACCGGGCAGCCGGCCACGCGGCGGCGCGCAGGAGGCGATGGCTGAAGATCCGAAGCGATGGTTTTCTCGTAGGGTCAGACAGACTAAACGCATGGCGCGCGCCTATCGCTCCCCCGTGCCTTCAATCGAGAAACAGAGCCCATGCCTGCCACCGGACCGATCGACCCATGCGAAACGCGCCCCGTTGCCCTGGTAACAGGCGGCGCCGTGCGCATTGGCCGGGCGATCTGCCTGGAGCTTGCACGGGCGGGCTATGACATCGCATTGCATGTGCGGCACACAGGTCCCGCAGGCGAGGCCGTGCGGGCGGAGGTCGAGGCGCTCGGCGCGCGCGCTGTCGCCTTGCCGGCGGAGCTTGCCGATGCCGGAGCGGTCGCGGGCCTGCTGCCTGCCGCCATTGAGCAGCTCGGGCCGGTCAGCCTCTTGGTCAACAACGCCTCAGAGTTTCAGCCGGACGGGGTCGGCGACCTCGATCTTGACCGGTGGAACCGGCATTTCGACGCCAATCTGCGGGCGCCGGTCTTCCTCTCCGAAGCCTTCGCCCGGGCTCTACCGGCACCGATGCACGGCGCGATCGTGAACATCATCGACCAGCGCGTGCTCAAGCCGACGCCCAGCTACCTTTCTTATAGTCTGGCCAAGAACGGACTGTGGGCCGCCACCCGCATGCTTGCCCAGGCGCTTGCCCCGCGCATCCGCGTCAATGGTGTAGGCCCGGGGCCGACGCTGGCGAGCGTCCATCAGGATAGTGAAGACTTCGCGCGTCAATGCGCGGCGCTGCCGCTCGGCAGCGGCCCCACGCCGGGGGAGATCGCCGACGCGGTGGTGTTCCTCGCCCGCGCCCGCAGCGTCACCGGGCAGATGATCGCGGTCGATGGCGGCCAGCATCTGGCCTGGCGCACCGCGGACACGGAAACTGACTGAAGCATGTGTTTCGGCGCGTTTTCTTCACGCGAACCGAAACCTACTTCGCTCGAAACGCTCTGGAGCCTGAACCCAAGGACGTGAGTGCCGCTAACGACGGCGCGCATCCGCGATCGAAAAGCCGCCGATCCCCAGCATCACCAGAACGGAACCGGCCAGCTCGATCATCGTGACCTTCTCGCCGAGAAACAGGAAGGCAAGCCCCATGGTCGCCACGGGGCTGACCGTGCCGATCATGGCATTGGCCGCCGGCGGTATCCGCTTGAGCGCCGCGTTCATGAAAAAGGTGGGCAGGACGGTCGCCCCGATCGCGATCATCAGCGCGAGCGTCAGCACGTCGCCGGACACCACCAGGCCTTCGAGCGGGCGCATCAGGGCAAACTGCGCCAGGGACACGATCGACGCCGATGTCATCGCGATGCAGGTGAACAGAGCCGAACCGATGCTGCGCAGCAGGCTGCCAGCGAGAAGCTGGTAGAGGGCGAAACTCAGCGCGGCCATCGCCACGAAGCCGGCGCCGCGCAGCGTGTCGGTTCCGGTGGCGGCGAAGTTCTGCAGGAAGATCACCGCCAGTCCGCAATAGGCAACGGCGAAGGCGAGCAGCGCCCTCGCACGGATCGGCTGGCGGAACAGCAAAGCTCCCAGCAGCACCACAAAGAGTGGATAGGTGAACAGAATGAGCCGCGCGAAGGAGGCGGAAATGTACTGCAGCCCGAGGAAGTCCGAGTAGCTCGCCAGCCAGTAGCCGAGGGCGCCGACCAGCGCCGAGCGCAGCAGGACACCGCGGGACGGCATCGCCTCCCCGTTGGCCCGCATCCGAAACACCGCGATCGCGCCGATCACCAGATAGAACGGCAGCGCGAACACCATGCGCAACGCCAGCAGCGTCTCCGGGTCGAGCCCGATGCCGTAGGCGATCTTGATGATGATGCCCTTGGAGGCGAACAGGATCGCCCCGGTCGCGCCGAAGAGATAGCCGCTCGGGGAAAAGGCGGGCCTTAGGGCCGGGGCAGCGAGACTGGACATGGAATTGGCACTGAACACAGGGTTGGCGCTGCGCCACACGGCAGCATGGCAAGACCGCAGCTTGGGCGGATCGTCAGCAATAGATCCAAACCGCGCCGAGCGCAGCCGGCTCGCGCGCATGGCTTCCGGCAGAGGCGCGCGCGACAGTCAACCCAATAGGCGTCGTGGGGTCCAGCCCTGGAAGCGCTCCTTGACGCTTGGGCGTGCGATGAAGAGGAAGTTGTTGATGTAGCCGAACGGCTCACGCGCGGCCGTGCCCGCCGCGTTCAACGCTCCGATGTTCTGATGGCGCGCGCGATCGAAGGTCTCGATCGGGTGCAGGCCATCGGCAAGCGCGAAGAAGCCCTCATAGCCAAGCGGCTCCAGCATGGCTCTCATCGAAGCCACGGCTTCCGGGCGATGCCGCTCCTCGGCCTCCACAAGCAGCGTCGGCCGGCTGCTCGCGATCAACCCGGCAGCGCCGTCCAGAACCTTCTGTTCATGCCCCTCGACGTCGATCTTGATGAAATCGACGGGGCCCTCGACAAAGCTGTCGAGACGGACGGCCCGGATCATCAGTTTATCCACCGGAACATCGGCCGCGATCGCCCGGCCGTCGACCGTGGCAAGCGGAGAAAAGCCGACCGGTATGTGGAGTTCGACCACGCCGTTATCGTCGCTGACCACGCACTCGAACAGCTTCATCCGTCCGGACTTCAGGTCCTTGGCGAAACGGCTTGCCAGGACGCGGCCCATGGCGGGATTCGGCTCGAAGGCAAAAACCTGTGCACCGAGCCGCAGCAGCCAGTAGCTGTAAAGTCCACGATTGGCGCCAACGTCAAACGCGATTTCGCCACGACTGACAACCAAGGGAAGCAGCTGAATCTCACTCAGGGGGTTCTTGCCGACACGCCAGTCCGCCACCAGACTGACCATGCCGAACGCCCACGGCAGATGACTCTCACCCGCCGCTCTTAGCGATACCACCACGCACACCCCTTTTCCTGCCTCTGCCTCGGCAAGCTCCCCGGCCGAACATCTAGCATATTGTTTCGAATTTCATAGTAATTTTAATCAGGATGCCCACCCCCTGTTCCCACGTAATTGGAATCCGTATCTAGAGAGCATGAACGGACCGAACCGAGACCTTCCCGAGCCGGAAAACGATATCACTGATGACGCCGAGGAGGCAGCCGTCGCCGCGTCGGAAGACGACCGCGCGCTCGTTGACGACGCCGAGGACAGTGAACCCGCGCCCGGCTCGCTCGCCATGGGCCGCGCGGCGATCCTGCGCGCGATCAAGCACGCCCCGAAAGGCCCCGGCGTCTACCGCATGCTCGGGCCGGACGGAACCGTGCTCTATGTCGGCAAGGCCAAGAGCATCGCCAAGCGCATCATCGCCTATACCCGCCCGACCGGCCTCACCGCCCGGATCATGCGCATGGTCGCGGCCACGGCGGAAATGGAGTTCGTCTCCACCGGAACGGAAACCGAGGCGCTGCTGCTTGAGGCCAACCTCATCAAGCAGCTACGGCCGCGCTTCAATGTGCTGCTGCGCGACGACAAGTCGTTTCCCTACATCCTCATCACCCGCGACCATGACGCACCGCAGATTACCAAGCATCGCGGCGCGCGCAGTCGGCCGGGCGACTACTACGGGCCCTTCGCCTCGGTCTGGGCGGTCAACCGCACCATCAACGCGCTGCAGAAGGCCTTCCTGGTGCGGTCCTGCTCCGACAGCTTTTACGAGGCCCGCACCCGCCCCTGCCTGCTGTTCCAGATCAAGCGCTGCTCCGGGCCGTGCACCGGCGAGGTGAGCCATGAGGCCTATGCCGGCTATGTCCGCGAGGCGCGCGATTTCCTGTCCGGCAAGAGCCGGGTGGTGAAGGAGCAACTGGCCCGCGAGATGGAGCTCGCCTCCGACGAACTGGAGTTCGAGCGGGCCGCCGTGCTGCGCGACCGCTTGGCCGCCCTCTCCGCGGTTCAGGGCACGCAGGGCATCAACCCGCGCTCGGTGGAAGAGGCGGACGTCTTCGCCATTCACCAGGAAGGCGGGGCAACCTGCGTGCAGGTGTTCTTCTTTCGCACCGGCCAGAACTGGGGCAACCACGCGCTCTACCCGCGCGCGGATCGTTCGCTCTCCTCCGCCGAGGTTCTGGAGTCCTTCCTCGCCCAGTTTTACGAAGACAAGCCCTGCCCGCGCCTGATCCTGCTCAGCGACGACATCGAGGAGCGCGAATTGCTGGAGGAGGCGCTGTCCACCCGCGCCGGCCACCGCGTCGAGATCGCCGTGCCGCGCCGGGGCGAGAAGCGCGAGCTGGTGGAGCATGCCCTGCAGAATGCACGCGAGGCGCTCGGCCGAAAGCTGGCCGAAAGCGCAAGCCAGGCACGGCTGCTGGGCGAGCTTGCCCGAAGCTTCGACCTCAAGGAGCCCCCCCGGCGCATCGAGGTGTACGACAACAGCCACATCATGGGCACCAATGCCGTTGGCGGCATGATCGTCGCCGGCCCGGAAGGTTTCGCCAAAAGCCAGTACCGCAAGTTCAACATCAAGTCGGCGGATCTCGCCCCGGGCGACGACTACGGCATGATGCGCGAAGTGCTGACGCGGCGGTTCTCCCGGCTACTGCGGGAATCTCCGAAGGCCAAGGCGCAGGCGGAAGCGGAGGCGCCGGTCACTGAAGATCCCAACACCCCGCCCCTCCCCGCCGACGCCATGGAAGACGACGCCGACGAGGCTGTCGTTGAGGCATCCGCCGCCGCCTGGCCCGATCTCGTCCTCATCGACGGCGGCCCCGGTCAGCTCAAGGCGGCGAGCGAGACGCTGTCGGAACTGGGAATCACCGACGTGCCGCTGGTGGGCGTCGCAAAGGGACCGGACCGCGACGCCGGCCGCGAGACATTTTATAGGGAGGGGCGCGCGCCCTTCCGGCTGGAGCCGCGCGACCCGGTGCTCTATTTCGTCCAGCGCCTGCGCGACGAGGCTCACCGTTTCGCGATCGGCTCCCACCGCGCGCGGCGCACCAAGGACATCAGCCGCGCCGGGCTGCAGGAAATTCCCGGTGTCGGACCGACACGCAAACGCGCGCTGCTGCACCATTTCGGCACGCTCAAGGCCATTGAACGCGCCTCGCTCGCCGACCTTGAAGAGGTGGCGGGCGTGAACGCGGCGACCGCGCGCGCGGTCTATGACTTCTTCCATACGAAACCGGGCTGAGGCAGCATGCGGGCGACGGTGCGCCATGGGAAGGTCACAGCGCGGGTCCATGGTGCCGGATCAGAATTGGCGAGACGCATGACGTGGTGAGATTGACGTTAGGCACACGCGTCATTACGTCGAGCTAACGGGAGCCGGCAGCATGGTCGATGTCACCTCCAGCAACGAGACAATCACGGAGCCTGGAAAGGTGAAACGCGGACACGCGCTTGCGCTGCCGAACCTGCTCACCTACGGCCGGTGCATTGCCGTCCCGATGGTGGCCGCCTGCCTGTTCTGGGCGGACATTCTGGCCGGCGGGATGTGGCTTCGCTGGATCGCGCTGGCGATCTACGTCGTCGCGGCGATTACCGACTTCTTCGACGGCTATCTGGCGCGGGTGTGGTCGCAGCAGTCGGCCATCGGGCGCATGCTCGACCCCATCGCCGACAAGCTGCTGGTATCCACCTCGCTGCTGATGCTCGCCTCCGACGGCACCATCCGCGGCTGGTCGCTGTGGGCGGCGGTCGTCATCCTGTGCCGCGAGATCCTGGTGTCGGGGCTGCGCGAATTCCTCGCCGAGCTGCGCGTGAGCGTGCCGGTGACGCGCCTGGCAAAGTGGAAGACCACCGCCCAGCTCGTCGCGGTCGGCGTGCTGCTCGCCGGCCCCGCCGGTGACAAGCTGGCCCCAGGCATCACACTGGTTGGCATCGTGCTGCTGTGGATCGCCGCGCTGCTGACCCTCTACACCGGCTGGGATTATTTCCGGGCCGGAGCGCGCCATCTCATCGAGGACGATGCGTGAAAATTCTTTATTTCGCCTGGGTGCGGGAGCGCATCGGGCTTGAATCCGAGACGGTCGAACCGCCGGCGACGGTCCGGACTGTCGCCGATCTCGCCGGCTGGCTGGCCGCACGCGGCGAAGGTTACGCCCGCGCGTTCGAGAACCCTCGTATCGTGCGCGCCGCGCTCGACCGCCGCCATGCCAAGCCTGACAGCGCCATCGACGGCGTCAATGAGATCGCCTTCTTCCCGCCGATGACCGGCGGCTGAAACCGAAGGCGGGTAGCGAACACGCGGGAGGCCGACCCATGTTCACCGTCCGCATCCAGTCCGAGGATTTCGACGCCTCCGCCGAGGCAAGCGCACTTACGCGCGGGCGCACGGATGTCGGCGCGGTCGTCACCTTTGCCGGCCTGTGCCGCGCCGACGACGCGCCGGGCGGTGCGCCGCTCATCGCGCTGACGCTGGAGCATTATCCCGGCATGGCGGAAGAGGAAATCACCCGCATCGTCACCGAGGCGCGCGGGCGCTGGCCGCTCAGCGGCGCCACCGTGATTCACCGCTTCGGGCGGATGACGCCGGGCGACAACATTGTGCTCGTGGTCACCACCTCCGCCCATCGGGGCGCCGCTTTCGCTGCCGCCGAGTTCCTTATGGACTGGCTGAAGACCCGCGCGCCGTTCTGGAAGCTGGAAGAGCGCGAGGACGCGCAAGACTGGATCGCGGCCAAGGACTCCGACGATGACGCCGCGGGGCGGTGGAGTTGAGGGTCCCATGAAAAAGGCCGCCCCTTCGGGCGGCCTTTTCCTGATCGTTCGAACGTGCCGTCGAAGCCTTATGCCGCCGCCTTCTTGGGCTGCACTTCGGCCATGTAGCTGTCGAACAGCGTCTTGGTGACCGGGCCGGGCTGATAATGACGGCCGGCGATCTCGGACACTGGCGTCACCTCGGCGGCGGTGCCGGTGATGAAGCACTCGTCGAAGCTCTCCAGCTCTTCCGGCATGATCGCGCGCTCGCGCACCTCGATGCCATGGCGCTTGGCCAGCTCGATCACCGTCTGGCGGGTGATGCCGTTCAGGAACGCGTCGGCCTCCGGCGTGTGGATGACGCCGTCCTTGACGAAGAACACGTTGGCACCGGTGCACTCGGCCACGCGCCCGCGCCAGTCCAGCATCAGCGCATCCGAATAGCCTTCGCGTTCGGCGGCATGCTTGGAGATGGTGCAGATCATGTAGAGACCCGCCGCCTTCGAGGTCGAGGGCGCGGTCATCGGGTCCGGACGGCGGTACTTGGCCATGCCGATGCGGATGCCCTTGAGCCGTTCGGCCGGATCGAAATAGCTCGGCCATTCCCACGCCGCGATGGCGAGGTGGATCTGGTTGTTCTGCGCCGAGACACCCATCATGTCGGAACCGCGCCAGGCCACCGGGCGCAGATAGGCATCAACGAGGTTCTGCTTCGCCAGCAGTTCGCGGCAGGCGGCGTTGATCTCGGCGACGCTGTAGGGAATCTCGAAGTCGAGCAGCCGCGCGCTCTCCTTCAGGCGTTCAGTATGCGCGTCGAGCTTGAAAATCTCACCGCCATAGGCGCGCTCGCCCTCGAATACGCAGCTGCCGTAATGCAGACCGTGTGTCAGCACGTGAACCTGGGCATCCTGCCATGGCACGAAAGCGCCATCGAGCCAGATCCAGCCGGTGCGTTTGTCGAAAGGTTCGCTTGCCATGGTTCTATCTCCCGAACAGGTCGCCGGCGCCCATGGTGGCGTCGCGGCCTTCTTGTCCATCAGCATGGCGGCTTCGGCTGTGTTGCGAGAACGCTAAGTTTTGCCTCGCAGCCGAAGTCCCGTTATCTTTCACCGCCTTGTAGGCGGCCAGTCTACATCCCGCTCCGAACCGGGTCGACGGCCTCGCCGAACGATCCTTTCGTGGAGCGGGACATCTCGGTAACGATCATAACGAAAAAAGTCAACATGGCTGACATAAATGTCTCGCTGCCGCCACGTCCGGCAAAGGTCGATTCCGGTGCTCCCGCCCGGCCCTCCACGGCGCCGGAAGCCGGGCCGATGGTCGACCTCATCGAGCTGTTCTTCTTTGCCTACCGTAACTTCGTGAGCGATCCCGACGAGGTTCTGCAGGGCTTCGGCTTCGGGCGCGCCCATCACCGGGTGCTGCATTTCGTCAATCGGCACCCCGGCATGCGCGTCACCGACCTGCTCGACATACTGCGCATCACCAAGCAGAGCCTCGGGCGCGTGCTGCGCGAACTCATCGACCAGGGATTCGTCGACAGCCGCGCCGGTTCGTCCGACCGGCGCCAGCGGCTGCTCTATCTCACGCCCAAGGGTGAGGGCCTGGCGCAGCAGTTCGTGGCCTTGCAGACGCAGCGCATCGCCCGCGCGCTGGCCGAATGCGGCCCGGAATCGCGCGATCATGCCCGCCGCTTTCTTGTCGCCATGATCGACCCGGAAGATCGGGGTGCGATCGAAAAGCTCATAGCCCGCGCCGATCAGGCGGCGGAGACGAGGTCCACTCCCCGCACTCGTCCTGCCGGGTGAAAGAAATACGCGATGCTTGAGGCCAACAGTCCCGAAACGGTGAGAGTCAGCCGGAAAATGCCCGCCGACGACGCCATCCATCTCATGATCGTCGACGACGACCGACGTATCCGTGACCTGCTCTCGCGCTTCCTCTCGGAACACGGCTACCGTGTCACGACGGCGGAATCGGCGGGCGACGCGCGCGCGCGCATGACCGGCCTGACCTTCGACCTGCTCATCCTCGACGTGATGATGCCGGGCGAGAGCGGGTTCGAGCTGGCACGGTCGGTGCGCGTCGATTCCGACGTGCCGATTCTCATGCTCACCGCCCGCTCCGAGCCCGGCGATCGTATCGAAGGACTGGAGATCGGGGCGGACGACTATCTCGCCAAGCCCTTCGAGCCGCGCGAACTGTTGCTGCGCATCGGCAACATCATCAAGCGCTCGGCCACGCCCCCGACCCAGGTCATTGAAAACGTCCGCTTCGGGCCGTTCATGTTTCATCTGGAGCGCGGCGAGCTGACGCGCGAGGGCGAGCCGGTGCGCCTCACCGACCGCGAGCGCGACATGCTGCGCGTCCTCAGCGCCCGCCCCGGCGACACCGTGCCCCGCCAGGCGCTGGTCGCGCCCGGCGTCGCCGCCGGAGATCGCGCGGTGGACGTCCAGGTCAACCGGCTCCGCCGCAAGATCGAGCGAGACCCCGCCAATCCAGCCTATGTGCAGACCGTGCGGGGCGTCGGCTATCGCCTGGTCGTCGCTCCTTGAACCGGGCCCCACTGAACCTGCTCGACGCCCATCTGATCGGTGCCGCCCGCGAGCGGCTGCGGATGACGCAGGCGCGCGTGCGCGAGAACAACGCCCGCTTCGGCGCCTGGTTCAACCGCGTGATGCCGAAGGGCCTTTACGCACGCTCGCTCATCATCATCGTCACGCCGATGGTGATCCTGCAGTCGGTGCTGGCCTTCGTGTTCATGGAGCGGCACTACAATGCGGTGACGCGCCGCCTTTCCGCGGCTGTCTCACAGGACATCACCGCGCTCACCGATCTCGCCGTCACCTTCCCCACGCAGGCTGACCGCGACAAGCTCAAGCAGATCGCGCAATCCGCGATGGGACTGACCATCGATTTCCTGCCGGGCGAGCATCTGCCGCCGCCGGGACCAAAGCCGTTCTTCTCCATTCTCGATTCCCACTTCACCAGCGAGCTGGGCAAACGGCTCAAGCGGCCGTTCTGGACCGACACGGTGGGCAACTCGAACCTCATCGAAGTGCGCGTGCAGTTCGATGACATGGTGATGCGCATCTTTGCCCGGCGCTCGCAGGCTTATCTGTCGAATTCCCACATTTTCCTGGTGTGGATGGTGGGCACCTCGCTGGTGCTGCTCGGCGTCGCCATCGTGTTCCTGCGCAACCAGATCAAACCGATCGAGGCGCTGGCGGACGCGGCCATCGCCTTCGGCAAGGGACGCGATGTCACCGGCTTTCGCCCGCGCGGCGCGCGGGAAGTGCGCGGTGCCGCGCTCGCCTTTCTGGAAATGCGGCGGCGGATCGAGCGCCAGATCGAGCAGCGCACCACGATGCTGGCCGGCGTGAGCCACGACATGCGCACCATCCTCACCCGCTTCAAGCTGGAACTGGCGCTGATCGGCGACAGCCCGGATACGGAAGGGCTGCGCAAGGATGTGGACGAACTCCAGAGCATGCTGGAGGCCTATCTCGCCTTTGCCCGCGACGACACGGCGGGCGAGGCGCCGGCCATTGCCGACATCTCGCGCATCATCGAGGACACCCGCCATAATGCGGAGCGGCAGGGTGCCGATGTCACCGCGCGGTTCGAGGGCGAGCCGATGGTGATGATCCGCCCCGACGCGTTCCGGCGCT
Source organism: Ancylobacter pratisalsi (assembly GCF_010669125.1). NCBI lineage: Bacteria > Pseudomonadati > Pseudomonadota > Alphaproteobacteria > Hyphomicrobiales > Xanthobacteraceae > Ancylobacter > Ancylobacter pratisalsi. Next base: position 577,853 of record NZ_CP048630.1, read on the forward strand.
GCCTGGCCAATCTCGTCGGCAACGCCCGGCGCCATGGCAAGCGGATCGAGATCACCGGCACGCGCGACGAGCGCTGGCTGACCGTGATTGTGGATGATGACGGGCCCGGCATACCCGCCGCGCGGCGCGAGGACGTGTTCCGCCCGTTCGTGCGGCTCGACGATGCGCGCAATCAGGACGCCGGGGGCTCCGGTCTCGGCCTCACCATCGCTCGCGACGCCGCCCGTGCCCATGGCGGCGATGTGAGCCTTGGCGAAAGCCCGATGGGCGGGTTGCGGGCACTGGTGCGAATTCCGGTGTGAGCCTGTTCACCCGCGCTGAAGGGCGAGCCGCGCGCCGAGCCCGATCAGCACGCTGCCGCCAAGACGGCCCGCCCACTGACGCAACAGGCCCGAACCGCGCAGACGGCGCGTGATCGCCCCCGCCATCATCACGCAGACTAGGTCGGCGGAGGTGAATATCAGGTTCACCGCCGTGCCCAGCACAAGCAGTTGCAGCCAGAGGGGAAACGCCGCGCGGGTATCGGTGAACTGGGGCAGGAAGGCGAGGAAGAAGATCGCCGTCTTGGGATTGAGCACCTCCACCGCGATGCTCTGCATGAAGGCCCGCCGCGCCGAGCGCTCACCGGCAGGCGCGCCGGGCGCACCTGCCTCCCCCGAACCGCGAAACATGCCGAAGCCGAGCCACACCAGATAGACCGCGCCGGAGAGCTTAACCGCCAGATAGAGCAGCGGCACCGCCTCGAACAGAACCGAAAGCCCGAGCGCTGCGGCGATCACATGCGCGTAGCCGCCCAGATGAATGCCGAGCGCCGCCATCAGCCCCGCCCGCCGTCCGCGCGCGATGGTCTGCGCGGAAGCGTAAAGCATCGCGGGACCGGGAACGTAGGCATAGATCACGCTTGCGCCGGCAAAGGCGAGCAGCAGTTCCAGCGATGGCATGGCGCTCTACCTCGTCGCGGGTGCCAGCCACTCAGAACAGGCGCGCCCCGTTGGGCACCTCGGTATCCGGCTTGAACAGCACCACCGCGCCGTCCTCGTCTGGGAAGCCGAGCGTGAGCACTTCCGACATGATCGGGCCGATCTGGCGCGAGGGGAAGTTCACCACCGCCGCGACCTGCCGCCCCACAAGATCCTCCGGTGCGTAGTGCACCGTGATCTGGGCCGAGGACTTCTTGCAGCCGATATGCGGGCCGAAATCGATCAGCAGCTTGATCGCCGGCTTGCGCGCTTCGGGAAACGGCTCGGCCTGAATGATCGTACCGACCCTGATGTCGATCTTCAGAAAATCGGCGAACGAAATCTGCTCCAACGGGGCCAGGCTCACGGGCATCTCCTCACCTTGAATGTCGCGCCGGGCTACTCCGTGTCGCCCGGCGTCTTGCCCGCAGTATCGCCGCGTTCCGGCGGCGGCAAGCTCATGCTACGGGAGGCTCAGGCCGCGGCGGGTTCTTGCGGCGCCGGCCCCGCATAGGGTGCCGCCCGTTCCGCGCGCCGGCCGCCGCAGGTCGCAAGGACACAGAGATTGCCCAGCAGCCCCAGCGCCCGCTCGCCCTTGGCAAGCTCGCGGTCGAGCACCGACATGGTCTTGGCAAGGCCGGGATCCTCGTCGCGCAGGAAGGTTTCCAGCACGCGGGCCTGCACCAGCGCCAGCCCCTGCGCGCGCGCCGCGCCCTTCAGGCCGGCGGTGTCGATCTTCGCCGCGGCCAGCATCCACTGCGCCGAACGCACGGCCTGCTTGTTGAGCGCGAGGGCGAAGAACGGGTTCCGGCGCACGGATTTCAGCAGCGAGCGCAGGGCATCCTTGTGCGGGGCGAGCACATCCAGGCGGCGCATCACCACATCGAACACTCGGTCGCGGGCTGGCTGATCGGCCATCGCCTCGTCGCCCTCGGCCGCGACGCCCGCGAGCACCTTGCGGTCAACGTCGCGAATGAAGGTGGAAAGCATGTCGAAGGTCGAGCCGAAGGCCGCGCGCAGCTCGGCGAGCGAGACCCCGGCGCGCGTCGCCACGTCGGAAAGGCCGATGCGCTCGAACGAGCGCTCGGAAAGCAGCGCCAGAAAGCCGTCGAGTATCCTGCCGCGCGGGTCGTCCGCCTTGGCTGTGGCGTCGGCCGTCGTTCCGGGAGTTTGCGTCATCATGACCTCCTGATCTCAACAGAGCCCCATGCCAACTTAGGACTCGCGAGCCTTCAGGTGAAGGGCGATCCGCTGCAAGCCGGCGTTACCCCGCAAGCTCGCGCGAGCGGCGCGCCGCCGCCACGACCGCATCCGCGAGCAGCGGGCCGAAGCCGCGTTCCTCGTCCATCAGCACCGCAAGAGCCGCCGCCGTGGTGCCATTGGGTGACGTCACATTGCGACGAAGCTGCGCCGGGTCGATGCCTGAACGCCGCATCAGTTCGCCCGCGCCGGAAACGGTGGCGCGCGCCAGCCGGTCGGCCATGTCGGGGGGCAGGCCAGCCTGCGCGCCCGCCGCCGCCAGCGCCTCGGCGAGCAGGAACACATAGGCCGGACCGGAACCGGAAACGGCCGTGGCAACGTCGATCAGCGCCTCGTCCTCGACCCACTCGACACCGCCCGTGGCGCGCAGCAGCGCATCGGCGATGCTGGCCTGTCCCTCGCTCACCGCCGCATTGGCCACGGCGACGGTCACGCCTCGGCCGATGGCGGCCGGCGTGTTGGGAATCGAGCGCACCACGGGCTGTCCGGGTGCGAAGGCCGCTTCGAGAAAGCCGAGCGTGCGGCCCGCCATGACGGAGACGATCAGCGTATCGGGACTGGCGAGCGGGGCGACGCGGGCGAGCACGTCGGGCGCCACCTGCGGCTTCACGGCCAGCACCATAACGGCCGGCGGGCCACCATTGAGCGGGTTCAGCGCCACGCCGCGCGCGGCCAGCATGCTGGCGACCTCCGGCGGCGGGCCGGGATCGATGACGGCCGCCTTCGCCGGTTCCAGACCGAGGTCGAGCCAGCCTTCCAGCATGGCGCCGCCCATCTTGCCGGCACCGACCAGCATGACGCGCCCGGGAATGTCGGAAAGTGTGGCCATGATCATCCCTCCTGAAGCCCACGCGCCCCCGGCGCGGGTGCCTTCACACCAACGTGCCCGGACTTGTGCCGGGGGCCCGCGGTTTTGGCAATGGGGAGGGGTTCACGAGGGGAGCGCGGGCGGCTGCCGCGGCCGAAGGGCCGTCAGCGTCCGCCCGCGTCATGGGGGCGTCAGGCCTCGCCGACGGTCTCGAACAGCGTCGCGTCCATCGCCTCGCGCGCGGTCTTTCCGGCCCAGACCACGAACTGGAAAGCCGGGAAATAGCGTTCGACGGCCTCGATGGCGCATTCCATCAGAACCTCGCACTGCCGGTCGGTGGCCTCCGCACCGGCCAGCAGCAGGGCGTGACGGAACATGATCACGCCTTCCTTGGACCACAGGTCGAAATGGCCGATCCACATCTGCTCGTTGATCAGCGAGAGCAGGCGCAGGACCTCGGTCTTGCGTTTTTCCGGCACCTTGAGGTCGAAGGCGCAGGCGACGTGGAGCGCTTCAACCTCATCCATCCACTGGAACGACACATGGCAGTCGGTCCACCGGCCTTCCAGGGAGATGGTGATCTCGTCTTCCGCCGACCGCTCGAAAGCCCATTCATTGAGCGCCGCCATCCGCTCGATCTGATCAAGCGGATTGAGGCGAGTGTCGGTTTCGAAGTCAGTATAGGTCATGCTGGACCTCGCAAGAATGGGCGCGAAACGGATCGACGTGCCAGGAATGAAGAAACGCTGCGGGGCGTGGCGCGCGATGGAATGGCTCGCGACAAGCGCCCTGCGTGCGGTCCTGACCGTATCGTGCCCCTCGGGCGCTGCTTGGCCGGCCTTCCGGCTGGAAGGCCGTGCACCAAGGTGTCGGGATTCGCGTCATTGCCGCAAGGGTTGAAAACGCAAGCGGCAAAATGCATCCACAAGGGTCGGTTCAACCGAGAGAATCCGGCGGTTCCGTCGTCCCGAGCCGGGCTTCCAGCGCGGCGATGCGTGCGCTCAGGCGCTCGTTTTCCTCGCGCGCCGCGGCGGCGAGGTCTTTCACCGTTTCGAATTCCTCGCGCGTCACAACGTCGAGTTCGCGCAGCACGCGCTCAGCCTGGGCGCGCATCACCGTCTCGGCCTCGCGGCGCACGCCCGTGGCGACGCCCGCGGCGTCGTTCATCAGCCGTGCGAAATCGTCGAATATGCGGCCGGTGGTCTGGGTCATGGTCTTCTCCGACTGGGGCGCGGACAATGCCACGCCTTTTGGTGGACAATGGGGCGTGCGCACACCCTCTGCAAGGGGCGGACCCGCCCTCGCGGCCCGGCACGCACAGGCGATGCGCACGCGAACGCCTTGATCCCGTCACGCGGGAGAGGCAATTGAGACGATGCGCACCGGACGTGCCGAGTCGCGGGCCGTTCCCTGATTCACCGCGCCGCCGGCGCGCCAGCCCCGCCGAGACTCCGCAATGCTGCTCGCTCCCCCGCTGTTCGCCCTGCCTTTTCCCAGCATCGATCCGATCCTGATCGAGCTGGGTCCGTTCGCGATCCGCTGGTACGCGCTCGCCTATATCGCCGGCCTGCTCATCGGCTGGTGGCTGGCGAAGAAACTGTGCGCCAGCCCCGCGCTGTGGGGCGGCAAGGCGCCGATCGCGCCGGAAGAGTTCGACGACGCCGTCGTCTGGGTGGCCTTCGGCGTCATCCTGGGCGGGCGCATCGGCTATGTGCTGTTCTACAACCTGCCCTACTACATCGAGCACCCCGTCGAAGCGCTCACCGTGTGGCATGGCGGCATGGCGTTCCATGGCGGCTTCGCCGGATCGATCCTCGCCATGTACCTGTTCACCCGGCGGCGCGGCCTGTCCTTCGTCTCGATGCTGGACATCGCCGCCTCGGTGGTGCCGGTCGGGCTCTTCCTTGGGCGGATCGCCAATTTCATCAATGGCGAGTTGTGGGGCCGCCCCTCCGATGTGCCCTGGGCGATGGTGTTTCCCCATGGCGGACCGCTCGCCCGGCATCCAAGCCAGCTGTATGAGGCGGGCCTGGAAGGGCTCACCATCTTCCTCGTGCTGCAGGTCGCGATCCGCGCCGGCGCCCTGAAGCGGCCGGGGACGATCGCCGGCCTGTTCGTTCTGCTCTATGGCTGCGCGCGCATCTTCGTCGAGTTCTTCCGTGAACCGGACCCCCAGCTCGGCTATCTGGCCGGCGGGTTCGTCACCATGGGCATGGTGCTCTCCCTGCCCATGCTCGCCTTGGGCGCCTGGATGATCTGGCGGGCGCGGCACCGTCCCGCGCTCGGTAGCGGGACGCCGGCATGAACGCCCCGTCGCCGACGCCCCTGGCGCAGGAAATCGCCCGCGAGATCGCGCTGACCGGGCCGATCACGGTGGCGGACTACATGGAGCGCTGCCTGCTCCATCCGCGCTTTGGCTACTACACCACCCACGAACCGTTCGGCGCCGAGGGCGATTTCGTCACCGCCCCCGAAATCAGCCAGATATTCGGCGAGCTGCTTGGCCTGTGGGCCGCCGACACCTGGATGCGGCTGGGCTCGCCACCCTCCTTCGTCCTCGCCGAGCTGGGGCCGGGACGCGGGACCATGATGGCGGACGTCCTGCGCGCCACACAGGGCGTGCCCGGCTTTCGTGACGCCGCCCATGTGGTGCTGGTCGAGGCCTCCCCCCGGCTCAGGTCGCGGCAGGCGGACACGCTCCAGCGTTTCGATCTGAGCTGGGCCCCCTCCGTCGACGAATTGCCCGCCGGACCGCTGATCCTCCTCGCCAACGAGTTCTTCGACGCCCTGCCGATCCGCCAGTTCGTGCGCACCCATGAAGGCATCGCCGAACGCATGGTCGGCCTCAGTGAGGACGGCGCGCTCGCCTTCGGCCTGCGGCCCGGTGTCCGGCTCGACCCGCGCGCCGAGGCCCTGCTGCACGCGGCGCCGATCGGCGCCCTGCTGGAGATATGCCCGGCGGGTCTCATGATCGCTCAGCGCCTGGGCGCGCGGCTCTCCGCGAAGGACGGGACCGGCGGCGGCGCGGCACTGCTCATCGACTACGGCCATGGCGGCGGTTTCGGCGACACGCTCCAGGCCCTGCGCCAGCATGCCTTTGACGACGTGCTTGCCCATCCCGGCGAGGCGGACCTCACGGCCCATGTCGATTTTTCCGCGCTCGCCCGCGCCGCGGTCCGCGGCGGAGCGCTGGCCTATGGTCCGCTCGCGCAGGGAGCCCTGCTCGAGAGGCTGGGCCTCGATGCCCGCGCCGAGCGGCTGAAGCGCAACGCCGACACCCCGACGCGCGGGGCCATCGACGCCGCCCATGCCCGCCTTGCCGGCACCGGCGAGGGGCAGATGGGCACCCTGTTCAAGGCCCTCGTGCTCACCCATCCTCTTCTCGACACCCCGGCCGGCTTCGCGTCGGGCGAGGCTTTCAGGGACATGTCCACATGAAGGTCGAATCCTCCGCCCTTGCCGCGCTTCCCGGCATCCGCCACGCCTTCTTCACCCGCGAAGGCGGCGTGTCGGGCGGCATCTATGCCGGGCTCAATGGCGGCACCGGCTCACGCGACGAGCCGACCCATGTGGCCGAAAACCGCGCGCGGATGGAGGCTTCCCTCGGCGTGCCGGCGGGTCATCTGCTCACCTGCTGGCAGATCCATTCGCGCGACTGCGTGGTGGTTGATCGGCCGTGGGACGAGCGCCCCAAGGCCGACGCCGTCGCCACCGCGACGCCGGGCATTGCCGCCGCCGTCGCCATCGCCGATTGCGGCCCGGTGCTGTTCGCCGATGGCGAGGCCCGTGTCGTCGCCGCGGCCCATTCCGGCTGGAAGGGAGCGGTGGGCGGCGTGCTTGAATCGACCCTTGCCCGCATGGAGGCACTGGGGGCCCGGCGCGAACGGATCGTGGCCGCCATCGGCCCGCTGATCCGCCAGCCGAGTTACGAGGTCGGGCCGGATTTCATCGCCAGCTTCACCGCGCTGGCGGACGGCAATAAGCGCTTTCTTGTTCCCTCCGCGCGCGCGCATCACGCCATGTTCGACCTGCCGGGCTACATCGCCGCCCGGCTGAAGGCGGCAGGCGTCGGCACGGTGGAGGATCTCGGCCTCGACACCTATGCGGACGAGGCGCGGTTCTTCAGCTATCGTCGAGCGACCCACCGCGGCGAACCCGATTATGGGCGCCTTGTCGCGGCCATCACGCTGGTCTGAACCGAGATGACGCTGCACTTCACCGCGCCCGAATTCGCCCGCCGCAAGGAACGCCTGCTCACACAGATCGCCGCGCATCGGCTCGATGGACTGCTGATGTTCCAGCAAGAGTCGATGTACTGGCTGACCGGCTACGACACCTTCGGTTTCTGCTTCTTCCAGGGCCTGTGGCTCGGCGCGGATGGCCGCCTGGCGCTGCTCACCCGCTCGGCGGATATGAGACAGGCGCAGCACACCTCGCTGATCGAGGACATCCGGGTGTGGACCGACCGCGCCGACGCCTCGCCCCAGAGTCAGCTCCGCGACATGGTGGCCTCGCTGGGCGGCGCGGGCGGGCGGATCGGCGTCGAGTATGAGAGCTACGGCCTGACCGCCGCCAATGGCCGCAAGCTCGATGCCGCCTTTGACGGCTTCGCCACGCTGGAGGATGCCTCCGGGCTTGTCGACCGGCTGCGCGCGGTCAAGTCGGCGGCCGAGATCATCTATGTCCGCGAGGCAGCGAAGCTCGCGCTGGCCGCCCGCGACGCGGCGATCGAGACTATTGGCGACGGCGTCGACGAGGGCGAGGTGCTCGCCGCCATGCAGGGCGCCGTCTTCAAGGGCGGCGGCGACTATCCGGGCAACGAGTTCATCATCGGCTCGGGCCGCGACGCGCTGCTGTGCCGCTACAAATCCGGCCGGCGGCGGCTGGATTCCGAGGACCAGATCACGCTCGAATGGGCCGGCGCCTATCGCCACTACCATGCGGCGATGATGGAGACCGTGGTGGTCGGCCCGCCGCGCGGGCGCCATCTTGAGCTGTTCGCCGCCGCCAGGCAGGCGATGGAAGCCTGCGCCCACGCCATCACCCCCGGCCGTACGGCAGGGGACGTTTTCACCGCCCATGCCCATGTGATGGATGGCCACGGCCTCGCCGAGCACCGGCTGGCGGCCTGCGGGTATTCGCTCGGGGCCAAATTCACGCCATCCTGGATGGACCCGCCCATGTTCTACGCGGGCAACCAGTGGGTGCTTGAGGAGGGCATGGTGATGTTCGCGCACATGATTCTCATGGACAGCGCGAGCGAAACCGCCATGTGCCTGGGCCGCACCTTCCTGGTGACGGTTAACGGTAATGAGTGCCTGACCGACGCGCCTCTGGACCTAATCGTTAATTCTCTTTAACCATTTGCCCCGGATCGCTGGCGACACGCTGCGGCACTGCCCCTCCCGGGTGGCGACACGCGGCGAGGCTGGCTCTCAGGGGACGTTTCGATGATCGATCGCTTCCGCCGGCGCATCCGTCGGCACATGCCGGCCGGCGCGGCACTGCTTGCCGCGCTCGCGCTCGGTGCCTGCCAGACCGGCGAAGGAAGTCGACCGCTCGCCAGTGCCGACATCACCACCGGCACCAAGCCCATCGCCTTCGAATCGATCGATGGCCCCCCGGAAGCCGTGTTCAACAAGCTGGTCGCCAGCCTCGCCACCGAGGCGGACGCGCGCAGGATCCGCGTCGTTTCGCGTGAATCGGATCCGGTCTATCGCGTGCGCGGCTATCTCGCCGCCAGCGTCGAGAACGGCAAGGGCACGGTCGACTGGGTGTGGGACGTGTTCGATGCCGACCGCCAGCGGGTGCTGCGCGTCGCCGGTGCGGAGAATGTCGGGCCCGGCAAGGACGTGTGGAAGGAAGTCGACGGCGACACCGTCAATCGGATCGCGGCTCAAAGCCTTGACGAGATTTCCACCCGCCTCGCCCAGGGTCTGCCGCCGAAGCCGACCGGCGCTGTTCCTCAGGGGGCTCCCGACGCCGCGGCCGAACCCGCCCCCGAGGATCTCGGTCCGCCGCCGGCCGTGCGCACCGATGACGGGCCGCCCATCGCCAGCACCGAGCCGTCTGGCGCGATGCCCGGCACCATGGTCGCGCAAGCGCCGGAGGTGCCGACCTCCGCCCTTACTTTTGCCGCCCATCCCTGACGCGGCGCGGCGCTGTTGCACAGCTTCGTTGCTTCACGACGGCTTTACAGGGGCAGCCGGCCCGCCTATCAGGGCTGCGCGACGGCCTTAAGACGGCTGCGCGGGATGTGCACGGTGGGAGCGCGCCGGAAATGTCGAATAAAAACGGGTCGATCAAACTCGTCGCGGGCAATGCAAACCGGCCCTTGGCGGAGGAGATAGGCGTCTATCTGGACAACCCGCTGACCCGCGCCGTTGTCCGCCGTTTCGCGGACATGGAAATCTTCGTCGAGATCCAGGAGAACGTGCGCGGCAAGGACGTCTTCGTCCTTCAGTCCACCTCCTTCCCGACCAATGACCACCTGATGGAGCTGCTCATCATCATCGATGCGCTGCGCCGCTCCTCGGCCAAGCGCATCACCGCCGTGTTGCCCTATTTCGGCTATGCCCGTCAGGACCGCCGCTCCTCCGGCCGCACCCCGATCTCGGCGAAGCTGGTCGCCAATCTCATCACCCATGCCGGCGCCGACCGCGTTCTCACGGTCGACCTGCATGCCGGGCAGATTCAGGGCTTCTTCGACATCCCGACCGACAATCTGTTCAGCGCGCCGGTGATGGTCCAGGACATCAAGTCGCGCTTTGACCTCAGCAACATCACCGTGGTCTCGCCCGATGTCGGCGGCGTGGTGCGCGCGCGCGCGCTGGCCAAGCGCATCGATGCCCAGCTCGCCATCGTCGACAAGCGCCGCGAGCGGCCGGGCGAGAGCGAGGTGATGAACGTGATCGGCGACGTCGAGGGCAAGCGCTGCATCCTCGTCGACGACATCATCGATTCCGGCGGCACGCTGGTGAACGCCGCCGACGCGCTGCTGGAGCGCGGCGCCACGGAGGTGCATGCCTACATCACCCACGGCGTGCTCTCGGGCGGCGCCGTGGCGCGCGTTACCGCGTCGAACCTCAAGGAGCTGGTGATCACCGATTCGATCCAGCCCACGGAAGCCGTGCGGGTCGCGCGCAATATCCGCGTGGTGTCCATCGCCAGCCTCCTCGCCGAGGCGATCGGGCGCACCGCCCACGAGGAAAGCGTGTCCAGCCTGTTCGACTGAGCGACGCGGCCTCAAGGCACCTAAATACCTCACATCTAATAATAATTGCGCGGTTGTGCAGTGCGCCATGATCGCTCCACACTTCTCCCTCAGCCTTCACGCTCGCATATCGAGGCGGGACTGAGGACATGACGCGGATCTTTCTGCGTTCGGCGCGACAGACGTCGACACGGCGCGGCCGGCACCGAGGCATCAACCGGGCTTCTGCCGGCGCGTGGGGTCTTGCGGCCCTGCCGACGCTCGCGCTGCTGCTCACCGGCCCTGCCTCCGCGCAGTCGGTGGAGGGCACCGGCGAGACCGGCACGATGTGGAACGGCAGTCCGTGGAACGGCATTGCCGTCATCGTCACGCCATTGCCCACCAACCCGCCCTCCCCCTACGAGCAGGCGATCGCCGGATCCGATGAAGGCGAGCCCCCTGTGGTGCCGACCGAACCTTCGGCGATGTCCAACGGCTCGCTGGTCGACCCCCTCGGCACCGCGCCCCGTGCCTCGGTCTGGTCCTCGCTCAGCGCCGCCACCGCCCCGACGTTGCCCGAGGGCGTTCCCACGCCCTACAGCCAGCTTTCCGGCCCGTCCGACAAGCCCAAGGCGAAGTCGGCGACGCTGCCGACCCGCATGGAACTGAAGCAGGGTCCCGCCAGCCTGACGGTCTCGACCAATGCCAGCGCGTCCGCCCCCCGGTCGGGGGCGCTCACCACCAGCGAAGGCGGCGGCTCCGGCGAGATCAAGGGGCGGATCGGCATCGAGCAGGAGAATCTCGCCGTCTACAGCACGGGCTCGCTGGGCGCCTCCGCCTCCACCGGCATGCCCTCGCTCTATGACAATGTCGCGGTCGGCAGCAGCTACAGCGTTCCCCTTGCCCCGCTTGGGCTCGATGCCGACAAGCTGGGCGCCAAGGTCGAGGTCAACAACTCCGCCGCCGTGACCACGGGCGTGGAACTCACCGGCAAGCTCGGCACCTATCAGCGCTTCATCTCGGTCCAGCGCTCGATGGCCCCGGACGCCACCCCCAACGGCATCGTCAAGGCCGGCGTACTCGGCAAGTTCTGAGGCATTGGCGCCTTCGCGATCGGTGCGTGCGGGGGAGCCGCGAAGCGCCGCCGCGAGGCTGAAGCGAATCGGCCAGCCGTGCGGCGCCGAACATTGCCCCTCAACGCTTCTTCTGCTATGAGCCCAGCCGTCCGTGGCCTTTCCGCACCCCTGGAGGCGCGCCGCGGGCATACCGAACCAGACTGGAGGATCGGGCCGCGCGAGCGGCCTTCTCCTTTTGCAACCATGTAAGGACAAGCCATGACCGCCATCAAGGAACTGAAGGCGCAGGCCCGCACGAAGGTCGGCAAGGGGGCCGCTCGTGCAGAACGCCGCGCCGGTCGCGTCCCCGCCGTGATCTACGGCGACGGCAAGCCCCCCGTCGGCATCTCGCTGAACCACATCGAGATCAACAAGATCATCTATGCGGGCCACTTCCTGACCACCCTGTTCAGCATCGACGTCGATGGCGAGAAGCACCGGGTGATCCCGCGCGACTACCAGCTCGACCCGGTCAAGGACTACCCCGTCCATGTCGACTTCCTGCGCGTGCAGGTTGGCGCCACGCTGACCGTCGACGTGCCGGTGCATTTCCTCAATGCCGAGACCGCGCCCGCGATCAAGGGCGGCGCCACGCTGAACATCGTCAGCCACGCCGTCTCGCTCCACGTTCCGGCCGAAGCCATTCCGGACGCGATCGAGATCGACCTGACGAGCTACAACTTCGGCGACTCGATCCATCTCTCCGCGATCAAGCTGCCGGCGGGTGTGACCTGGGCCGGCCATGGCGACGACACGCTGGCCACCATCACGGTCCCGTCGGGCCTGAAGGAAGCCGAGGCTGACGAAGCTGCCGCCGAGGCCGCCGAAGCCGCCAAGGCCTGATCGACTTCAGGCTTTGCCACCTGACGGGTCATCACGAGAGCCGAGCCGGAAGCCCGCTTCCGGCTCTTCTCATTTCAGAGCGACGGGAGACGCGCTGTGTTCCTCTTCGCCGGCCTTGGCAATCCGGGGTCGAAATATGCCGGCAACCGGCACAATATCGGCTTCATGGCGGTCGACGCGATCGTGCGCCGCCATCGGTTCACGCCGTGGCGCCGGCGCTTTCAGGGCGCAACCTGCGAAGGCGAGATCGAGGGCCAGAAGGTGCTCGCGCTCCTGCCGGAAACCTTCATGAACGAGAGCGGACGGGCGGTGTCCGAAGCCCAGCGCTTCTACAAGATCGCGCTCGGCGACATTTTCGTGTTCCATGACGAACTCGACCTCGCGCCTGCCAAGGTGCGGGCCAAGATCGGCGGCGGCAATGCGGGCCATAATGGCCTGCGCTCCATCACCGCCCATTGCGGTAATGAATATCCGCGCGTCCGGCTCGGCATCGGCCATCCCGGCGACAAGGCACTGGTCCACCATTACGTCCTCAGCGATTTTGCCAAGGCGGAGCGCGACTGGGTGGACGCGGTGTGCGATGGCTGCGCGGAACTGGCGGGACTTCTCGTCACGCGCCGGCTCGACGAGTTCCAGAGCCGTCTGCATCTTTATCTCGACGCGCGCGGCATCGGCACACCAAAGCCGGCCGGCCCCGCAGCAAAATGACGCCCGCCGGGCGGCCGCGCTTGCGCTGCCGCCCGCCCTTGCCTAACCACAGCGGCAACCAGTTCAGAGCCATAAGAGCATCGCACCATGGGCTTCAAATGCGGCATCGTCGGCCTGCCCAACGTCGGCAAGTCGACCCTCTTCAACGCGCTGACGCAGACCGCGGCGGCCCAGGCGGCGAATTACCCGTTCTGCACCATCGAGCCGAATGTCGGCGATGTGGCCGTGCCCGATCCGCGGCTCGACACGCTCGCCTCGATCGCCGGCTCCGGGCAGATCATTCCCACGCGCCTGACATTCGTGGACATTGCCGGCCTGGTGCGCGGCGCCTCGCGGGGCGAGGGCCTGGGCAACCAGTTCCTCGCCAATATCCGTGAGTGCGACGCCATCGCCCATGTGGTGCGCTGCTTCGAGGATTCGGACGTGACCCATGTTGAGGGCAAGCTGGCGCCGATCTCCGACATCGACACCATCGAGACCGAGCTGATGCTGGCCGATCTCGACAGCCTGGAAAAGCGCGCCGCCGCACTGGAGAAGAAGGCCAAGGGCGGCGACAAGGAAGCCAAGGAACTGCTCGATCTGATGACGCGCGCGCTGGTGCTGCTGCGCGACGGCAAGCCGGCCCGCCTCGTCGACGTCAAGCCCGAGGAGGAAAAGACCTTCCGCATGCTCGGCCTGCTCTCGTCGAAGCCGGTTCTCTATGTCTGCAATGTCGAGGAAGCCTCCGCCAAGGAAGGCAATGCGCTCTCCGCCGAAGTCTTCGCCCGCGCCGCCGAGGAAGGCGCCAAGGCGGTGGTGGTCTCGGCCAAGATCGAGAGCGAGATCGCGGTGCTGCCGGCCGAGGACCAGAAGGATTACCTTGAGGCCATCGACCTTGAGGAGCCGGGCCTCAACCGCATCATCCGCACCGGCTACGAGCTGCTGAAACTGGTGACCTACTTCACCGTCGGCCCCAAGGAAGCCCGCGCCTGGACCATCACCGCCGGCACCAAGGCACCGGGAGCGGCGGGCGTCATCCACTCGGATTTCGAGAAGGGCTTCATCCGCGCCGAGACCATCGCCTATGACGACTACGTCAAGGGCAAGGGCGAAGCCGGGGCGCGGGACGCGGGCCGCCTGCGTCTTGAAGGCAAGGAATATGTCGTCGCCGATGGCGACGTGCTGCATTTCCGCTTCGCCAACTGACAGGAGGCGGCCCCGCGCTCCTGTCTCGCCGGTGCCGCCTGCTCCTGCCCGCCCCCTTCGAAGGCCGCCCGTGCGACGGCGCATCTGCGCCGTCAGCCGCTCCATGAGAGCCCCTGCGCCGCGTCGTCGGCGTCCAGCCGGCGCTGGACGGTGTCGTGCGCCGGTACATCACCCCCGCGGAATTCAATGCGCTGCCGCAAGCGCGACTGGGCCACCGGCCCGCTTCCTTCATGCGCAATCGACCCGGAACCGGCACCCGTTGGAAGCCGCCGGCGGCGACCTCAAGGCCCGGCTCGCGGCGGAGTTCGGCCTGATCGGTTCTCACCGCCTGCGAAAAGGCGCGCTTGACCGCCGCCCGATTGTCGCCTGAGATCGGCCTCTGACCCTTCCGACGCTGAGAGGCAACACACGCGCGATGCATTTCTGGGAGGATTTCCACGAAGGGCACGTGGCAACCAGCGGTCGCTATGTGTTGGGGCGCGAGGAGATCGTCGCCTTCGCGCGCGAATATGACCCCGCGCCCATCCATCTCGACGATTCCGCCGCCGAGGCGACGCGGCTCGGTGGGCTCTCGGCCTCGGGGTGGCACCTGTGCTGCGTGTTCATGCGTCTGGCCGCCGATGGCTTCCTCAACGCCAGTTCCTGCCTGGGGTCACCCGGCCTCGACGAGGTGCGGTTTCTCAGGCCCGTGCATCCGGGCACCGTGCTGAGCCTGCGCCGCCATGTGCTGGAGACGCGGGCCTCGAAGAGCCGGCCCGATATCGGGCTGGTGAAGTTCCGCTTCGAGCTGCTCGATGTCGAACGCAGCGTCATGATGGACATGGTCGGCACCGTCATGTTCGGGCGGCGCAATCCCGGCTTCCGGCCCGCGTGAGGTGAGCATGTTGTTCTTCGAGGATATCGAGATCGGCGAGGTGACGCGGCTGGGCTCGCACACTTTCGATGCCGAGGAGATGATAGCCTTCGCCCGCGCCTTCGACCCTCAGCCCTTCCACCTCGACGCAGCGGCGGGCGCCGCTACCCATTTCGGCGGGCTCGCCGCCTCGGGCTGGTACACCGCCGCCATTGCCGCCCGGCTCCGCGCGCAGGCCCAGACCCGCCTGCACGAGACGCTGCGCCGCCAAGGCAAGAGGGTGCCCCGCGTCGGCCCCTCCCCCGGCTTCAAGGACCTGAAATGGCTACGCCCGGTCCTTGCCGGCGACACGCTGACATTCCAGAGCGAAATCGTCGCCAAGAAGCCGAGCGCGAATCGGCCCGAATGGGGGCTCGTCTTCACCCGCGAGAGCGCAACGGACACGCAGGGACGCCCGACGTTCGAGGTGACGAACTGTATGTTCGTCGAGCGACTCGAGGCGTAAACGAAATGTCGGGCGACGCGCTCTTGCGCGCCGGCCAGAGATCGGCGATGGGGACGGCTCGATCACGGCGCGAGGGCACCGCACCTGCATTCCATTGCGGGCGCGGGGACGCCGGACGATAGGGCATTGGGGGCTTTGAAATGGGAACGATCGGAGCGGCATCAACAGCCCTGGTGGCTGTCCTGCTTTCCGTGCCGGCGGCATGGGCCGGGGACATGGCGGGCGTATCCAATTCGGGTGTCGACTGGTCCGGTTTCTATGTCGGCGTGCAGGGCGGGAAGGCCTTCAGCGTCATCGACAGGGACTCCCTCGTCGCGGACGTCGAGTCGCAGTTCCAGCAGTTCTCCTGTTCCGGCGGCCTGTGTGACGGGCGGCGTGACGCGTTCATCGGCGGCCTGACGGTCGGCTACAACGCGTACTACGCGGACGGCTCGCTGCTCGGCGTCGAGGCCGACTTCTCCTATTCGGGCCTCGATGACGACCTCACGGCCACGGGAATCAGCGCGCTCGGCCCCGGGCAACGCATGGTCGCGAACGGCCATCTACGGCTGCAAACGCCGTTCATCGGCACCGCGCGTGTGCGCATGGGCTATGCGTTCGGCCGCGTGCTGCCCTTCATCACCGCCGGCGTTGCCGTCACCTACTCGAATGTCGAGGGCGGGAGCGACGGCACCCTGGAGGTTCAGCAGCCCTCGGGCGCCTTTGTGCCGGTCGACGGCGCTTCCACGAGCTATGGCGGCAGCGGCTTCACCGCGGGCTGGACCGCGGGCGGCGGCGCGGAATACGCCCTCTCCGACGACTGGAGCGCGAAGGTCGACTATCTCTATGTCGACCTCATCGGTTCCGATCTCGGCGATCCCCCGCCCAAGCTTCATCTGTGGCGGGCGGGCCTGAACTATCGCTTCTGACCCCGCGGCCCACGCCAGCACCGCACGAAAAAAGGGCCCCGAACGGGGCCCTTTTCATGTCCGGTCGTCGGCGCGCGAGGATCAGTGCTCGACGCTGCGCCACACCTTCTTCTTCGTGAAGTACAGCAGGCCGGCGAAGATGATGAGGAAGATCATCACCTGGAAGCCGAGACGCTTGCGCGCTTCGAGATGCGGCTCGGAGACCCACATCATGAAGGCGACCACATCGCGCGAGTACTGGTCCACGGTCTCGGGCGTGCCATCGGAATAGGTCACCTGGCCGTCGACGATCGGCTGCGGCATCTTGATGGCGTGGCCGGGGAAGTACTCATTGTAGTGCGCGCCCTCGGGAAGGGTGAAGCCCTCGGGCGGGTTTTCCTTGTAGCCGTTCAGCAGGGCGTGGATGTAGTCCGGCCCCTGCTCCTGGTACTGGGTGACGATGTCGATCAGGAAGCCCGGGAAGCCGACCTCATAGGTCCGCGCCTTGGCCAGCGTCGAGAAGTCCGGCGGATAGGCGCCGCCATTGGACGCCCGCGCGGCCTGCTCGTTGGGGAACGGCGAGGGCCAGTGATCGGACAGCCGACCGGGACGCTCGAACATGTCGCCGGCGTCGTTCGGCCCGTCCTGCACCTGGTAGGTCTCGGCCACCGTCTTGGCCTGCGCCTCGGTGAAGCCGGGACCACCCTCCTGGGCGAGGTTGCGGAAGGCCAGCAGGTGCGCGCTGTGGCAGGAGGAGCAGACCTCCTTGAACACCTGGAAGCCGCGCTGCAGCTGCGCCTGGTCGAAGCGGCCGAACGGCCCGGCGAAGGTCCAGTCCTCGCGGTGCGGCTTGGGGCTGCCATGGCCTTCCTGGGCGATGGCGGCACCACCGGTCAGCATCATCGCGGCGGCAAGCGAGGCAAGCGCGAGGGAGCGCAGGCGGAACGGGGAGGAACGGAAGGACATGGTGTTGCTCATGATGTTCCGCTCAACCCTTCGTCTGCGGCGCCTGGACACCGGCCGAGGCCGGGGCCGCGCCCTTGGACTTGCCAAGCACCGCCTCCGTGATCGAGGCCGGCACCGCCTTCGGCTTCTCGAACAGGCCGAGCAGCGGAAGGATGATGAGGAAGTGCGCGAAGTACCACACGGTGAGGATGCGGCCGGCGATCACATAGCCGCCCTCCGCGGGCTTGGAGCCCAGCCAGCCGAGGCCGATGCACACCGCGATCCAGATCCAGAAGAACTGCTTGAACAGCGGACGATAGGCGCCCGAGCGGACCTTCGAGGTGTCGAGCCACGGCACGAAGAACAGCACGACGATCGCACCGAACATGGTGAGCACGCCGCCAAGCTTGTCCGGCACCGAGCGCAGCATGGCGTAGAACGGCAGGTAGTACCATTCCGGCACGATGTGGGCGGGCGTCACCAGCGGGTTGGCGGGGATGTAGTTGTCGGCGTGGCCCAGATAGTTCGGGATGTAGAACAGGAACCAGGCGAAGAAGATCAGGAAGCACACCATGCCGAACGCGTCCTTTATGGTCGCATAGGGCGTGAAGGGAACCGTGTCCTTCGCCGACTTCGGCTCGACGCCGGTCGGGTTGTTCTGCCCCACCACATGCAGCGCCCACACATGAAGCACGACGACGCCGGCGATCATGAAGGGCAGCAGGTAATGCAGCGAGAAGAAGCGGTTGAGCGTGGCGTTGTCGACCGAGAAGCCGCCCCACAGCCATTGGACGACGGTCGGGCCGACCACGGGGATGGCCGAGAACAGGTTGGTGATGACCGTGGCGCCCCAGAAGCTCATCTGGCCCCAGGGCAGCACATAGCCCATGAAGCCGGTCGCCATCATCAGCAGGTAGATGATGCAGCCCAGGATCCACAGCACTTCGCGCGGGGCCTTGTAGGACCCGTAATAGAGGCCGCGGAACATGTGGAGATAGACCGCGATGAAGAACATCGACGCGCCGTTGGCGTGCATGTAGCGCAGCAGCCAGCCATAGGAGACGTCGCGCATGATGTGCTCGACCGAGTCGAAGGCGAGCGAGGCATGCGGCGTGTAGTGCATCACCAGCACCACGCCTGACAGGATCTGGCAAACCAGCATCAGCGACAGAATGCCGCCGAAGGTCCACCAGTAGTTCAGGTTGCGCGGGGTGGGATAGGCAACGAAGGAGGAATGGATCAGGCCGACCAGAGGCAGCCGGCTCTCAAACCACTTCAGGGCCGGATTCTTCGGCTCGAACGTAGCGTGTCCGCTCATCTGTCTGTTTCCCTGGTCGTCGGCTCAGCCGATGGAAATCTTCGTGTCGGACACGAACTGGTAGGGCGGAACGGCCAGGTTTTCCGGTGCCGGGCCGCGACGGACACGGCCGGCCGAATCATATTCCGAACCGTGGCAGGGGCAGAACCAGCCATCATATTCGCCCATATGGCCGATGGGCACGCAGCCCAGATGCGTGCAGATGCCGACGACCACCAGCCACTTCTCGCGGCCCTCGCCTTCCGCCGCGCGATTCTCGTCCGTCGCCGGAGCGTCGGCGGCCAGATTCGCATTGCGCGCGATGGGGTCGATCAGGGCCGAGACCTGCACGTCCTTGGCCTTGGTGATGTCGTCGGGGGTGCGATTCCACACGAAGACCGGCTTGCCGCGCCACTTCACGGTGACGATCTGGCCCTCTTCGATCAGGCTCAGATCCACCTCGGTGGAGGACAGCGCGAGCACCGAGGCGTCGGGCTGCAGCTGGGACACGAACGGCCATACCAAAGCGGCTGCGCCCACGGCGCCCATGGCACCTGTCGCAAGATACAGGAAGTCGCGGCGCGTGGTTTCCGCCGTGCCGGTTGTTGCCACGATGGTTTCCTTTCCCCTCAAGCCCTTGACCCTGCCGCCGCGAAGCCCTCCTGCCGACGTTATTACGCTCGCGACAGTAAGGGCAGCCCGGCCCATTGTGCATGGTCGACCTACCTTCGAGTGCCTCTAATTGCATCCGAACCGCGCCTTGTCCAGATGAACGCAGTGCGGCAGTCCGTCCTGCCCCCGACTGTTTTTGCCTGCCCATCGGCACCTAGGTAAAGGACCGGGGGCCGGCGGGGCCACCGGCTTGCGGGCCCCGCCGCGGCAACGGGTCCTCGAACACGGCCCGACACCGACCGAAGGATCCGGTATTCGATGACGCTCGCCCTCGCACTTTTCCAGCCCGACATCGCGCCCAATGCCGGCACGCTGGCCCGCACCATGGCCTGTTTCGGGCTGTCGCTGCACATCATCGAGCCGGCGGGATTTCCTGTCGGCGACGCCGGTTTCCGCCGGGCAGGAATGGACTATCTCGACCGCGCCACGATCCGCCGCCATGCCAGCTTCGCGGCTTTCGAGCTCTGGCGCGGCATGGAAGCGCGCCGGCTGGTGCTGTGCACCACGCGCGGCGCGGTGCCCTACGCCGCATTCGCCTTCGCCCCGACCGACGTGCTTCTGCTCGGTCGCGAGAGCGCCGGCGTGCCCGAAGAGGTCCACGCGGTGGCACAGGCGCGTATCCTGGTGCCGATGGCAGCGGGAGCGCGCTCGCTCAACGTCGCCGTGGCGGGCGCGATGATCCTGGGCGAGGCACTCCGGCAGACCGGCGGTTTCCCTGACTGAGGGCGCGGCTCACGGCCACTTTACCACCGGTGGCATGGAGGAGAGAATCGATTCCACATTGCCGCCGGTCTTCAGGCCGAACACCGTTCCACGGTCGTGCAGCAGATTGAACTCGACATAGCGCCCGCGCCGGATGAGCTGTTCCTCGCGCTCGGCCTCGTTCCAGGGCTTGAGGAAATTGGCGCGCACCAGCGCCGGGTAGATGTCGAGGAAGGCGAGGCCCACCGCGCGGGTGAAGTGGAAGTCCGCGTCCCAGTCGCCCGAATCCAGCCAGTCATAGAAAATGCCGCCGATACCGCGCGGCTCGGCCCGGTGCGGCAGGTAGAAATACTCGTCACACCACGCCTTGTAGCGCTCATAATCGACATTGTGCCGCCCCTCGCAGGCCCCTCGCATGGCCGCATGGAAGGCGATGGTGTCGGGATCGGTCTGGTTGCGCCGGGCATCGAGCACCGGCGTCAGATCGGCGCCGCCGCCGAACCACGCCTTCGAGGTCACCACGAAGCGCGTGTTCATGTGCACGGCGGAAATATGCGGATTGGTCAGGTGGGCGATCAGCGAGATGCCGGTGGCGTGGAAGTTGGGGTCTTCCTCGGCGCCGGGAATCTGCTTGCGGAATTCGGGCGCGAACTCGCCGTGCACGGTCGAGCAGTGCACGCCCACCTTTTCGAACACCCGTCCGCGCATCACCGACATCATCCCGCCCCCGCCGGGCGCGCCGGTGTGGTCGGTACGATTCCAGGGCGTGCGCACGAAACGGCCCGCCTCGCCGGGATAGAGCGCGTCGGGGGCCTCGTCCTCCAGCGTCTCGAAGGCGGCGCAGATGCGGTTGCGCAGTTCCTCGAACCAGTCGCGCGCCGCCCGCTTGCGCGGCTCCAGGGTCGCGGGGTCGATCGGGGTGCCGGGCGCGTTGCGGTCATTCACATGGGCGGATGTTACGGCAGAGGACGTTCCGGCAGAGGACATGGCGACTTTCTCCCTGTGGGGCCGCTTCTAGCTTCTTCCACCCTCCGCTGGGAAGCCGGACGATGACGCCCCGCGCGCACCGCGCGCCGCGCATGCGGCTGGTGCCGCGGCCGCGACTCGTGTTTGTTCACGATTAGTTCGCACGTTTGCCAGATGACACACTGGCGCCGCATCGGCGCGGCAGAAGGCTTGCCATGTTCACGCGCATCCTCATCTGGTTCGAAAACCTCGTCGACCCGTTCCGCCCCGCGCCCATCGTGCGGCCGCCGGAATCGCTGCTGGCGTTCTACTGGCACTTCGTGCGCCAGACCGGCTGGATCTTCGTCGCCGCGCTCGGAGCGGCATTCCTGGTCGCCATCGTCGAGGTGTCGCTGTTCCGCTACATCGGCCAGATCGTCGATCTGCTGCAGACCTCGACGCCGGGCAGCCTGTTTGCCGAGCATGGCGGCACGCTGGCCTGGATGGCGTTCGTGGTGGTGATCGCGCGCCCGGTCTGCAACGCGCTGCATGACCTTCTGGTGCGCCAGTCGATCACCGCCAATGTGGGCAGCCTGATCCGCTGGCAGTCCTATCGCTGGGTGGTGCGCCAGAGCCTGAGCTATTTCCAGAGCGACTTCGCCGGCCGCATCGCGCAGCGTGTGCTGCAGGCCGGGCCGGCGCTGCGTGGCTCGGTGGTCGAGGTCATCGACGCGCTGTGGTACGTCAGCGTCTATGCGGTGAGCGCGGTGTTCCTGTTCGCCGAGGCCGACATCCGCCTCGCCGCGCCGATGGTGCTGTGGATCGGGTTCTACGTCTTCGCCCTGTCGCGTTTCGTGCCGAAGGTGCGCCACCTGTCCAAGACGACGTCGGAAGCCAACTCGCTGCTCTCCGGCCGCATCGTCGACAGCTATACCAACATGATGACGGTCAAGCTGTTCGCCCATGGCGACCGCGAGGACAGCTATGTGCGCGACGCGCTGGAGCGGCACACGGGCGACTTCAAGAACCAGCAGCGCCAGATCACCCGCATGGCGCTCACCATCAGCGCGCTCAACAGCGTGATGCTGGGCTCGATCGGCGCCATCGGTGTGTGGCTGTGGTCGATCGAGGCGATCAATCTCGGCGCCATCGCGCTGTCCACCGGACTTGCCATCCGCATCACCAACATGTCCGGCTGGATCATGTGGGTGGTGACCGGCGTGTTCGAGAATGTCGGCACGGTACAGGAGGCGATCCTCACCATCGCCCGCCCGCACACGGTGCTCGACCGCCCCGGCGCGCCGGCGCTCGCGGTGGAGGCCGGCGAGATCCGCTTCGAGGACGTCACCTTCCATTACGGCAAGGGCTCCGGCGTCATCGACCATCTCGATCTCGTTATCCGCCCCGGCGAGCGTGTCGGGCTGGTCGGGCCTTCGGGCGCGGGCAAGTCGACGCTGATGAACCTGCTGCTGCGCTTCTACGACCCCGAGGGCGGCCGTATCCGGGTCGACGGGCAGGATATTTCGACCATCGCGCAGGAATCGCTGCGCGCGAGAATCGGCGTGGTCACGCAGGACACCTCGCTGATGCACCGCTCGATGCGCGACAACATCCGCTATGGCCGGCCGGAAGCCGGGGAACCGGAGATACTGGAGGCGGCGGCGCGCGCCCACGCCACCGAATTCATCGCCACGCTGGCCGATCCGCAGGGCCGCAGCGGCCTCGACGCCCATGTCGGCGAGCGCGGCGTGAAACTCTCCGGCGGCCAGCGCCAGCGCATCGCCATTGCCCGCGTGCTGCTGAAGGACGCGCCGATCCTCATTCTGGACGAGGCCACCTCGGCGCTCGATTCGGAGGTGGAAGCCGCGATCCAGACCAATCTCGACACGCTCATGGCCGGCAAGACCGTGATCGCCATCGCGCACCGGCTCTCCACCATCGCGCGCATGGACCGGCTGGTGGTGATGGAGCACGGGCGCATTGTCGAGATCGGCACCCATGCCGAGCTGGTGGCGAAGGGCGGGCTCTATGCACGGCTGTGGCAGCGCCAGTCCGGCGGCTTCCTCGACGCCGACGAGATCAGCGCGGCGGCGGAGTGAGGGCGCGCGCGCCCTCGCCCGCCTTCGCAGCCGCCTCCGCCGCGATCGCGTCCAGCGCCCCGCGCGCCTCGGGGAAACCGGCCTCGATCCAGGCTTCCTCGGCCCGCTTCAGCGCTGCGCCCAGGGCCGGGCCGGGTGTGAGGCCGCACGCGATCAGGTCTGCGGCGCGCAGCGCAAACACCGGGATTTCCCACTCCACCGCCAGCGCGACCAGCGCGCGCCAGCCTTCATTGTCCGGGGCCGCGCCTGAGCGCGCGAAGGCGATCAGCGCGCGGTCGAGATAGGTCTGCCGGCCCATGCGATAGATGAAGGCCTTCTGGCCCTTCTCGCACATGGCGGGCGTCGGCGCGGGCCCGGCCAGCGCTTCCAGACGCGCCGCCTCGGCGTTGGACAGCCGCAGCGCCGTCCGCAGGGCGGCAGCGTCCGCCTCCCCGTGCACGGCCAGCGCGCCGAGCCGGCGCACGCCGTCCGGGCCGAGCCCGGTCGCGTCCTCGATCCGCGCGAGCCGCGTGAAGGCGGGCACATCCGCCCTGCCCCCGATGACCAGCGCCACCAGCCCCGCCGCGTCCATCTGCGCCAGCGTCTCGCCGGCGCGCGGGGCGACCAGCAACTTCATTGTCTCCGCCCGCACCCTTTCGCGCGAGAGCTGGCCCAGCCCCTCGCGGTTGCGGATCGCCGCCGCCAGCGCCTCGGGATCGAGCGGACCCTTGCCGAAGGCGGCATGGAAGCGGAACAGGCGCAGGATCCGCAGATAATCCTCGCGGATGCGGGTGTCGGGATCACCGATGAAGCGCACCCGCCCCGCCCGCGCGTCCGCTTCCCCTCCGACCAGATCGACCAGATCGCCGCTGCGGGTCAGGTAGAGCGCGTTCATGGTGAAGTCGCGCCGCGCGGCATCGTGTGCCCAGTCGCGGCCGAACACGACGCGCGCGCGGCGCCCGTCGGTCTCCACATCCTCGCGCAGTGTCGTCACCTCATAGGGCTCGCCCTCGGCAACCACCGTCACCGTGCCGTGTTCGATGCCGGTCGGCACCGGCTTCAGCCCGGCCGAGCGCGCCCGCCGCGTCACCTCGTCCGGCCGCGCGGTCGTGGCGATGTCGACATCGGAGCGCACGCCGCGTCCGATCAGCCAGTCGCGCACCGCGCCGCCGACAATGCGTGCTTCCTCGCCCGCGCCATTGAGCGCGTCGAGCACCCGCGCGAGGCCGGGCCGGTGCTGAAGCAGCGGGTTCATTCGATATGGCCCGGCACCATCACGCCGTCCTTCCAGACAGGCGGCACATAGGCGCCCGTTGTCGGCCCGCGCCCGGTGACCGCGAACACGAAAAGACTGCCGGCGACCAGCACCACGGCGATCGCGGTGCAGACGATGAGCGCCCGCGTCGACCAGCCGGCCAGCATGGTGTCCACCCGGCGACCGAAGCGCAGATAGAGCGCGAAGGCCGCGAAGGGCAGCAGGAACAGGAGAATGTTGACGATCGCAACGCGCAGCATCAGCCATATACCCGTTCATAAAGACTGCGAAGGATGCCCGCCGTCACGCCCCAGATACGGCGGCGCTCATAGGTCATGGCGTGAAAAGTGCGCAGCAGGCCCTGCGATTCCCGCGACTCGCGCAGGTGATTGTCCGGGCTCATCAGGAAATCCAGCGGCACCTCGAAGGCCTCGTCCACCTCGTCCGGGTTCAGCTCCAGCCCGAATTCGGGCCGCACCACGCCCACCACCGGCACGATGCGAAAGCCGGTGCGGGTAAGATACGGGTCGAGATAGCCCAGCGGGGTGACGAGGTCCCGCGCCAGCCCCACCTCTTCGTGCGCCTCGCGCAGCGCGGCGTCGAGCGGGCCGGTGTCCTCCGGGTCGATCCGCCCGCCGGGAAAGGCAATCTGGCCGGGGTGACTGTTGAGGTTCGCCGAGCGCAGCGTCAGCAGAACGCTGGGCCGCGGACGGGCGATCACGGGAATGAGCACGGCCGCGGCCCGCACCGGCAGCGCGTCCACTAGCACGCGGTATTCCGGCGTCAGTTCGTGGTCGCCGCGTGGTGGATCGCCCGAGAGGTCGGGCTCCGCCAGCAGCCGGGTGCGGGCGCGGACAAGAAAATCGTCGAGCGGAAGCGGCGCGCCGGCCCCGGTGGCGGCTTCGGGCGTGTCATGGGGAGGGGCGGAAGGCATGGCATCCAGAATGTCGTCGGCGAAATTCGCTCCGGTACGGCTCGGCTGGCTGGCGCTCATCGGGTCCCTTCGCTCATGTCTTCCATCGCCGCGGCGGGCATCATCGCGAAGAACGCGCTGCCGGAGGCGACGCCGATCATCGCGCACCCGCCAACGTCCCGCGTTTCCACCCGCTCGGCGAGTTCCAGATAGACCGGGCGCGTCAGCCGCGCCCACAATCCCCGACGTACATATAGGTAGGGACGCGGCCCCGCGCCGCCCGGCTGATCGTCGAAACGCAGCCTGTGGTCCTCATCGCAGGTGACGAGGTCGTCGAGATTGGTGCGGAACACCAGTTGCTCGCCCTTCGTCGACGGCTCCACCGCCATCTCGACGGCCAGCAGCGGCGCGTCCTCGACCGTGATGCCGAGTTTCTCCACCGGCGTCACCAGCACGTAACGCTCGCCCTCCGCGCGCAGCACCGAGGCGAACAGCCTCACCAGGGCGGGGCGGCGGATCGGGGTTCCTTCGTGAAACCACACGCCCTCGCGGTCGATGCGGATGTCGATGTCGCCACAATCGGGCGGATTCCAGCGTTCGATCGGCGGCAGCGCGCGCGCAGTGCCCGCGTCGAGCGAGCGCACCAAATCGTCAAGTCGCCCGGAACCTCCTGAAGTCATGGCCAAATCCCTGTCACACACTCGTAATCGCGCAGTCGTGAACGCCTGCCCGATAGTCGACGCGGTTCCAAGATAGCGTAAGCTTGCCCTTCCGAAAGCCGCGTCGGCCGGTTCGGCATACCATCCCACGCACATCGCGACGTCACGCGTTGCGCGCCGGGGGGTATTCCTATCGTGCATTGCAATAGAACTTTTTGCAGTGCACCATGGCCGTCAAGCTGTCGCAATCGGGGTCGAAAGCCGGGTTGAAGGAGCGCGTCATGACGTCTGCCACCACCGATAGTTTCCAGTCTCTGGACGACATGATCATCCGCTCGGCGGAGAGCACGGCGGCCAATGTGCGCGCCGCCAAGGCGGGTATCGGCGCGGTCATCTTCGGCCAGGAGGCCGTGGTCGAGCGCACGCTGATCACCATCCTCTCCGGCGGCCATGGCCTGCTGGTCGGCGTGCCGGGGCTTGCCAAGACCAAGCTGGTGGAAACGCTCGGCACCGTGCTCGGGCTTGATGCCCGGCGCGTGCAGTTCACTCCCGACCTCATGCCCTCCGACATTCTGGGCGCCGAGGTGCTGGAGGAAAGCGCCGGGGGGCGCCGCTCCTTCCGCTTCATTCCCGGCCCGGTCTTCGCCCAGCTGCTGATGGCGGACGAGATCAACCGCGCCTCGCCGCGCACCCAGTCGGCGCTGCTGCAGTCGATGCAAGAAGGCCATGTCACGGTCGCCGGCGTGCGCCACGACCTGCCCAAGCCCTTCCATGTGCTCGCGACCCAGAACCCGCTGGAGCAGGAAGGCACCTACCCGCTGCCCGAAGCCCAGCTCGACCGCTTTCTGATGGAAATCGACGTCGACTATCCCGACCGCGATGCGGAGCGGAAGATCCTGTTCGACACCACCAGCGCCGAGGAAACCAAGCCCCGCGCCGTGATGTCGGGCGAGGAACTCCTCGCCGCCCAGCGTCTGGTCCGCCGTCTTCCCGTGGGCGAATCAGTCGTCGAGGCCATCCTCACCTTGGTCCGCTCGGCCCGTCCGGGGCCGGATGCGGGCGAATTTGCCAGGTTCATAGCCTGGGGCCCCGGCCCGCGCGCCTCGCAGTCGCTGATGCTGGCGGTGCGTGCCCGCGCCCTGCTGGACGGGCGCTACGCGCCTTCGGTCGACGACGTGATCGCGCTGGCCGAACCCATTCTCGAGCACCGCATGGCCCTCACCTTCGCCGCCCGCGCCGATGGCGAGACCGTGCCGGGCGTGATCGCCAAGCTGGCGCGCAAGATCGGCTGAGGCCGGTCGGCAGACGGCATCGTAAGGCGGGAACGGCTCGAAAGGGCCCCCCGCTCTGGTAGTGACGGAGACCTTGTCGGGTGGAGTTTGACGCCGATACCGCCGTGCGAAGCGCGGCACAGGACGCCGCGGGTCTCATCGCCGCCATGCCCCGTCTTGTGCTGGAAGCGCGCAAGATCGCGGCGAGCGTGTATCACGGCCTGCATGGGCGCCGCCGCGCCGGCACCGGCGAGAATTTCTGGCAGTACCGCCGCTTCATGGATGGCGAGCCCTCCTCGCGCGTGGACTGGCGCCGCTCCGCCCGCGACGATCATCTGTATGTGCGCGAGCGCGAATGGGAGGCCGCCCACACGGTGTGGATCTGGCCGGACCTCTCGGCCTCCATGGTGTTCGCCTCGCCGCTGGTGTGGGAAACCAAGCGCGACCGCGCCCTCGTCGTCGCCTTCGCGCTGGCGGAACTGCTGGTGAAGGGCGGCGAGCGCGTCGGCATTCCCGGCGTCATGCGTCCCTCGGCCTCGCGCCGAATCGTGGAGAAGATGGCGGAATCGCTGGTGCACTCGAACGCCCTGCCGGACAGCCTGCCGCCCGCCTTCGCGCCCTCCCCGCTCGCCGAGCTGGTGCTGCTGGGCGATTTCTGGAGCCCGACGGCGGAAGTGGTGGCCAGCCTTGCCGGCCTCGCCGCGTCGGGGGCGCACGGCCATGTGGTGCAGGTCTGCGATCCGGCGGAGGAAACCTTCCCGTTCTCCGGCCGCGTGGAATTCCGCGAGCCCGAGAGCGGCACCCTGCTCACCATCGGCCGCGCCGAGACCGTGCGCGCGGAATATGTCGAGCGCGTCGCCGCCCACCGCGCCACCCTGCGCCATGAAGCCGAGCGGCGCACCTGGAGTTTCCTGGTCCATCGCACCGACCGGCCGGCCAGCGAATTGCTGCTGGCGCTGCATGCGCGTATGAGCAATGGCGACGCCGCGCTGCCCTCCGGCCACGCCGACGACGCGGGGGCCGCCGCATGAACGGGCTTTTCGGCCTCCCCCTCGCCTTCACCACCCCGCTGCTGCTGAGCGCGCTGGCCGCGCTGCCGCTGCTGTGGTTCCTGCTGCGGCTGGTGCCGCCGCGTCCGCGCCGCGTCGCCTTCGCGCCGACGCGCCTGCTGCTCGACATTCCGCCCAAGGAAGAAACCCCGGCGCGCACGCCCTGGTGGCTCACCGCGCTGCGCCTGCTGCTGGCGGCGCTGGTCATTTTCGCCGCCGCCGGGCCGGTGTGGAACCCGCCCGTCGCGGGGCCGTCCTCCTCGGGTCCCCTGGTTCTGCTCATCGATTCCGGCTGGCCGGCCGCCCCGTCCTGGGAATCGCGCCGCGCCAGCGCGCAGGGCGTGATCGCCGATGCCGATCTCGAAGGGCGCGGCATCATGCTGATCCCCACCGGCGATCCCCCGCTCGACCCGCAGGTGCTCTCCCCCACCGAGGCGCGCGAGCGTCTGCGCACGCTTGCCCCGGTGCCGAACATGCCGGACCGCGCGCCGGCGATCGCGAGCCTGACCAAGGCGCTGGCGGGCGCGCCCGATGCCTCCGTCATCTATCTTTCCGACGGCGTTGCGCTGGAGGACGGCGAGGGTGTGCCGGCCGACATCGCCGCCGCCATCGGCGACCATCCGCTCACCACGCTGGCCGGCGGCGTGCAGGAGCCGCTGGCGCTGACCGGCGTCGACAACGCCGTGGACGCGCTGAGCGTGAAGGTGGTGCGTGCCGATCGCGACACGCTTGCCCGCAGCGGCACGGTGCGCGCGCTCGACATGAAGGGCCTGCCGCTCGGCGAGGGCGGGTTCAGTTTCGAACCCGGCGCCCGCGAAACCGAGGCGCGCTTCGACCTGCCGGTGGAAATCCGCAACGAGGTGGCGCGGCTCGAAATCGTCGACGAGGCCTCGGCGGGTGCGGTGCAGCTGCTCGACAAGCGCTGGCGGCGGCGCACGGTGGGCCTTGTGTCCGGCGCCAGCGTGGACCAGCGCCAGCCGCTGCTCGCCCCTTCCTATTACCTGACCCGCGCCCTCGGCCCCTATGCCGATATCCGCACCGCCGACGGCGAGAGCACCAGCGAGGCGATCGACCGTTTCATCGATCAGCGCCTGCCGGTGATCGTGCTGTCCGACATCGGGACACTGCAGCCGGAGACCTCGCAGCGGCTTGAGCGCTGGATCGAGGGCGGCGGCGTGCTGATCCGCTTTGCCGGCCCGCGCCTCGCCAACGGCTCGGACACGCTGGTCCCGGTGACGCTCCGGCGCGGCGGGCGCGTGCTGGGCGGCTCGCTCTCCTGGGAACAGCCGCAGTCGCTCGGCGGCTTCTCGGCGGACGGCCCGTTCCGCGATGTGCCGGTGCCCGACGACGTGACCGTGGAACGGCAGGTTCTGGCCGAGCCGGACGGCCTGCTCGCCGCCCGCACCTGGGCCACATTGTCGGACGGCACCCCGCTGGTGACGGGCGAGCGGCGCGGCGCGGGAACGCTGGTGCTGTTCCACGTCACCGCCGACACCTCATGGTCGAACCTGCCGATGTCCGGCGCCTTCGTCGACATGCTCCGGCGCGTCGTGGCGCTGGGCGGCTCCAGCGCCACGGAGGCGCAGGCCGATGCCGGCGGCGCCAGTGCGGCGACCGGCGAGACGCTGGCCCCCAGCCGCCTGCTCGACGGGTTCGGTGCCTTCCAGCCCTCCATCCCGACCGCGCGGGCGATACCGGTCGGCTTCAATGGCCGGGCCAGCGGCGATCATCCGCCGGGCTTCTATGGACCGCCCGAAGGCATGGTGGCGGTGAACGCACTGCTGCCGGCCGACCGGCTGGTGGCGCTCGACCTCTCCCGGCTGGGCACGATCGAGCCCTATCGCGACGCCACCCCGCGCGACCTGCGCGCACCGCTGCTGCTCGCGCTGCTCGGGCTGCTCATTGTGGACGCCATGATCGTATTCCTGCTTGCGGGCGGCCTCAGCCGCCTGACCGCGCGCCGCGCGGCGACCCCGGCCCTGCTGGCGCTGGCCGTCATGCTGGCCGGCGCGCCCGCCGACCGCGCGCTCGCCCAGACCACGCCCGCCCCCGCCCCGCAGGCCGAGGCCGCGGCGGCCCCCAGCCCGCCTTCCGCCGACAAGCCGATGACGCCGGCCGAGATCGACTTCGCGATCAAGGCGACCAATGCCACCCGGCTCGCCTATGTCATCACCGGCGATGCCGACACCGACGAGATCAGCCGCGTCGGGCTTGGCGGGCTCACCCGTTTCATGGCGCAGCGCACCGCGCTGGAGGCGGGCGAGCCGATGGGTGTCGACATCACCCGCGACGAGCTTTCCTTCTTTCCCCTGCTGTACTGGCCGATCGTGCCCGGCACCGCCCGGCCCTCCCCGGAAACGCTGGCGCGCATCGACGCCTTCATGAAGCAGGGCGGCACCATCGTGTTCGACACCCGCGACGCCGAGACCGTGCTGCCCGGCTCCAACGGCGCCGGCACCCCGGCCAACGACACGCTGCGCACCATTCTCGCCGGGCTCGACATTCCCGAGCTTGAGCCGGTGCCGCGCGATCATGTGCTGACCAAGGCGTTCTACCTGCTGCGTGATTTTCCCGGCCGCTTCACCGGCGGCACCACCTGGGTCGAGGCGCTGCCCGCCACCGAGGAGGGCATGGACCGGCCCGCCCGCGCCGGCGACGGCGTCTCGCCGGTGGTCATCAGCTCCAACGACCTCGCCGGCGCCTGGGCGGTGACGCCGGACGGGCAGCCGCTGCTGCCGATGTCCGGCACCGGCGCGCGCCAGCGCGAATTCGCCTTCCGCGCCGGCACCAACCTCGTGATGTATGTCCTCACCGGCAACTACAAGGCGGACCAGGTCCATGTGCCGGCGCTGCTGGAAAGGCTGGGCCAGTGAGGGAACAGCCCCCGATGTCAGCGCCCCGCGCCCTGTTCGTCCCGCGCGCCCACCCCGCCGCCGATGCGCGCGGCGCCGCTGAGGGAGCCGTGCGATGAATCTCGGTCTTGCCTTCGACCCGCTCATCTCCCTGCCCTTCCTCGCCGCCGCCGCGGGCCTCGCCGGCGCGGTCGCGCTGCTGCTCATCTTCGCGCGCACCCGCGGCGCGTGGCTGCGCTCGCTCGCCCTCGCCCTCGCCGTGCTGGCGCTGGCCAACCCTTCCCTCACCCGCGAGGAGCGCGAGCCGCTGCCCACCGTGGTCGCGGTGGTGGTCGACAAGAGCGCCAGCCAGCAGTTCGGCGACCGCGCGCAGATGACGGAAGCGGCGCGCGCCGAGCTGGAGACACGGCTCGCCAAGCTCAAGGACCAGGGCGCCGAAATCCGCTTCATCGACGCCGGGGGCGGCGCCGGCGAGGTGGACGGCACGCGCCTGTTCACCGCGCTGTCCGCGGGCCTTGCCGACGTGCCGCCCGAGCGTGTGGCGGGCGCCATCTTCCTCACCGACGGGCGGGTGCACGACATTCCCCAGACCATGGAGCAGCTCGGCTTCCATGCGCCGGTGCATGCCATCATTTCCGGCCATGAGGGCGAGCGCGACCGCCGCGTGGCGCTCACCTCGACACCGCGTTTCGGCATTGTCGGCCAGCCCCAGACCATCGGCTACGAGGTCCAGGACGAGGGCGCCCCGGCCGGGGCGCGCGTCGCCGTCACCGTGCGCCGCGACGGCGAGGTCGTGGCCCGCCCGCTGGTCACCGCCGGCCAGCCCGCCGAAATCGATGTCGAGATCACCCATGCGGGCGCCAACATCATCGAGATCGAGGCCGCCACGCTGGACGGCGAGCTTACCCCGGTGAACAACCGCGCGGCCGTCTCCGTCGATGGTGTGCGCGACAAGCTGCGCGTGCTGCTGGTCTCGGGCGAGCCGCATGTGGGCGAGCGCACCTGGCGCAACCTTCTGAAGTCCGACGCCAATGTGGACCTCGTCCACTTCACCATCCTGCGTCCGCCGGAGAAGCAGGACGGCACCCCGATCAACGAGCTGTCGCTCATCGCCTTCCCCACGCGCGAGCTTTTCCAGCAGAAGATCAAGGATTTCGACCTGATCATCTTCGACCGCTACGCCCAGACCGGCGTGCTGCCGATGATCTATTTCGACAACATCGTGCGCTATGTGGAGGAAGGCGGCGCGCTTCTGGTGGCCGCCGGCACCGACTACACGTCGGAAGGCTCGGTGTTCAACACCCCGCTTGAATCCATCCTTCCCGCCGGCCCCACCGGGCAGATGACCGAGCGCCCGTTCCGCGCCAAGCTGACGTCGGCCGGCGAGCGCCACCCCGTCACCCGCGCCCTTGCCGGCTCGCAGAACGACCCGCCGAGCTGGGCGCGGTTCTTCCGCGTCATCGACAGCCGGGGCGTGCGCGGCACCAGCGTGATGGACGGGCCCGACGGCAAGCCCATCGTGCTGCTGGACCGCATCGGCGAGGGCCGCGTGGCGCTGCTGCTGTCCGATCATTTCTGGCTGTGGGCGCGCGGCTTCGAGGGCGGCGGCCCCTATATCGACCTGCTGCGCCGGCTCTCGCACTGGCTGATGAAGGAGCCGGACCTTGAGGAGGAGCGCCTGCGCATGGTCGCGCACGGGCCCGACATCGTGGTCGAGCGCCAGACCATGGGCGATGCCGCGCCACCGGTCACCATCACCACGCCCACCGGGCAGACCCGCACGCTGAACCTCACCGCCGCCGAGCCCGGCCTGTTCCGCGCCACCTTCCCGGCCGACACGCTGGGCCTGTGGCGGGCGAGCGATGGCACGCTGACCGCGCTGGTCAATGTCGGCCCGCTCAACCCGCGCGAATTCGCCGAGGTCACCTCCACCACCCAGACCCTGCGCCCCGCTGTGGAGGCGACGGGCGGCGGGGTATGGCGCATGGCGGACCTGCCGGGCGGCGTGCCACGCATCGTGGCGGTGCGCTCCAGCGACCGCTTCGCTGGCGAGGACTGGCTGGGCGTGTCGATGCGCGAAGTCTCGGTGGTGCGCGGCCTCGGCCTGTTCCCGCTCTTCGCCGGCCTTTCAGGCCTGATGATCCTCATGGCCGGCATCGCCGCCGCCTGGGCGCGCGAGGGAAGGTAGGGCGGCAACGTTAACGGTTGGGATGGAATGCGGAGCTGGCGGTATGACTGGAAAGGTCAAGGCGTTTGAGAGCTTTGGCGTGACGCTGAAGAACATTCGCTGGAGCTGGTCGGGAATCTCCAAGGACGGCGACGTCGTCCTTGCACTCTGGGAGGACGAGTTCGATGACCCTCTCCACCCCACCAAATATTCGCAGAATAAGAAGAACATCGACAAGTGGCAGAATCGGCTCGGCAACCGACATAGGATAGCTGACATCAAGCATGCGCAAGCCACGGCCGGCGGCCGGGTCAAGGTCGTTATCCTGCGCGCGAAGGATACATCGAAGGAGCCTCGGGAAACCGCGAAGGCCTTTCCCAGTCGCATCGTCATGAAGGTGGAGAGCATCGACGAGTCCAATGGATTGTTCGAGGCGCGCGTTGTAGCGGCACCCTGAAGCTTCGCCCGCTCGCCCCTCACCCCGTGTACGGCACTTCCTGCTTCTCGAAGGTGACTGAGCTGTAATTCTGTTTGCACACGCACAGATACTGCCGGGCGATGTCGGCCATCAGCGCGGCGCGGGAGGCGTTGGTGCCGGGAATATGACGGTTGATCCACTCGTCGGGCACGGTCAGCGCCATGCCCGGCGCCAGCCGGCACAGGATCAGCTTCAGTTCGTCACTCTGCACGCGCACCTCCCCAAGGGTCTCGGGGAGGCTATAGGACGGCGAGGCCGGTACGTTCAAGCCGCGCCGCGCGGGGCGAGCCTCTCAGGCCGGCGTCAGGTCCTTGCGCACCGCGCCCACCACCTGGTCGAGCGGGGTGTCGTCGAGCGGGCACACCAGCACGCGGTGGGGATCGACAGGTCCGGGCAGGCTCACCTTGCCCGGCGGCACCCGCTGAAATCCCATGCGCCCGTAATAGGGCTCGTCGCCGACCAGCATCACCAGCCGTGCCGCGTCCGGGCCGGTTTCCGCCCGCGCGGCCTCCAGCGCGCAATCCACCAGCCGCCGGCCAATGCCGTGCGAGCGGAAAGGCGGCTCCACGGTGAGCGGGCCGAGAAGAAGCGCCTTCATCTCGCCGATGGTGATCGGCGTCAGCCGCACCGAGCCCACCAGCATGGTCCCGATATAGGCGGTGAAGGACAGGTCGCGCCGATGCGGGTTGCCCTCGCGCAGCCGGAACGCAGTGCGCGCGAAGCGGCCGGGTCCGAAGGTGCGGGTCACCAGCCGCTCGATGGCGGCATCGTCGGAAGGCTTCTCGGGAAGGGTGGTGATGGAAAGCTCGGTCATCGGGGCTCTCGGAACGCTCAGGGCTCGGCACGTCGCCGTGCCGGGCGTGAGCGCGTCACGGCCGCCGGCAAGGCGAGGAGAAAAGGCGCACGCGCGCAGCGGCGCGGCGGCTGTGCGCGCGTGGTCGTCGCTGTGCAGGCAAGGTCCAGAGCATGTTCCATCCTCAAGAAGCGCGCCGGATAGCACAGGCGCGGGAGCAGGTCGAGGGGCGGAACGCCGGCGGCACATCCCGCTGTGGGCCCTCACCCGGGCCATCCGCGCCTTGCCGCCCATCGAAACATCCACTATCGATGACGAATGGATCAGATCGTGGACAACCTCAATCGCCAGCTCGCGCACCGCCTGCGGCTGGAACGCGACGCCCGCAATTGGTCGCTGGCCGAGCTGGCGTCGCGGTCCGGCGTGTCCAAGGCGATGATCAGCAAGATCGAGCGGGGCGAGGCGAGCCCGACGGCGGCGGTGCTGGTGCGCCTTTCCAGCGCGTTCGGCCTCACCCTCGCCGGGCTTCTGGTGCGCGCCGAGGGGAGCGACCGCCTCGCCCGCGCCGCCGACCAGCCGGTGTGGACAGACCCCGAGACCGGCTATCTCCGCCGCCAGATCTTCGCCCGGCCCGATCATCCGGTCGAGCTTGTCGAGGTCGTGCTGCCGCCGGGGCGGCGCGTGCCGCTGCCGGCGTCTTCCTACGCCCATATCCGACAGGTGGTGCAGGTGCGTGCGGGCCAGCTCACCCTTACCGAGGGCGGGGCATGCCACCGGCTGGGCGCCGGCGACAGTCTGGGCTTCGGGCCGCCCGCCGATACCATCTTCGCCAACGAGAGCGACAGCCCCTGCCGCTACATCGTCGCCCTCACCCGCGTCTGACGCTTCCCACCCCGGCCCGCCCCGAGTTCACGCCATGCCCCGACCCTTACGGTTCGACATCCGCCCGCTCGCTGCCGATCCGCACACCCTCAAGGCCCTTGCCGCGCTGCTGGTGGAAACCGTGGCGTCCGGCGGATCGGTGGGCTTCATGCATCCGCTGGCGGATGAGAAAGCCACCGCCTTCTGTCGCGCCGCGCTGGAGGCCGCCGCGCGCGGCGAGCGCATCATCCTTGGCGCTTTCGCCGATGCGGACCTCGTCGCCACCGTCACGCTTCAGCTCGCGCTGCCGGAGAACCAGCCGCACCGCGCCGAGATCGCGAAGATGATGACACGGCCCGCCTGGCGCGGCCGGGGCATTGCCAGCGCGCTTCTGGTCGAGGCGGAGCGCCGCGCCGCCCTGCACGGGCGCGATCTCATCGTGCTCGACACCGCGAAGGATGGCGGCGCGGCCGGGCTGTATGAAAGGCACGGCTTCGTCCGCGCGGGGGAGATCCCCGGTTTCGCGCTGAAACCCCATGGCGGGCTTACCGCGACATGCATCTACTGCAAGCAACTGGCCCTGCCGCCTCAACCGGCCGCTGAATAAAACAGCTCGGCCGGATTGCAATCTATACGCGAATTTCGTCGTCACGCGCCCTTACGTCAGCGGTCAGAAACATTCGCAAGGCCGATATCACTCACAAACTATGTAATTTTAGAGTATAACCCTTAACCAAACGAGCCATCTAGAAGCAATTACTTCATCGCGATGGCGCTCCTTGATCTATGTCAAGGGACAGGGCCAGCAGGAGTGGCTTTGTCTTTTTTTTCATGATCACCTGGACCGCTGGATATGACGAGAGCGTTCACGCGGTGGGCATCGCTTCTGGAAATCGACCCCGCGACCCTGGCCGCGCTGGGCTCGATCGCTCCGCTCGTCAAAGCTGGCGGGCAGAGCATCATCGACGCCGCGCTGTCGCAATTGCGCGCGCAGGATGTGCCCTCGCAGGCCCGGTCGGCGGGTTTCGTGACCGGACAACTCCCGGCTCCGCGACTTCCGATCCAGCAGGTCCGGGAGTCGCTGCGTCAGCGCTGGCTGGACCATGTGCTGGTTGGGCAGTTCGGCGCCGACTATCTCGAGTCCACCCGCGCCATGGGGCGGGTACATTTCCGGCTCGGCCTCGCACCGGTGATGTTCTCGGCCGCCTACAGCCATCTGGTCAGCGGCATCGCGGAACTGGTGTACCGGCATTTCGAAGGCGATACGCGCGCGCAGGCTCTCCATGTCGCCGCGATCCATCATGTCGCCTTTCTGGACCTCGGCCTCGCGTCCTCGGTCTATTACGATGCCTATCTGGCCGAGATCGGGGAGCTGACGGATGAACTCAACGCCAGTCTGACCCGCATCGGCGGGTATCACGACTATGAAGGCGGTCACCACCTCATCCGCGTCAGCCGCATGTGCCGCACCGTCGCGATCGCCGCCGGGCAGGACAGCGCGTGGGCCGACCTGCTCCAGGCCGCGAGCCCGCTCCACGACATCGGCAAGATCGGTGTCCCCGACAGCATTCTGCTCAAGCCCGCATCGCTGACCGATGCCGAGCGACAAATCATGCAGCGCCACACCGAGATCGGCGCCGAGGTCCTTCCCGACTACCCCTCCCAGGTCATGCACATGGCGCGGCAGGTGGCGCTGCATCATCATGAGCGCTGGGACGGGACCGGCTACCCCCGCGGGTTGAGCGGCACGCAGATCCCCCTTGAGGCACGCATCGTCGCCATCTGCGATGTCTATGACGCGCTGCGCTCGGTGCGCCCCTACAAGCACGCCTGGAGCCGGCGCGCCGCGCTGGACTACATCGTGAACAATCGCGGCGCGATGTTCGATCCCACACTGGTGGACGTGTTCGTGTCGGTCCAGCCCACGATCGAGCAGATCCAGGACGCCTTCGCCGACACGGCGGCCGATTTGTCGGCGGTGTTGCGGACAGACACGCTCCCGGCGTTGCGGAATGACCTCCGCGCGGCATCCACCCCCGCCTCGCATCCGCTTGCCGCCCCCTCACCCCGCGACCGGTGAGCGCCCGGCCTTGCGGGCCGGCGGGGGTTTTCGCCACGAACTCAGTGTCTTGACCCCATCTCTGCCGGCCACCGGCTTCGATCCTGCCGGTTTATGCTCTAGCATGGCGCAAAAGGGAGAACCGCCATGGGACTGCTCGTCGAGGGCAAATGGGTCGACCAATGGTACGACACCAAGAGCACGGGCGGGCGCTTCGTGCGCACCGTCACCCGCTTCCGCAACTGGGTGACCGCCGACGGCGCGCCCGGGCCTTCGGGCGAGGGCGGCTTCCCCGCCGAGGCCGGCCGCTACCATCTCTACGTCTCCTATGCCTGCCCCTGGGCGCATCGCACGCTCATCCTGCGCGCGCTGAAGAAGCTGGAGGACGTGATCTCGGTCTCGGTGGTCGATCCGTTCATGGGGTCGGAGGGCTGGGTCTTCGCCGATCACGCCGCGCGCCGCACCGAGGGGGCCACGGCCGACAGCGTGCTCGGCATGAAGCGACTCTACGAGGTGTATCTGGCGGCCGACCCCGCCTATTCCGGCCGCGTCACCGTGCCGGTGCTGTGGGACCGGAAGCGCGCGACCATCGTGAACAACGAGTCGGCGGAGATCATCCGCATGCTCAACGAGGGCTTCGCCGCCTTCACCGACGACCGCCGCGACTTCTATCCCCCCGCGCTCCGCGACGAGATCGACGCGCTGAATGCGCGGGTTTACGACAGCGTGAACAACGGCGTCTACAAGGCCGGCTTCGCCACCACGCAGGACGCCTATGAAGAAGCCGCGCGCGCGGTCTTCGCCCTGCTCGACGAGCTGGAAGCCCGGCTGGAAGGGCGTGCCTGGCTCATGGGCGAGACGCTGACCGAGGCCGACATCCGCCTCTTCACCACGCTGATCCGCTTCGACCCGGTCTATGTCGGCCACTTCAAGTGCAAC
Source organism: Ancylobacter pratisalsi (assembly GCF_010669125.1). Lineage (NCBI taxonomy): Bacteria > Pseudomonadati > Pseudomonadota > Alphaproteobacteria > Hyphomicrobiales > Xanthobacteraceae > Ancylobacter > Ancylobacter pratisalsi. The sequence continues at coordinate 616,103 of NZ_CP048630.1, forward strand.
ATCCGCACGATCCGCGAATACCCGAACCTGTCGCGCTATGTGAAGGCGCTGTACGCCCTGCCCGGCGTGGCCGCCACGGTGAACCTCACCCACATCAAGCGGCACTATTACGAGAGCCACAAGACCATCAACCCCACCGGCATCGTCCCTGTCGGCCCCGCGGTCTGGTGGACCTGACGGGCCGCGTGGTGGGCTTTCGCGATCGAACGTCCGCCATCGCCCCCGCGCGTTGCGCGCGCGGGTACGTCATGGGATGTATCCGAGGCGAACCGGAAACGCCCTGGCGAGATGCGCAGCAAACCCACCTGGCCCTGTTCGGCCCCCACGCCTTCGGCTGGCACGCCTCGCGCCGCCTCTAGAGCGGGAATCGGCGCCGGCCTCCTCGCGGCCATGCTCGCCGCCGCGCCCGCCGCCGCCGACCCCGCCCCATCCGACTGGCTGACGCGCGCCACCCTGACCGGCGACTGGAACGGCGCGCGCACCGCGCTGGCCGACAAGGGCGTCACCGTGTTCTCGAACTGGATCGTCGACGCGCTGGGCAACACCAGCGGCGGCCTGCGCCAGGGCGCCGCCATGGACGGCCAGTTCGAGCTGGAATTGACCTTCGATCTCGACAAGCTCGCCGGCTGGAAGGGTGCCAGCTTCGTCGCCAGCCTCTACTGGCTGCAGGGCTCCAACCTCTCCACCGATGTCGGCAACCTGCTGACCCTCACCAACATCGCCGGCCAGGACGGCGCGCGCCTCGGCGAGTTCTATCTGGAGAACCACTTCGCCGACGACACGCTCATCACCCGCATCGGCCAGATCGCGGCGGACGAGGAGTTCTGGATCAGCGACAGCGCCGGCCTGTTCATCAACTCCACCTTCGGCTGGCCCGGCATCAACGGCGTCGACCTGCCCGCCGGTGGCCCCGCCGATCCGCTGGCGACGCCGGGCGTGTGGGTGAAATGGGCGCCCGACGCCTCCTTCTACGTGCAGGCGGCGGCCTTCAACGGCAACCCGCTCGGCGGGGCGAACGGCAATGCCGACGGCCTCGACTTCCCGCTCGACGACGGCGTGTTCGCCATTCTCGAAGCCACCTATATCCATAAAGGCGCCAATGGCCTCACCGGCACCTTCCGCCTTGGCGGCTGGTACGGCTCGCAGAGCTATGACGACCTTTCCCTCGCCGCCAACGGCGTCTCGCTCGCCGACCCCGCCGCTGCCGGCGGGCCGCTGACGCATCAGGGCAATTATTCGCTCTACGCCATCGCCGATCAGGAACTGTGGAGGTCCGGCGCGTCCACACTCTCCGGCTTCGTGCGCGTGGCGGGGGCGCCGGCGAACCGCAGCGAGGTCAGCTTCTATGTCGATACCGGCCTCGTGCTCGCCGGCCCGCTGCCCGGCCGCCCCGACGACATCGCCGGCATCGGCTTCGCCTACGCCAAGATCAGCCCCGACCTCGCCAGCCTCGACCGCACCACCAATGCGCTGACCGGCCTGAACGGGCCGGTGCAGGATTATGAGGCGGTGCTGGAAGTCACCTACCAGGCCGCCGTCACCCCCTGGCTCAGCGTGCAGCCCTTCTTCCAGTACGTCTTCCACCCCGGCGGCAACGTGCCGAACCCGGACGGCAGCAACCCGACGCAGGCGCTACAGGACGCGGCGGTGTTCGGGGTGCGCAGCACGGTGACGTTCTGAGGCGTCGAACGCGTCTATCGGCCGGGTTGCCATTCGGGATAGGAGGGGCACTCCGGCTTAAGCCAGTCGACATCATGCGACGTCCAGATGTGAAACGCGGGCCGCTCGCCCGGATCCTCATCCAAGGTGGCAAGCCGCAGGATGATGTGAGGCTGAGCCGGACGCTCGGCGAAAACATGCGTCCCGCAATGCCGGCAGAAGCGACGGAATTTTCCGGGAGAGGACTCGAAGCCGTTCAGATCATCCGTGCCGCGCGTGATCTTGAAGTGCGATCTCAGAACGCCGGCCGTGGTCGTGTACGCACTCGCATGGGCTTTCCGGCATGTCGCGCAATGGAAATGACCGATCGGCATGTCGAGTTGCCGGATTTCATATTCAACCCGCCCGCAAAGGCAACTTCCCTTGAAGGGCATGGGTTTCATCCTCCCTGTCGTCGGCGCTCCCGTCATCCGAGCGCGAGGCCGTGAGGAAGAGGGCCGAGACGTCGCCTCCGGCGCGCGTGTCGCCGCGAAGGGTGGTGCGCCATCGCCAGATCGGCCGGGCGGAGGGCGCGCGCCCTTGAAACGCGCCGCCCCCGTCTAGCCCGTCACCCCGCCAGCGCCACCGGCTCCACCGCCGCGGCGATCTCGGCCTGCGTGCGCTTCCTGAAGCGGACCATGGTGTACATGCCCAGCGCCACGTCGCGCTTGATCGGGGTGTCCACGGTGCCGTTGCGCACCGCCCAGTTGGCGAGGCGGGCGAACTGGAATTCGGGGCGCCAGCCCAGCTTGCGGGCGCGGCGGGCGAACCAGCGCTCGAAGGAGGCGCGCGGGCCGTCCTCGGCGCCGAGATGGTTCACCAGAATGAGCTCGCCGCCGGGCCGCAGCACGCGGGCCATCTCGTCCAGCGTCTCTTCCGGGTGCGGCACCACGGTGATGACGAACTGCGCGATCACCACGTCGAAGCTGGCATCGGCGAAGCCCATATGGGCGCCGTCCATCAGGCACAGGCCTTCCACATGGGGAAGCTTGTCCTTGGCCACACGCTCGCGGGCCTTCTGCAGCATGGGCTCGGAGATATCGACGCCGACAATGCGGTTGGTGCGCTTGTAGGCGGGCAGCGCGAAGCCGGTGCCGACGCCGAATTCGAGGATGCGCCCGCCGATCCCCTCCGCCACCTTCATGGCCGCCTTGCGCCCGGGCTCGAACACGGCGCCGAACACGACGTCGTAGATCGGCGCCCAGCGGGCATAGGCTTCCTCGACGGTTGTGCGGTCGAGATCGGTCTTCATGTCGTCCCCCAGCTCCTCGCCGCAGCGCGGCCGATCCTACACCACCGGCTCCGCGCGGCGTATGCCGGCGTCTGCCACCTATTATCGCCCGACCCGACTCAGGCCGAATGCGCCATGATGCCGGTTTCGCGTGTCAGGGTGGTGAACCCCTTGCGCGCGCGGCGGATCACGCCGCCGCCGAGCAGCCGCGCGCCTGCGCCGCCATCAGCATAGAACACGCAGGCCTGGCCCGGCGCCACGCCTTCCTCCGCGACGTCGAGCAGCACGTCGATCCCGCCATCGGCGCCAAGGGCCAGATGGCCCGGCACCGGCGCGCGGGCCGAGCGCACCTTGACGTGGATGGCGCGCCCGCTCTCGGCCGCGTCCTGCAACGCCTCGTCGCCCAGCCAGTTCACATCATCGATGCGGATCGTGGCAACGCCCAGCGCCTCGCGCGGGCCGACCACGACACGGCGCTGGCCGGCGTCGATGCCCACCACGTAGAGCGGCTCGGAAGCGGCGATGCCCAGCCCCTTGCGCTGGCCGATGGTGTAGCGCATCACGCCCGTGTGCCGGCCCAGCACCCGCCCGTCGAGATGCACGATGTCGCCCGGCTCGGCGGCCTCGGGGCGCAGCTTCTCGACAATCGCGGTGTAGTGCCCGTTGGGCACGAAGCAGATGTCCTGGCTGTCCGGCTTGTCGGCCACCTGCAGCCCGGCGGCTTCCGCCAGCGCGCGCACTTCCGGCTTGGTGGTCTGGCCGAGCGGAAAGCGCAGCATGTCGATCTGCGCGGCCGTGGTAGCATAGAGGAAATAGCTCTGGTCGCGGCTCTCATCGAGCGGGCGGAACAGCGCGCGCCGCCCGTCCGGCAGTCCGCGGCTGGTGACATAGTGCCCGGTGGCGAGAATGTCGGCGCCGAGGTCGCGCGCGGTTTCCAGCAGGTCGCGGAACTTCACGGTGCGATTGCAGTCGACGCAGGGGATCGGCGTCTCCCCCGCCGCATAGGCGTCGGCGAAGCGCTCGATCACGGCGTTGTGGAAGCGGCTCTCATAGTCGAGCACGTAATGGGGAATGCCCAGCTTCTCGGCCACGGTGCGCGCGTCGTAAATGTCCTGCCCCGCGCAGCAGGCGCCGGGCCGGTGATGCATAGCCTCGCCATGGTCATAGAGCTGCAGCGTCACGCCGACCACATCGTAGCCCGCCTGCGCGTAGAGCGCGGCGACCACCGAGGAATCGACGCCACCCGACATTGCCACCACCACGCGGGTCTGGCTCGGGGAACGGGATGTGTCGTCGAGATCGATCATGGGATGGCGGGACAGGGCTCACGGGACGGGTCTTCTATATAGGGCACCAAGGCGGTTCTATGAACCCTTCGATGGCCTCGCCCACGATCGTGACTCCTGCGCCACGGGCTGAAAGTAAACAAAGTCCTTCGCAAATATTAATGAAGCGGAAACCAACTCAGCTTCACTCGACCGTGATTCGCTTAGGGAAATATTTAAAGCTCAGCGGCTACGATCCTGTCATTGATCGTGAGTATTCAGTGAGCGTACCATGACCGAACCCTATCGTCCGAGGGTCAAATATGTAATCGGGCCGGACGGAAGTCCGTTGACCATTGCCGACTTACCGCCGCCGAGCACTCGGCGGTGGGTGATCCGCCGCAAGGCGGAAGTCGTCGCCGCTGTCCGCGGCGGGCTCCTCAGCCTTGAGGAAGCTTGCAACCGCTATACTTTGACGACCGAAGAATTTCTTTCCTGGCAGGCGTCGATCGATCGCCATGGCCTTGCGGGCCTGCGCACCACGCGCATTCAGCAGTACCGGCAATAGTCCGGCTGCCCTTCCGCACTCCGCATTCGCAACATGGCCGGGCTTATCCCGGCCATGTCGCGTTCTGGGGTGTGGCGCTGCATGGCCCGGAGGATCACAGCCCGCTCAGGAACGCCGCCAGCCGCTCGCCCGCGGCATCGGCCGCATCGACATTGAGGATGCGCAGGTCCGGCGGGGTCGAGAGCGCCGGTTCGCGCGCCAGCCGCCGCAGCACCGCCTCCCCCTGCTCGCGCCCGCGTGCGGCAAGCCGCGCCGCCAGCACCTCGGGCGGGGCCGTCACATGCACCACGACGACGCGGGCAAAGCGCGCGCGGGCCTCATCAAGCGCCGCCCGCGAGCCGTTGGCGACCACGATCCGTCCGCCCGCGATCTCTTCCGCGATCTCGGGGCCGAGCGCGTAGCTCAGCCCGTTGGCCTGCCAGTGCAGCGGGAACCGCCCCTCGGCGACATCGCGGGCGAAGTCCGCTTCATTGACGGCGATATGGTTCTCGGTGGCATCGGCCGGCCGGGTGATGCGCCTGCGGGCGAAACATATGTCCGCGCGGTCGGCGAGGCGCGCGCGCGCATAGGCAATCAGCGTGTCCTTGCCGGCGCCCGAGGGCCCGACCACCAGCACCAGCGGGCCCGGCCCGAGCCGTTCCCCACCGCGATTCCCGCAAACGCCTGCCCCCGCCTCGCTCACGCGATCCGCTCCCCCTCGCGCCACACCATGCGCGCCACCGGCGCCGGGCCGGCATCGGACACGCGCAGGAAATCCGCCCTCTGGCCGCTGGCCAGCCGCCCGCGATCGGTCAGGCTCGCCGCATCCGCCGGATTGGCGCTCACCATCGCCACCGCCTGCGGCAGCGTTATGGCCTCCACCATCTGCGGCAGGGCGAAGGCGGCGAGCAGCAGGCTGCCGGGCACGTAGTCGGACGAAAGGATATCAAGCACGCCCGCGCGGGCCAGATCGGCGGCGGCAACATTTCCGGTGTGCGAGCCCCCGCGCACCACATTCGGCGCCCCCATCAGCACGCGGATGCCGGCGCGGTGCGAGCCGTTCGCCGCGTGCGGCGTGGTGGGAAACTCGGCGATCGCCACCCCGTCCGCCACCGCTTCCTCCACATGGGCGTCGGTGGCGTCGTCATGGCTGGCCAGCACGATGCCCCGCTCATGGGCCAGTTCCACCAGCCGCACGCGGTTGGGGCGGGCATGGAGCGCGTGCGCGCTCATGCGGTCGGCGACGATGATGTCCATCTCGGCATCGCTCATGCCGCTCTTCTTCTTGTAGTAGCTGCGGAAATGCGTCTCGGTCAGAAACTGGCGCTGGCCCGGCGTGTGGTCCATCAGCGAGATCAGGCGCACGTCGCAGGCGTCCATGAGCGCCCGCGCGTCTTCCACCACGCCGTCCGCCGCCACCTCGCAGCGCAGGTGCACATGGTGCTCGGCGCGCAGCAGGCCCGCCTGCCCGGCCTGCGAGAGGGTGCGCGCCAGCAGCGGCGCGTCGCCATCCATGCCCACCGCGCGCTTGTCGGGCCACACCCGCAGGGAATCGAACACGGTGGTGATGCCGGACGCGGCGATCTGCGCGTCATAGGCCGTCACCGCCGCGAAGGCGTTCCACATCACTCGCGGGCGCGGATAGAGATGGCCCTCCACATGGTCGGTGTGCAGTTCCACGAAGCCGGGCAGCAGGTAGTCGCCGGCCATGTCCAGCGCCGCGCGCGGCACCGCCCCTTCGCCGATCTCGGCGATGCGCCCGTCCCGCACCACGAGATGGCCGTGCCGCACCTCGTCGGGCAGCACCAGCCGGGCATTGGCATAGATGGTCTCGTTCATCGCACCCTCACTCACGCTCGGCTCACGCCGCCTGCCCGAACGTCGTCACGTCGATCACCCGGTCGCACACCGCCTCGCGCACCTCGGAATCATGGAAGATGCCGAGAATGGCCACGCCGGCGCGTTTCTTTTCGCCGATCAGCTCCACCACCACCTGCCGGTTGGCGGCATCCAGCGAGGCGGTCGGCTCGTCCATCAGGAGAAGCGGGCGATGGGCGATCAGCCCGCGCGCGATGTTCACGCGTTGCTGCTCGCCGCCCGAAAAGGTCGCCGGCGGCAGCGGCCACAGACGCTCGGGCAGGTTCAGCCGCCCCAGCAGGGCGCGCGCGCGCGGCAGCGCTTCCTCGGGCGCGACACCGTCGCCGAGCAGCGGGTCGGCCACCACGTCAAGCGCCGACACGCGCGGGATCACGCGCAGAAACTGGCTGACATAGCCCATGGTGTGGGCCCGAAGGCGGATCAGCCGGCGCGGAGCGGCCCGCGCGACATCCACCTGCTCGTCGCCGTCGCGCACGCGGATCGCGCCCGCGTCCACGCGGTAATTGCCGTAGACCATTTTCAGCAGCGAGCTTTTGCCCGCACCCGAGGGCCCGCCCAGCGCCACGCATTCGCCGGCATGGAGTTCAAACGAGGCGCCCGAGACCACCGGCAGCCGCGCACCCTCGCGCAGATGCAGCACAAAGGTCTTGCTCAGTCCCGATGCCTGAAGGATTGGTTCGCTCATCTCAGCCCTCATGCCGCCAGAACCGAAGACACCAGCAACTGGGTGTAGGGCTCGCGCGGGTCGTCCAGCACCTGGTCGGTCAGCCCGGTCTCGATCACCCTGCCGTGCCGCATCACCACCATGCGGTGCGACAGCAGCCGCGCCACGGCGAGATCATGGGTAACGATGATCACCGCCAGCCCCATCTTCGCCACCAGCGAGCGGATCAGATCCAGAAGCCGCGCCTGCACCGACACGTCCAGCCCGCCGGTGGGCTCGTCCATGAAGACGAGGCGCGGGCGGGTGACGAGGTTGCGCGCGATCTGAAGCCGCTGGCGCATGCCGCCGGAAAAGGCGCGCGGGTCGTCGTCGATCCGGTCGGCATCGATCTCGACCTGGCCCAGCCAGTCGCTCGCCTCCTCGCGGATCTGGCCATAATGCCGCCAGCCCACCGCCATCAGCCGCTCGCCGACATTGCCGCCGGCCGAAACCGCCATGCGCAGCCCCTCCGCCGGGTTCTGCCGCACAAAGCCCCAGTCGGTGCGCATCAGCAGCCGCTTTTCCGCCGGCCCGAGCGTGGAGAGATCCGCCAGCCGGCCCTCGCGCAACCGGTAGGACACCCGCCCGGCGCTGGGCGCCAGCTCGGTGGAAAGCAGGCCGAGCAGGGTCGATTTGCCCGAGCCACTCTCGCCCACCACCGCCAGCACCTCGCCCGGAAAGATCTCCAGGGAGACGTCGCGGCAGCCGATGCGCGCGCCGTAGTTCTTCGAGAGTCCCTCGGCGACGAGCAGCGGGGCGTCGTCGGTCGCAATCGGGTTGGTCATCATACGCGCTCCGCCACATCGGGTCCGCTGGGTCCGCCGGGTCCGCCGTCCTGGCCGGGCATGACGACCCTTTGCCGGGCGCCAACGTCACGTCCCGGCTCCGTGACGTAGCTGTAGCCATGGCGCTCGAAACCGAGGCTCTCGTAGAAGGCGTGGGCGCCCTCGCGCGACATCCGCGTGGACAGGCTCGCCTTGTAGCAGCCCTTCTCGCGCGCCATGGCCAGCGCCGCGTCCATCATGGCGCGACCGATCCCCCGCCCCTGAGCGGCGGCGGCGACGGCCACCGCCTCGATGACGGCCGAGCGCGCGCCGCGATGGGCCATGTTGTCCATCACCAGCAGCGTGAAAGTGCCGAGCACCGTGCCGTCCGCCTCGCCGACATGCAGCGTGTAGTCGGGATAGCGCGCCATCCGCTCGAAGATCGCCCGCGCCTCGGCGACGTCGAGCGCGTCTTCCGCGTCGAGTTCGCGATAGAGCGCCAGCACGGCGGGCAGGTCCGCCGGCTCGGCGGGGCGGATGATGAGTTCGCTCGCACTCATGCCGCCTCGCCCGCCGGCACGCCCAGTTCGCCAACATGCCCCTGTTCCTGCCGGCCGTTGCAGAAATCGGTGTCCGAGCAGACGAACATCCGCCCGCCGCGATCGTCGAGGATCACCTCGTCGAGATAGACCCCCGTGGCCGCGCACAGCGCGCAGGGCTTGGCGAAGCGCTGCACCTGAAAGGGGTGATCGTCGAAATCCAGCGAGCGCACGCGTGTGTGCGGGGGAATGGCGTAGATCCGCTTCTCCCGCCCGGCACCGAACAGCTGGAGCGCGGGGCAGTCATCCATCTTCGGGTTGTCGAATTTCGGAATCGGCGAAGGATCCATCACATAGCGCCCCGCCACTTCCACCGGGTAGGCATAGGTGGTGGCGATATGGCCGTGCCGGGCGATGTCCTCATAGAGCTTCACATGCATGAGGCCGTATTCGGCCAGCGCGTGCAGCTGGCGGGTCTCGGTCTCGCGCGGTTCGAGAAAGCGCAGCGGTTCGGGAATCGGCACCTGGTAGACCAGGATCTGGTCCTCGCTCAGCGGCGTCTCGGGAATCCGGTGCCGGGTCTGGATGATGGTGGCCTCGGTGGTGGAGGTCGTGGTCGCCACCTGCGCGGTCTTCTCGAAGAAGCCGCGGATCGCCACCGCATTGGTGGTGTCGTCCGCGCCCTGGTCGATCACCTTCAGCACGTCGTCGGGGCCCAGCACCGCCGCCGTCACCTGCACACCGCCGGTGCCCCAGCCATAGGGCATCGGCATTTCGCGCGCGGCGAAGGGCACCTGATAGCCGGGAATGGCGATGGCCTTCAGGATCGCCCGGCGGATCATCCGCTTGGTCTGCTCGTCGAGATAGGCGAAATTGTAGGTGATCTCCGGCATGCCGCCGACTGAACGGGCATTCATTCCGCCGCCTCCTTCCGCTCGGCCGCCTGCTCGGCCCGCATGCGGCGCACGAGATCGAGTTCGGCCTGGAAATCCACGTAGTGCGGCAGCTTCAGATGCTCGACGAAGCCGGTCGCCTGCACGTTGTCGCAGTGGGAGAGCACGAATTCCTCGTCCTGCGCCGGGGCGCCGGGCTCCTCGCCCAGCTCCTTCCAGCGCAGCGCCCGCTCCACCAGCGCCATCGACATCGCCTTGCGCTCGCACTGGCCGAAAACGAGGCCATAGCCGCGGGTGAACTGCGGCGGCACCTCGGCACTGCCCTTGAACTGGTTCACCATCTGGCACTCGGTTACCTCGACGTCGCCGATGGAGACCTCGAAGCCGAGTTCCGGAATGTCGAGCACCACCTCCACCTCGCCGAAGCGGATCTCGCCGACGAAGGGGTGCGAGCGGGCATAGCCGCGCTGCGTCGAATAGCCGAGCGCGAGCAGATACCCTTCATCGCCCCGCGCCAGCGTCTGCAGCCGCGTCGCGCGGTCCACCGGGTAGCTCACCGGCGCGCGGGTGATGTCGAACGGGTCGGACCCGTCGTCCTCGGGAGAGGGTTCGATCAGCCCCTCGGCGCCGATCAGGTCGGTCACGCGCGGCATGGCGGGCGCCGCACCGGCCTCAGCGCTCCCACCGTCCTCATCGTCCGCCACACCGCCCTCATCATCCACGCCCAGCGACGTGTCCAGCAGCCGGTGCGTGTAGTCGAAGGTGGGGCCGAGCAGCTGCCCGCCCGGCAGGTCCTTGAAGGTGGCGGAAACCCGCCGCCGCACCAGCATGTCGCCGGTATCGAGCGGGCGTGAGGCCCCGAAGCGCGGCAGGGTGGTGCGGAAAGCGCGAATGAGGAAGATCGCCTCGATCAGGTCTCCCCGCGCCTGCTTGATCGCCAGCGCGGCGAGCGCGGCGTCATAAAGCGAGCCCTCCGCCATCACCCGGTCCACCGCGAGGGTCAGCTGTCCGGCGATCTGCTCCAGCGTGATCGCGGGCAGATTCGTGTTTCCTCTCCGACGCTTGGCGAGAAGTTCATGTGCGTTGCGGATGGCCTTTTCACCACCCTTGGCGGCCACATACATGGACTAGCCCTCCCTCACCGAAACCGAGCGCGGCAGACCCGCGACATGCCCGGCGCCTGCCAGCAGCAGGTCCAGTCCACGCGGAAACAGCGCCCTGTTGCGCGTCATGCGGCCCGCGAAGTCCCCCGGCAGCGGGTGCGCTCCGAAGGACGCGCAGCCCTCGATACCGGGCCCCTCAAGCTGGAAGCCGGGGCCATGGGAGCTTGTGTCCTGGAAGCCATCCACCTGCAGGATCAGCGTCGTCGACTCGTCCGGGAAATCCGGCGAGCCCTGACAAAACATATCAAAATCAATAAGTTCTGTAGGCCGCGCGACAATGGCGAACCGCGCGTCTGCCGGCGCGTCGACGATCGGCGCCCCGGTGTGAAAGCGCAGGAACTCGGCCACCGCCGGCTCCTCCGCCAGCGGGGCATCCAGCCAGAGCGGGGTTTCGAAGTCGCACAGCGCCAGCGCCAGCGCCGCCGCCTCGCGGTTCAGCGGGGCCGGGGGCGTGATGTCCGCCGACAGGGACGACAGACGTCCGGGCCGCGCCAGCGCCCACATCGCCGCGCGAAAGGTTGCCTGCGCCTCCGATACGGGATCGCGAAAGCCAAGAGCAAGTAATTGATCCGACATATCAATCCTCCCCGCGCACGAGCGTGAAGAAGTCCACCTTGGTGGCCGCGGTCTCCGCCTCCACCGTGGCGCGACGGGCGGCGAGCCGGGCCCGCACCGGGGCCAGAGCCGCCTCCACGGCGGCGCGACGGGAGGCGTCCTGCCACAGCGCATCAAGGATCGCGGCCTGCCGCGCCGCCCCCGCATCGCGGCCGAGGCGATAGGCAAAGCCGGCCTGCCCGCCTTCCAGCCGCACGGCGGCCCGCGCCACCGTCGCCTCACCGAGGTTGAACGGGGCACCATCGCTCCCGGTCCGCCCGCGCAGCATCACCAGCCCGACCTGAGCCGGACGCAGGTCGCTCGCGGCTGGAACCGGGGCAAGGGCATCGAGAACAGACGCCAGCTCGGCCGGCTCGGCCCGCGCGACAAGGGCCATCGCGTTTTGCCGGGCGACCTGCAACGCATTGCTCGAATTTAGCTTTTCTTCGGCGCGGTTCATGAGGAATCTGGAGACGTTGGGCAACAAGACCGTTTACTTACGGCCGAATTTGTATAATGATCTATACAAACAGGCAAGCCCGATCCGAACCGGATGAGCACAAAGATGAATGCGAGCGACGACACATCGATGACGGGCCCGGCCATCGCCGATGAGGCGGGCGCCAATGATGTCGCGCGCGGCACCGGGATCGCGCTGTGGCGACAGATCGTCGAGCGGATCGAGGCCGAGATCGCCGAGGGCAAGCTGGCCCCCGGCTCGCGGCTACCGACCGAGATGGAGCTCGCCGAACGTTTCGGCGTGAACCGTCACACCCTGCGCCGCGCGCTCGGAATGCTGACGGAACAAGGGCTTATCGAGGCCACGCCGGGGCGCGGCACCTTCATCAAGGAGCCACCGCTGCGCTATCCCATCGCCTCGCGTACACGCTTCTCGGAGATCGTCTCCGGCGAGGGACGTGCGCCGGGCGGGCGGCTGGTGGGCTCCCGCGTGGAGACGGCAAGCGCCGAGATCGCCGCCGCGCTCCGCCTTCCGCCCGGCGCCTTTGTGCTGCGCATCGACATGCTGCGCGAGGCGGACGGTGTGCCGCTGACCCTCGGCAGCCACTGGTATGAAGCCGAACGTTGCCGCGACCTCGATCTGGTGGTCGCGGCCACAGGCTCGGTCACGCGCGCGTTGGAAACACTGGGTCTTGGCGACTATCGCCGGCTGGAGACCCGCGTCACCGCCCGCCTCGCCGACGAAGAGGAGCGCAAGCAGCTCAGCCTTCCGTCCGGGCGCGCGGTGCTCGTGGTCGACGCCATCAACGGCGATGCGCAACGCCGCCCGATCCAGTATTCAAGGGCCCGTTTCGCCGCCGACCGCGTCCAGCTCGTGGTCAAGAACTGAAGGGTGTCTCATGGCGCGCATCACCAGCCTCGAACAGCTTCGCAGCCTCTACGCCGAGCCGCGGGACCGCAGCCGGCGCAAGGTGTTGCCCGCACTGGACGGGCACTGCCGCCGCTTCATCGGCCTCTCGCCTCTGGTGATGATGGCCAGCTTCGGCGCCAGCGCGCGGGCCGACGTCACGCCCCGTGGCGACGCGCCCGGCTTCGTGCATGTGGAAGATGAGCGCACCCTGCTGATCCCCGACCGCCCCGGAAACAACCGGCTGGATTCGTTGACCAATCTGCTCGCAAACCCGGCCGTCGGGCTGCTCTTCCTCATTCCCGGCGTCGACGAGACCTTGCGTGTCAACGGCACCGCCGCGATTCACGACGATGAAGACCTGACCGCCCTTTTCGAGATCGAAGGCCGTCGGCCGACAACGGTTCTGCGCGTCGCCGTGGAGGAAGCCTATCTGCATTGCGCCAAGGCCTTCATGCGCTCGCACGCCTGGGAACCGGCGCATTTCATGGACCGCGCCTGCCTTCCCAGCATGGGGGAGATGCTGCGCGACCAGCTCGGCCTCGCCACCGCGGAGACCCAGGCCGAGATGCTGACGCGCTACCGCGAAACGCTTTACTGATCGCTCCAGATCACGTGGGGGCCGATGTCGGCGAGATGCGCGCAACCGGTGAGCACCATCGCGATCTCCAGCTCGCAGCGCAGCAAATGCAGCACATGGGCAACGCCCGCCGGCCCGGCCACCGCGAGACCATAGAGACAGGGCCGCCCAACCAGCACGGCCGAGGCGCCGAGCGCCAGCGCCTTGAGCACATCCGTGCCGCGCCGTATGCCGCCATCCATCAGCACCGGCACCTTTCCCGCGACCGCGCGCGCGACGGCCGGCAGCGCGTCGATGCTCGCCGGCACCGTGTCAAGCACCCGCCCGCCATGGTTCGAGACGATGATGCCGTCGATGCCCAGCGCCATCGCCTGCTCGGCATCCTCGGGGCTGAGTATGCCCTTGAGCAGGATCGGAAGGCGCGTCGCCTCCCGCAGCCTGGCGATGTCGTCCCAACGCGCGGCGACATCGAGAAAGCCTCGGAACATAAGGCTTTCACCCAGTGCCGCGTGGGCGACATGGTCAGTATGCAGCCCCCGCAGATTGGCGTGCTCGGAGAGCTTGCTCGGCTGGTAGCCCGCACGCTGCTCGCGGTTGCGCAGACTGTGGATCGGCGCGTCGACGGTGACGACCAACGCACCGTACCCAGCCGCTTCCGCGCGCCGCACCAGTTCGATGGTAAAGCCACGATCGTGCTGGATATAGAGCTGGAACCAGAGCGGCCCCGTGGCCCGCGCGGCGATTTCCTCCAGCGTGAAGTCGGATTCGGTGCTCACCACCATGCCGGCCTTCGCACCGCCGGCCCCGATCACCGTGCCCAGTTCGCCCTCTGGCGCGGCAAAGGTGTGATGCGCGGTCGGTGCGACCAGAATCGGGTGCACGAACGCCTGCCCGAACAGGGAAAGCTCCGTACCCCCGCCCTGAAAGCTGCCGAGCACGCGCGGCGCGAGCTTCCGCCGCTCAAACGCCTCGCGGTTCCAGCGCACGGTCGTCTCGTCCGCCGCACCGCCAGCGTAATAGGCGACGGCCTGAGGCGACAGGCGCTCAAGGGCAAGGCGCTCGTAGTCGTCCAGCGCCACCGCGTCCTGGGGAATCTCAAAGCTCCTCGCCATTCACGTCGTCCCTTCCGAACCGCTCAACACTCGCGCGCGACGCATTGCGGCTGTCACAACCCTACCCATGCGCGAACCGCCCATTAACTGCCGCAGTGTTACCATCGTTTATGCGGATGACGCGACGGAGCCGGCGCGTCGGCGCCGGGATTCGGGGGCGAGGGTTACCATCATGGACGATGCCGACCGCACGCGCGGCGACACGACCGGTCTGTCGCTTCGCGATGCCGTCCGCACGGCACGGCTCGAAGCGGCGGAACGCTCCGGCGTGATCGTGGAGCTGCGCGATGCCAGCCTCGCGCGGCTGTCCATGCTCAACGAATTGCTGGATCCGATCTTCGCCGAGGTGCCCGACGAGCACGCCGATCTGTTCGATCGCGGCCTCATGCCCGGCGAGACCCCTCGTCTGTTCGTCGATATGGTGGCGCACATCGCGCTGGGACGCGACCGGCGTACCTATCGCCTGCTGCAGGACACCCGCGCCGGACGGCGCGTGCTGGCGGAAAGCAGCAACCCCCACGACATTGCCGATGCGGTCACACGCTACATCGCCCGCCGCCTCGTCGCCCGCGAGCAGGCGATGGCGGCCAGTTCAGCGCCCGAAGAAATCGCCCCGCGGCCGGCGCCTCACCATCCTGTGCCGACAGCGCCCGCCACATCAGCGCGCAGCGGGCGGGCGAGTGCGTTCCTGTTCGGGCTCATTCTGGGGGCGATGGCACTTGCGGGCGCAACGGCGCTCGGCGTCAATATCAGCCTGCGCTAAGATCGGTGCTGAGCACGCGCACCGTCCGGGTATCGACCGAAGCATCGCCACTCTTGAACCCGCGCGCTTCCATCGTGCAGCGCCAGGGAAATTTGGCATCCGGCAGTCGCTCGATACGGTAGAGGTTATACCCTCCCGGCCAGTGCCGGTCCTCCGGCCCCGCAGCGAAGGACGGGGCCTCGACGACGGGTATCAGGCCGGAACCCGGCCCGTGAATCATCTCCACCATCGGCACGTGGTCATGGCCACAGATCACCAATTCCGCTCCATGCCGCGCCAGGCAATCGCGAACCAGTTCGGCATCGATCAGACGCTTGTGCGTTGAACGCGTGCCGCAGGGCGGGTGGTGGATGAGCACCACGCGGAACAGCCCCTCCTCGGCAAGCTCATCAAGGATGCGGCCGAGCCGTTCACGCTGGCCGGAACCGACCCTGCCGGTCGCCATGAAGGGACGGGTCGGCACTGCCGTCGAGACTCCCACAAGCGCCACGCCGTCGCGGCGGCGCACGAAGGGAAACGCCTGCTCCGCGGTGACATCACCGTTCACACCGTCACCACGCATATAGTCGCCCCAGTTCAGCAAGGCGTGATGCGCCGTGGATCGGACATAGGCGTCGTGATTTCCCGGCACCACGGTGACGTCGTGCCCCTCGCCCAGCGTCTTCAGGAAATGAAGTGCCGTGGTGAACTCGGCCGCGAGGCCCACATTCACAAGGTCGCCAGTAACGGCGATATGGTCCGGAGCCATCGCCTTGATATCGGCGACCAGCAGGTCGATCGTAGCGATGTTGAAACGGTGCTGGCGGCCACGCCGCCAGTTGATCACGCCAAGCGCACGCTTGCCGGCAAGCTCGGCGAACCGGGCGCGCGGCAATGGGCCGAGATGGGCGTCGGTGAGATGGGCGAGAACAAACACGAGGGCTTCCTTATCAGCCCCGCCCCTTCCGAGGAAGGCGGCGCGGGCGCGCAGCCAACTCAATTGAGCGATACTTCAGAGCGCCGTCGCCCACCGCGCCCGCCTCTTGTCACCCGGCTCATCCATGGCTGGCGGCGCCTCGCCCACGGCATGACGCTCGGCGTACGCGCCGTGGTGATCAACGAGGCGCGTGAGGTGTTGTTGGTGCGTCATTCCTATGTATCCGGCTGGCACCTGCCGGGAGGCGGTGTTGATGCCGGCGAGGCCGCCGAGCATGCTCTGGCGCGCGAACTCCTGGAAGAGGCGGCCGTGACACTTATCGGAAGGCCGAACCTTCTCGGCCTGCTGCTCAATGGCCACCTCGCGCGGCGCGATCATGTGGCGCTTTATGTGGTGGAGACGTTTACCGCCGGCACGCCGCGGGTGCCGAATCGCGAAATTATCGAGGTCGGCTTCTTCCCTATCGACGCGCTGCCTGAAGAGACAACCGCCGCCACACGCCGGCGCGTCGCTGAAGTGCGCAGCGGCAGTCCCCCCGCCACGTTCTGGTAACGCCGCTCGCGGGCGCTTTCCGGCCCTGACCGGACGCTAAGACGTGTGCATTCCCCGCTCGTGCCTTGACACCATCGCGGGCGCTTCCTTATATCGCGCGCATTCGCGGATCAGCTCGGCTGGTTCGCTGTGGCGGGGTAGCTCAGCTGGTTAGAGCACGGGAATCATAATCCTGGGGTCGGGGGTTCAAGTCCCTCTCCCGCTACCACTAAACTCTTCTTCCCTCTCATTGCGCGATGTCGCCCCGGGGTGTTCGTTACAGGCCCGGCGGCGAGGGCTGGCGTGCGACTTGGCACGCGCGGATCCGGCGCGAGAGTCCGGGACGTTACTTGCACGCCCTCCACACTTGCACGCCCTCCTCGCGCGATATCATCGAACGTGAATACGAGCGACGAAATAACGTCTGCGCGGGCTTGTTAACGAGCTTTGGCCGTAGTACAGTGTTTGTGTCGATCTTGTACGTTGAACTTTGTCTTGCGCAGAATTGCGCCGTAGCGAACTTCCTCTCAAATCGATGTTAACGTAACGCTCGCGCGGTTGCGGGCGGTAGCATTTCTATGTCGACTTAAAGGATATCGTGATGGCGACAGGTACTGTGAAGTGGTTCAACGGCCAGAAGGGCTATGGTTTCATTCAGCCGGATCAGGGCGGACCCGACGTGTTCGTTCACATTTCGGCAGTTGAGCGTTCGGGCCTTATGGGCCTGACGGATGGTCAGAAGGTTTCTTACGAAATCGAATCCGACCGCCGCAGCGGCAAGCAGTCGGCTGCCAACCTCAAGGCTGCGTGACGAATTGCCTCCGGTCTTTGACCACGGATGTACTGGCATTGATCGTAGAGGCGTTGGAGAGGCCGGGGCAACCCGGCCTTTTTTCATTCGAAGGAGGCCGGCCGTTATGCCAAAGATCACGCGTGATCCGCTGTTCAAGCCCAACCTGTCGAAGTCAGAAAGCAAGGCCGATGCTGTTTCCCGCGCAGCTATGGCAATAATCGAGCGCGAAACCACGCTTCAATCGGCAAAGACCGCCCGCTTGCGTGAAGCCCGCCTGGCCAAAGAAGCCGGCGAGATCACCGGAAAGTCCCGGCGCTAGACGCCAGGACCCGGATCCCCCACACGGCTCCCTGCACCTGCAAGCTCCGGCTCGCCTTTGACTGGCGGACGCAAGGGTGGACGCAGGTCCGTCCCATACGATGACATATTCCGCGCTGTGAGAGACCTGGCGTCGCGCCATTTTGGCCGACGATGCTCACCGTCGCGCAGACGCACGCGCAGTATCATCGGTACGCGCGCCGTCCGCGGTAGCACTGCCCGATCACCTGCCAATCAATGCTCGGTGCGCGACACGACCGGCATGCCATCGGCAAGCTTCTCCTCGCTCGGCGGGAAACCGAGGGTGAGCGCGTAGATCGGTGTCGAGAGAATGGTGTCGCCCAGGTTCAGGCAGCGTTCGATGGCCGCATGATGGAGCGCCGCCGTCGGACAGGCCGATAGCCCGTAGCGCGTCGCGGCGAGCATGACGTTCTGGCCAATGTGGCCGGCCTCGATCAGCACGACGCGATACGCCCCGGCATCGTCATATTTCCACATCGTGCGTTCGAAATGCGCGCACAGCAGTATCACTGCGGGCATGTCGTCCGCCCAGTCCTGTGATCCCAGCAGTTCGGACGGCAGCGGAAACTCGGCGCCCGGCAAACGCCCAAGCGTGTGCTCCGCTGCGGCATAGTGATAAAAGCCCGGCTCCAGCCCTTCGACCGCCCGCGCGTAGACATAAGCCTCGAACGGGTTTCGCGCCCCACCCGATGGCGTCATGCCAAGCGGCAGTTCGCCGACGCAGTTGCGCGTTTTGCCGGTGATCCCCATGCCGGCAAACAGACAATCCGACAATTGCTGGATGGTCACCGGCTTTGGTGCGGCTTCGCGTACAGTGCGGCGGCGCGCCATGAGCTGAAGCAGCTCATTGCCTTCGAACGGCGATGGCAGCATCGTAACGGAAAGAGCGCTGGCCTGCCCGAGAAACAGCGGCGGCTGGTCGCTTGCTGCGGCCTTCTCAACCTGCAGCGCCTCGGCCTCCTCGATCGGCATACAGGGCCGGTCGCGCAGGCTGAAATGAAAGGCCGCGGCAGGAATTCCCCACTTCCAGCGCGCCTCGAAATACTCCTCGGCCGCCGCCTTGCCGGAACCCGCCGTCACCAGCGCCCCCACTTCGATGAGTTGATCGACCGTCTCGCGCAGCTCGGTGGAAGCGAGCTGCGGCAGCCGCCTTTCAAGCTCGGAAAGGCTGGTCCAGTCGTCGACGACATTAAGAAGCAGCAGCAGATCAGGGCTGCACTGGAATGCGGATCGCGAGAGGAAGTTGAACGCTTCAACCGTTCCCTCTCGGCGGGAAAACAGGAGCGTGCGGGCCGCGCGAATCTGCATGTGTCACTGTCCTGGAGGCTCGGTCCCGGGAGGGCCCGCCCCGCTGGTGCGGGACGGGCTCACCGCATCACGCCTTGTTGTACTGCATGGCCGGCGTAACGAACGTGCGGCTGGGAGCGTCAGCAACCTTCACGGTCAGGTTCAGCTTGCGTTCGATGGTCTGGGTGCTGGTCTTCATAATCGCTCTCCGTAAATCGAAGAGGACCGCCATTGATCCTCCCCGCCATGTCAGGCCGTTTGAGGGGCGGCGACAAGAGCAATATTCGGCGAAACCTTCTCTTTAATATCAGTAACTTAGACGTAAATTTAAATTAAATAGCGAAGGTTTCGCTGTTTAATGCACATGCGGCCATGGTCGGCGACGAAGCCGAAATCTAGTTTGGATGGGGTACTCGTACCGGCGTGGGAAGCGGATGTTCGACGGATGCATCATGACCGCGCCCATTCGGCTGTTCGCCGAGGGCTTTGGCCATGGGGTGCGCGCGGAAGAACATGCTGCGGGCGACGCTATGGCGCGCATCGAGGCAGGCATCGAAGCCCTTCGCGCACGAGGTCCGGGTCCCGGAATGGAAGAGCTTGCGATCCTCGACGAGCTTTTGGCCTTGCTGGCGGAAGAGGGCAGGAAGCTCGACGAAGAGGCTACCAGAGACTCCGCTCACCCTCTTTGATCGGCTGGACCGAGAGGTCGAAGCGCCGCACCGTCGCGAGCAGCGAGCGCGACTGCTCCTCCAGCGTGTCCACGATGATCGGATCCAGTGTCGGATCGTCGCTCGACAGCACGTGCGACGCGCGGATAGCGGCGCGGAGCGTCATCCGCGGCGGGCACTGTTTCAGGACCACCGCCGTCACGACGGGCCCTGAGGGGTTGAGAATGCTGGCGTGCCCGCTCAGCATGGCCTCTGAGTGCGTCAGCCATCGCAGCACCAGCAGCGTCGGCTCCTGGCAGCCGACCTGGTTCATGGCGACGAAATAGAGCCAGTGGCGACGCTCCACGACGATGCCGCGATGATCGCCGCGAAAGTGCGACCACCAGGATCCTTTCGCTTCAGAGCGCCCAGTCAGCCGCCGGAACGAGGTGATCCCGTTGTCGCTGCGCACCACGATGAGCGAACGCATGAGACTGCTCGGCTCATGCGGCGTCAGAAAGTAGGCAAAGTACAGCCCCGATTTGAGCGAAGTGCTCCCCTCGATCTCGAACGACTTCATCGTCGCCGCCAATTCGTGCAGCGCGAGCCCTTCGTCCTCGACCGTCCCGGTGGGCACCGGAGCCTTCACGCCATACGGGCGAGCCGGCTTCGCCTCTTCGAAGAGCTCCCTGTCGCTGACACCGAAATAGCTGCACAGCCGCGCCCGCGTCGCCTCGCGTGGCACCAGGTCTCCCGCGAGGTACTTGTTCATCTGCTGGCGGTTGATGCCCGTGGCGCGACAAACCTCAGCGATGCTCTTCTGCTGCTTGCAGAGGCGCGTGAGATTGGCGGCGAATATGGCTCGCAGAAGCATGGGGCATCCAGACGGGACAGCGCGATATGATTCGAGTTTAAACGAAGGATCCTACCGGGCTGTTCACCGCGACAGTTCGACGAGAACAAGGAGCTGCGACGCCTCGCCCCAGATTGTGCCCTCGGCACGCCATCCACCGGCTGGCAGAACAACCCACGAGATATATTGGCACTTTGGTCGTGCATGTCACCGCCTGCGCTGGTCATTGAGCTGTGACACCTCGCATGTCCGGTAACGTATTCAGCTCGCACAAGATCGCAGCGCTCGTCCTCGGGCGCCCGGCACCCCTCTCGCGTTCCACACGAACCAATAGCCGGCCACGGTTGGCGCATCGCCGTCGCCGCGCCAAAACTCCGACCTTGAAAGGGAATTGAACGAGGGTCGGATCCCGGGACACCCTGCCCTGCCGATCGACACACGCCGCCGCAAACGCCTCTCAACACATTGTCTCGACCCGGGTACTGACCTTTCGATACAGTGCGGCTCCGTTAATGCCCCTGGGAGAGATAAATGAGGCCCCTATTGGTTACTGCGCTCGTGCTCGGCCTGACCGGCACGGCCGTTGCGCAGCCATCCGTCCCGATCGCTCCGCAGGTACCGGCAAGCCTTGTCGAGGTTCAATATGGAGGGCCTCCCGGCTACCGCCCGCCGCCCGGCTATCGACCCGGCTATCGTCCGGGATACCGGCCGGGATACCGCCCCCCGCCGCCCGGCTATTATGGTGGCGGCTACTACAACAATGGCTACAACAATGGCGGCGCGGTTGCCGCCGGCCTGATCAGCGGCCTGCTGATCGGCGGCATGCTGGGCGCGGCGGCCTCCCAGCAGAATCAAAGCGCCTACAATCAACATGTCGCGTGGTGCGCGCAGACCTATCGCTCTTATCGGTCGTCGGACAACTCGTTCCAGCCCTATAACGGCCCGCGCCAGCCCTGCGTGTCGCCTTACTGAGCAAAGGAGAGGGCGGCGTCGATCCTCGATCAACGCCGCCCTCTCCTTCCTTCTGCCAGCCACTGGGCCGCCCGCCCGTGAGGCGGCGGGCCAGGCTCAATAGGGAACGCGGTCTTCCTTGTTCTTGTACTTCTTCCACACCTCGACAGCCTCCGGCTGCATGATCTGGACGCAGGTGATGGAGCGCTCGCTGACCGGCTTCTTAAGTTCCTGGTAGATCATGCTGTCGTCGAAATCGCCGTATTCCAGCGCGTCCATGTTGGTGGACGCGTAGAAGACGCGCTCGATGCCCGCCCAGTAACAGGCCGCCATGCACATCGGGCAGGGTTCGGCACTGGTATAGAGAGTCGCATTCGTCAGCTTGAAGCTCCCGACCTTTTTGCATGCCTTGCGGATGGCATCGATTTCGCCATGCCAGGTCGGGTCATTCTCCGCAACGACGCGATTGGCCCCCTCACCGATGATCTCGCCGTCCTGCACGATCACGCAGCCGAATACCCCGCCGGCGCTGTCGACCAGCGACGTCTTCTCGGAGAGAGCAATCGCCCGGGTCATGAACTTCTCGTCGTCGGCTGTCATCTTGCGTTCCTTGATTGACTGGAGGGACCTGCACGTCACAGCTTCGCGTGTTCAGGGGAACAACAGCGACAACAAAACCAATTCGCTGGCATAGACCGCAAACAGCACAAGCACGCCCACGCCCTCGATGAGTGCACGGTGCTCGGGAGCGGGCTGCAGCCACCACTTCATGCAGGCGCGCACCAGCCCGACCAGCGGCCAGGATACCAGCGAGACGCTGATCGCATTACCGATGAACGTTGCCGCGGCAATCGGCAGGCCGGCGAGATAGGGGCTGAGAAAACGGATCTCCAGCATCACCACCGGAAACAGCGCCATGAGAACCAGCGCGGTCTGCTTCCATGCCGCGGGCGATGCGCCGGCGCCCGGTGGCGCGAACCATTCCCCGAATCCTGCGGGCAGGCGGTGGCTATGCCAGCGCGATATGTGGGGATCGGACTTGTCGAGCAGAGCCCCACGCTCGGGAGAATTGACCCACGTGTCGAGGGCCTCGGGCGTGGCGAAGCGGACCAGGGTTGTCCAGTAAGGCAAGTCTGCCGAAAGCGGCGCCTGAACCAGGGTTCCCATATAACCGGGGAAACGCGCCTGAACCGCCTGAACGGATTCGGCCCAGGCTAGGAAGTCGGCTTGACGGCCCGGCTCGACATTCGTGGTGATGACCTCGGTCACGGCGGCGACGGCGTGGAAATCGGGTGCCGCCTCCTCCACGAGG
Organism: Ancylobacter pratisalsi; assembly: GCF_010669125.1. Taxonomy (NCBI): domain Bacteria; kingdom Pseudomonadati; phylum Pseudomonadota; class Alphaproteobacteria; order Hyphomicrobiales; family Xanthobacteraceae; genus Ancylobacter; species Ancylobacter pratisalsi. Next base: position 638,828 of record NZ_CP048630.1, read on the forward strand.
TCGTCGACACCGGCCGGCCTCAGTGGCGAGAGCCCGGCGAGTAGCCCGGCACGCGCGGCATCGGCCATCCACGCATCGAGCGCTCCGTGAGAGGTGAAACGCTGGACCACCTGCCAGAGCATCGCGCCCGCATAGGCCGGTATGAACTCGATACTGAGAAAGCCGTCAAAGGATGAGGCATGGCGTGTGAAGGAGGCCTGCCAGTCCGCGAACTGGGGTTCGGCGCCCTCCCGCAATGCGACCCGCGTTGCAACGGCACTGACGGCGGCGCTGGCCAGCTCGGCCGTCATCTTGCTCACTCCAGCACAGTGCGGGCGCCCATGATCTGACGATCATATTGCTTGAAGAAGCGTGCTGAAAGCAAAGTCTTTGTGGACGTCGGCGAGACGTGAAACCCGCCGACAGCCGGTCGCCGCAGCGAACGGCCGAAGCCCGGAGAATCCGGGCTTCGGGGTTGGCAACGTCACGGCATGCCGTTCTTCTGCGCGTGGCCTACAGGTCAGTAAGGCGACACACACTGACGGCGCGGGCCGTTATAGGGCTGGTACGTGTTGTCGTAAGCCCGATAGGAACGGTAGTTGGCCGCACACCAACGAATATGCGCGTTTCCGCTGGGGACGACGTAACGCGCCGGCGGCGGGCTGGCGACCGCCCCGCCGATCGCTCCGCCGATCAGCGCCCCGGCCGCAAAAGCGCCCGCAGGATACCACCAGCCATTGTAGCGCCGGTACCCCGGTCGGTAGTAGTTATAGCCACGATGTCCGTTATAATAATGCCGACCACCGCGATAGTAATAGCCACGAGGTGCACGCACCTGTTCGACATTCGACTGCGGTGTTGATACGGCATTCAGCCCGAGAGGGGCCGCGAATGAGGGAACAGCACTTGACGTTACGGAAACAACCGCCGCCGTTAGCGCAATCATGATCTTCTTCATCGTTTATTCCTCCGAAGATACGATCCATGCTCTGACGTTATCGAGGACAGGATGAATGCGGCCTGAATGGAATTTGTTCCCCGCGTGGCAGGCTCGCGCGTGGCAGGACGCCGCTTTCGAGTGCCGAGGTTCATCGCGCCTTCATCGAGCGGCGACAGTGTAGGTTTGAGGGCCGGAGCAAGTCAGGATGCGTGTTTCGATTGTCATTCCCGCCTATAACGAGACCGGCAACATCGCCCGTCTCGTCGCGGAAACCCTTCAGGTTGTGCCAGACGAATGTCTCGGCGAGATCATCGTCGTCGACGACTTCAGCGACGACGCCACCGGCGACGAGGTGAAGTCGCTTGCCGCCTCCCATGGCGGGCTGCGCTATCTGCGTCACGCCAGCCGTGCCGGTCAGAGCGCGGCGCTACGCACCGGCATCCTCGCCGCGCGCTTCCCGGTCATCGCCACGATGGATGGCGACGGGCAGAACGACCCGGCGGACATCGCCAGCCTGGTGGCTCGGCTCGCGGCGCCGGGCACGGATGGGCCGGCTTTGGTCGGCGGCATTCGCGCCAAGCGCCGCGCCACGGGATCGCGACGCATCGCCTCGATCCTCGCCAACCGCCTGCGCGACTTCCTGCTCAAGGACGACTGCCCGGACACCGGGTGCGGCATCAAGGTGTTCTGGCGCGAGGCCTTTCTGCGCCTGCCCTATTTCTCCGGCATGCATCGCTATTTGCCGGCGCTGTTCATCAGTTACGGCCGCGACGTCGCCTATGCGCCGGTGGGTGACCGTCCGCGCCTTGCGGGCCAGTCGAAATACACCAATTTCGGCCGCGCCCTGATCGGCATTTACGATCTGGTCGGCGTGTCCTGGCTCAGGAGGCGCACCATCGTTCCGCTGATTGCCGAGGACAGCGATGTCGCGATCCCGTTGAGGAACGGGCCCAGCCAGGCAAACGAGGCTATGGTGCCGAGCGTGGACGACAAGGCTCCGACGGGGACACTTTGAGTGCCCAGCCAGTCCGTGGCGATCCCAAGGCCGCGGACAGCGCCGCGTAGAGCACCTGCCGGCAGCGTGAACAGTGCCCGCGCGAAGGCGGTTCTCTGCGCCCGCCAGGCCAGTCCGATCCGGGTAAGTTCGCTCTCCAGCCGCTCATTGCTGAAGGTCTCGGCATAGGCGACGTAGAAGGCGCGCCGCAGCCCCACCGCCAACGTCAGAACCAGCGCCGTCGAAATGGTGATGTCCGACAGGAAATGGGCACCGGCCGCCACCCGGTTCATCGACACGGCCGCCGCCACCAGCCCCAGCAGCACCAGAACCTGCCGCCTCCAGGGGCGTGGCAGGTAGAGCGCTAACGGGATGAGGCATGCGATTGTTGCCGCCTCGCCGGAAACGAACGAGCGATGCGAGAAGATGTGCTCGCCGAACGACCACGCATCGACAAAGGGAAGCTGCCCTCCGAACTCGTCGACATTCTTGGGACGAGGTCGGCCCCAGAAGTTCTTGAGAACGCCGTTCACCAGCAAGGCCGGGCCGAGCAAGTACAGCATCACGAAATACAGCGAGAACCGAGGAGCAAACAGGCTGGGGCGCATCGGATTGAGAAGCTTCAGCAGCAGCACGACGCCGAGCACGATGCCGACCGCGACCGAGACATAGCTTCCTGCATTGCGCAGATCCTGCAGCAGCGCGACCCGGGCCAGTGGAAAGCCTTCGCCCGGCACGTAGAACAGGCGTGACACCGCGAGATCGATCGACGGGGCGATGATGAAGACCGCTGAGATCAGGAATGTCAGATAGACAAAGGTCAACACCCTGTTGTCACGGTAGAATACGCAGAAAAGCGCGCAAACCTCCTTGAACAAAATGCCGCTCCTTCCACCCCATCACGCCCGCGATGAATGGAAAAAGAGGGCACGCCCGTGACGTCGAAATGAAAGGACAATGATGACTGGATGACGTCTTGCGACGACCGGCCTTTCTCGGCAGCGGCCCGAGACTTCATCGAGCGCGGCGGCCTCGCGGCCCCGCGCCGCAGCGGTCAGCTACCGGGTTCGGCCTCCGCCGGCGCGCCGGCGCGCCCGGACCGCTCGCGCAGCACGAAATAGATGTTGCGGCTGTAGATCAGAAGCCCCGCAGCCTGACCGACCATGAACACCGGATCCTGGCGATAGATCGCATAGGCCAGCAGGGTCATCCCTCCGCCCATCGAGAAGCCCCAGAACGCCACGGGAACCACCGAGCGACGTGCCCGCTCACTTGCAATCCACTGCACCAGGAAACGCATGGTGAAGAGAGCCTGCCCGACAAAGCCGATCATCAGCCACGGGGTAAGGGAGAACGTCATGTTGCTCACGGCCCTTTCGTGCCGGCGCCCTGCGGCGCGACGAGGAGATCGAGCGAGAGAAGGCGACCATTGCCAAGATTAACGCCGTTCACCGTATCGAGCGAGCGCGCGGTGCGGCCAAGTTCGGCCATGCGTGCATCGAAACGGGCGCGCTGGCGCGTGTCCACCACGGCCACACGACAGCCCGGTTCGGCAAGAAAGTCGGCGGCCTGCGCGCCATCGCCTGTCAGCGTATTCGTGCCGATGTTGAACAACAGGCTCGCTTCGGAAAAGCCGGACACCATCGCCTGGGGGTGGACGCAATCGACATCCGCCGCAATGGCTGCCGCCAGGCGCGGGGAAACCCACAGTGCCTCGAGCCGCGGCGCGACCACGCCGAAACCGAGCGTGTAGAGCACGACGGCCTGCGCCAGCAGCACACGATAGGCACTCGTCATGCCCGCACCCAGCGCCTGCCACACCACGATGGCCCCGATCGCGGCGGCAAGAAGCGCAAGCGCCACGGCTTCGACCGACACCGCGGCCTCGAACCAATAGAACGCACCCACCAGCCCGACGCCTGCCAGCACGCCGCCAAGAGCCGCCATGACGACCAGGGTGCGCATCCACCAGGATGGCTGGTCGAGCCGCCCGGATGCCAGCGCGGCGCCGGCGAGCAGCGCAATCGCCGGATAGGTTGGCAACGTATAATGCGGCAGCTTGGTCGCCGTGATCTCGAACACAATCCAGAACGGCACGATCCAAGCGAGGCAGAACCGCACCGCCGGCGTGCGCCGGTTGGTCCACACCCACGGCAGCGCGGACACCGCCAGCGCGGCCCCCGGCCAGAAGATGACGAGGAAGGCGGCCAGATGCGCGCCGGGCGGCGCGCCGTGAGACTCCTGCCCTGTCGCCACCTTGCCGAGCAGGTCCTTACCGATCGCCTCGTGGAAGAAGTCCGTGCCGGAGTGCATCGCGATGGCGATCAGCCAGGGCAACACGATGACCAGCATCAACGGCACGCCCAGCACCGGACGTAGCACCCTCAGCCAGCGCCAGTCGCGATCCCACAGCGATACGCCAATCGCGGTAAACGCCGCGAGCATGGGCGCAATCGGCCCCTTGACGAGGATCGCCGCACCCATCGCCCCCCAGAACAACAAGGGCCAGCCAAGCGAGACCTTCTCGCCGCGCGCGACATAGAGCCGTGCCAGGGCCAGCTGACCGGCCACGGCACAGGCAAGCAGCGTGGCGTCGGTCTTGGCGAGCCGCGCCTCGCCGCCGAGGACGACGCAGGCGGCGAGCAGCGCTCCCGCCCAGAAGGCCGCCCGAGCCCCGAAAAGCCGCACCCCTATGGCGTGAGTCAGCAAAATGGCAAGGCAGGCGGCCAGCAGCGAGGGAATGCGGTAGGCCCAGATCGGCGCGTGCGCCCCCAGCCCCGTCAGTTCCACCGCCGTGGACTGCAGCCAGTAGATCCCGATCGGCTTCTTGAAGCGCGGTTCAGCCCCCAGGCGCGGCGTGATGAAGTCGCCGCTTTCCACCATCTGCCGGGTCGCCTGGGCAAACCGTGCCTCGTCGCGGTCGATGACCGGGAGGGTGAAAAAGCCCGGCAGCACACAGGCGAGGAAAAACAGCACCAGAAACAGCCGGGCACGCCAGATACTGGCCTCGCCATCCACGCCAACCAGCGACGAGCGCGGTGCGCGCGCGCCATCGTCGGCCCCCAATCGAGCTGCCTCGCTCATCGCTTCGTTCGACCCCATCGCCCTTCAAAAGCCCGCCACCGGCTTCCTTGCTGGCCTTGCGTGACCACGATGTGACCCTCGCAAGGCGCAATCACGGCAAAACCGGAGGCGAGGCAAGTGGCGAATGGTTACCTCCGCCCTGGTCAGTCCGCGCCGGGGTCGGCGGTCAGGCCCGCGGCCGCGATTCCCGCGCTCGCCGCCGCTTCGTCATTCTCGGATGTGTCGCCGGAAATCCCGACCGCGCCGATCACCGCGCCGCCAGAATCGCGGATCAGCACACCACCGGGCACAGGCACGAGCGCGCCACCGGCAACATGGCTGATCGCCGCAACGAAGAAGGCCTGCTCCTTTGCGCGCTTGAAGATCGAGCGCGAGCCCATGCCCAGCGATAGCGCGCCATAGGCCTTTCCATGGGCTACCTCGAAGCGCTTCAGGCTGGTGCCATCCTCGGTGGCGGCCGCTTTCACCGCGCCGCGGGCGTCGAGCACAACCACCGCCATCGGCTTGAAGTTGCCCTTGCGGCAATGATCCAATGCAGTGGAGAGAATGGTCTGGGCAGCGTTAAGGCTGAGGTCCGGCATGATTTTTTCCTGTCTCGGCTGGCGTCGCTCTGCGCCCCGAATGTCCCTTTCAACAGCCATGCGTCAAGTCTCGCCTTGCCTTCTGTCGGAATTTTTGCATTCATAATTAGTAGTGCGGATTGAGTGTCAGATTCCCATGAGGGGTTTGCGCGGGTCCACGCCGTAACGAGACCGGAAAAAATCCGGCCGTCGAGGAAACCAAAAGGAGCTTGCCATGATCCGCCTCGCGCGAATCGTGTCGGCGGTTGCCGGCACTGTTCTGCTTGCCTCGGTTGCAACTGCAGAACCCATCGAGATCAAACTCGGCCATGTCGGTGAACCCGGCTCCCTGTTCGATCAGACCTCCCAGGAGTTCGCCAAGCGTGCGAACGAGAAGCTCGGCGACAAGGCGAAAGTCGTCGTCTACGGCTCCAGCCAGCTCGGCAATGACGGCGAGCTTCTGAAAAAGCTCAAGCTCGGCACGGTCGATCTGGCCCTGCCCTCCACCGTCATGACCACGGTGGCGCCGGAGTTCGGCGTGTTCGAGATGCCCTATCTGGTCAAGGACCGCGACCACGCCGCGAAGATCCGCGAAGCTGTCATCAACCCGGTGCTGATCCCGATTGCCAAGGAAAAGGGCTACGAGATCCTCGCCACCTGGGAGAACGGCTTCCGCCAGATCACCAACAACACCCGACCGATCGTCAAGCCGGAAGACCTCAAGGGCATCAAGCTGCGCACCCCCAAGGGCGTGTGGCGCGTGCGCATGTTCCAGGCCTATGGCGCAACGCCGAGCCCGATGGCGCTTTCCGAAGTGTTCGTCGCGCTGCAGACTGGCGTGATGGACGGTCAGGAGAACCCGCTGGCCCAGATCTACCCCTCGCGCTTCCAGGAAGTGCAGAAATACCTGTCGATGAGCGGCCACGTGTACACGCCGGCCTACCTCACCGCCGGCCGCAGCTGGTCGCGCCTGCCCCCCGATGTCCAGAAGACCCTCGCCGAGACCGCCATCGAGATGCAGCCCGTCGCTCTCGAGATTGCCGCGAATCTCGACAAGGAACTGCTCGGCAAGCTCAAGGACGCCGGCATGCAGGTGAACGAGGTCGACAAGGCGGCCTTCATCGCCGCGAGCAAGCCGGTCTACGAGCAGTTCGCCGCGGAAGTTCCCGGCGGCCAGAAGCTGATCGACGACTCGCTGGCGCTGGGCAAGGGCTCCTGAGCCCCTCCTTCTTCTGAGCTTCATGGGTTCCCGAGCCTCTCGGGGACCCACTCCTCCAAGTCCGAGAATGAGGCGGGGACGCACGCGCTCGTCCCCGCCAGTCCCGCGACGCCCCGCCGCCCGTCTGACGTGCGGGCGCCCGACGCCACGGCCCATGGAAAACTGACATGCTTGCAATCAAAAGGATCTATGACCGGATCCTGGAAGTGATCGCCGCAGTATTGATGGCGGGATTGACCATCATCATCGTGCTCGGCTTCGTCTTCCGGGCCCTCGGCCTTTCGCTCGTCTGGTATGACGAGATCGCCTCCATCGGCCTCTGCTGGCTGACCTATTACGGCAGCGCGCTCGCGGCACTGCGCGGGGCACATATCGGCTTTCCGGGTATCGTCAACGC